>NZ_JBHVRK010000006.1:221835-377730 GCF_042885845.1 Kitasatospora sp. NPDC058032 | reverse complement strand
CTTCCTTCCCCCACCCGCCCCCCGCGGGGGCCCCCCCCCGGCGGGCCCCGCCCGGGGGGGGGGGCGCCCGGCGCGCCCCGCGCCCCCCCCCGGCTCCTCACGGCGATCCCGTCACTTCCGGTCCGCGTGAACGGAGTTGGCGTCCTGGATCTTCCGCCAGGACTTCGGTTCCGCCGGCCGCCGCCCGTCACCCCGATCCGCCGCCGCACCCGCGCCCGCACCCGGCGACGCGGCGGCCGCGGTCCCGTTCGGCACCGGGCCGGTGGCGGGCTTGCCGGGGGTGAACAGCCAGGTGTTCAGCAGATCGCCGAGGTTCCGGCCGGAGACCTTCTCCGCGTACGCCTGGAACTCCGCAATGGTGGCGTTGCCGTAGCGGCGCTCGGTGGGCCAGCCCTTCAGGATCCGGAAGAACGTCTCGTCCCCGACGGCGTTGCGCAGCGCCTGAATGGCGACCGCGCCGCGCTGGTAGACCGCGTCGGAGAGCTGGTTCTCCTCTCCCGGGTCGCCCGGCTTGACGCTCCAGAACGGGTCGTCGGCCGGGTAGAAGGCGTAGATGTAGTCGGCCAGCTCCTGCGCGGTGCCCTCGTTCTCGTGCTCGGACCAGAGGAACTGCGCGTACTGGGCGAAGCCCTCGTTCAGCCAGATGTCGCTCCAGCGGGAGAGCGAGACGCTGTCGCCGTACCACTGGTGGGCCAACTCGTGCACGACGACCGACGTGTTGGATCCCCGCGCGAACAGCCCGGGCCCGTAGAAGACCCGCGTCTGGGTCTCCAGGCCTCCGCTGCTCCGGACGTTGGGCACGACGCCGCCGACCGAGCTGAACGGGTAGGCGCCGAAGTAGCCGCTCAGCCAGTCCACCAGCTCGCCGGTGCGCTCCACGCTCGCCCGGGCCGCGCCCGCGTTCGCCCCGAGGTCCTTGCTGTAGGCGTTGTAGACCGGCAGCCCACTGGCCGTGGTGTCCTGGCTGATGTCGAACTTCCCTATCGCCAGCGTCGCCAGGTAGGTGGCCTGCGGCTTGTCCTCGCGCCAGTTGTAGCGGGTCCAGCCCGCCCGCGAGGCGGTGCCGGTCAGCACGCCGTTGCTGACCACCTGGGTGCCGTCCGGCACCAGCACCGAGACGTCGAAGGTCGCCTTGTCGCTCGGGTGGTCGTTGCTCGGGAACCACCAGCCCGCCGACACGGGCTCGCCGGCCACCACCGCGCCGTCCGGGGTGCGGCGCCAGGCGGTGTAGCCGCCGTACTTCTCCACGGTCGACGGCACGTCCTTGTAGCGCACCACCACGGTGGCCTGGGATCCTCTGGCCAGCGGCCGGGCCGGAGTGATCTCCAGCTCCTGATCGCCGCTGGTGGCGAAGGTGGCGAGCCGCCCGTTGACCCGGACCTCGGAGACCCTCAGCGCGAAGTCGAGGTTGAACCGGGAGAGGTTCTGGGTGGCCGTGGCCAGGATGGTCGTCGTGCCCTCCAGCTCGTCGGTGGCGGGCTGGTACTTCAGCCGCACGTCGTAGTGCGAGACGCGGTACCCACCGTTGCCGAGGGTGGGGTAGTACGGGTCCCCCAGGCCGTCCGCACCCGGCTGGAAGCCGGAAGCCGAGGCGGGGACGGCCAGGAACAGACTCAGGGCACCGGCGGCAGAAGCGATCAACCTCTTGCGCACGTGGTCCTCCAGGGATCACCGGAACGATCGGGTCGAACCGATCCTTGTCCCGGCGACCGCCCCGCTACTCCCCGATGGTGAGAACTTCATGAAGAGGCCCCGGCGGCGCCCCTCCCGTCGGCGCAGGTGGGCGGGCGCCTCGGCGTCGCGACCGACGTCGGGGCCGTGGTTCTAGGATGCGGACATGGACAGGATCACGCCGCCACCCGGAGAACCGATACCGATGACGACGCGGCGAACCCGCTGGCAGGAGGCGGGGCAGAGCGGGAGCTTCGGCAAACGGTTCGCCGAGCTCATCGCCGCCGGCGAGGACGTCGACGGCGAGGCCCGGCTCGCCGACACGCTCCTGCGGCGCGGCGCCCGGGTGCTCGACGCCGGCGCCGGCATGGGCCGGGTGGCCGCGGCCCTCCTGCGCCGGGGGCACGACGTGGTGGCGATCGAGCCCGACGAGGCCCTGGTCCGGCAGGCCCGGGAGACCTACCCCGGGCTGCCGATCGAGGAACGCGACATTCTCGGCCTCGGTCCCGAGGACGGCCCGTTCGACCTGGTCGTCTGCGTGGGCAACGTCCTCGTCTACCTCGCCGAGGGCACGGAGCGCAGGGCGCTGGGCGCGATGCGCGACGTGCTCGGCGAGAACGGCCGGATCCTGGTCGGCTTCCACCTGCAGGACCCGCCGCCGCACGCCAGGAACTACACCGCGGCCGAGTTCGAGGCGGATCTGGCCGCCGCCGGACTGCGGGTCGACCTGCGAGCGGGCACCTACCAGCTGCATCCCGCGAACGACACCTACGGCGTCTGGGTCCTGAGCCGCGCCTAGGGTTCCCCCGTCTCCCGGGGCCGACCCCCCGGGAGACCTCCAGGACGACTCCCCCACCGCGACCACGCCCCCTCGCCGCCGGACGCCGGCGCCGCGTCCCGGCCAAGTGATCATCTATCGGACAGGCCACAACCGGCCGGCCATGGCCAGGCCGGCCTCGCAGTTGTCGATCGCCCGCTCGTCGCGGCTCTGCGGGGGCTGTTCCCGCAGTATCGCGAGGGCCTCGCGGAAGTAGGTGGTGGCGGCCTCGTACTGCTCGGTGAGCAGGCTCTGGTGGCCCAGGTTCCCGAGCACGTGGGCTTCGCCCGCGCGGTCGCCGACCGAGGCCAGCAGCGCGCGGGCCGTGCGCAGTTCGCCGAGGGCGGGTTCGTGCCGGCCCTGCGCGCTCAGGGCGGTGGCCAGGTCGTTGCGGGCATGGCCCTCGCCGCCGCGGTCACCGATCCGGCGGGCCGCCGCGACCGCCGACCGGTCCGCCACCATCCAGTCCGCCAGGTACGGGCCGGCCTGGAAGTGGCCCCAGAGCGCCACGGGCAGCTGCCAGGCGTGGCCGTCGAGGCCGTGCTCGGCGGCGTACCGGACGGTCTCCATCAGCTGGGGGTGCTCGCTCTCGCACCACTGCCGTGCCTCGGCCGGGGTGGTGAAGCCCGGCGGCTCGTACCAGGGGCCGACGGCGGTGAGCGGCAGGCGCCGACGCTGCGGGGTGAGCAGGCGGGCCGCCGCCTCCGCGTGGTGCAGGTACCAGGAGCAGAGGCGTTCCCGGGCGGCGGCGCGGTCGGCGGGGCCGGTTTCGGCGGTGGCGCGTTCGGCGGCGTAGCAGCGCAGCAGGTCGTGCAGGCGGTAGCGGTCCGGGCCGGCGGGGTTGAGCAGATGGGCGGCGGCGAGGTGTTCGAGCACCGGCCCGGTCGCGGCGGGGGCCGAGCCGGAGAGCGCGGCGGCCGCGGCCGTGCTGATGCGGCTGCCGGGGGCCAGACCCAGGAGTCGGAAGAGCCGCTGGGCGGTGGGTCGCAGGGCGCGGTAGGAGAGGTCGAAGGCGGCCCGGACGGCCGAGGTGGCGTCGCCGTCGATCTGGAGCGCGGTGAGGCGGTCCTCCGCGTCGCGCAGTTCGGCGGCGTGGTCCACCAGGGTGCGGTGGGGTCGTTCCGCGAGGCGGCCCGCGGCGATGCCGAGGGCGAGCGGCAGGTGACCGCAGGCGGCGGCGAGTTCGGCGGCGGCGCGGGGTTCGGCGCGGGTGCGGTCGACGCCGGTGATCCGGGCGAGCACTTCGACGGCTTCGGGCTGGGGCAGGACGTCGAGCACCAGCCGCCGGGCGCCGTCGCAGGCGGTGAGCCCGGCCAGCCCGTCCCGACTGGTCACCAGGGCCAGCGAGCCCGCCGAACCGGGCAGCAGCGGGCGGACCTGCTCGGCGTTGCGGGCGTTGTCGAGCAGTACCAGCACCCTGCGGTCGGCGAGCAGCGACCGGTACAGGGCGGCGCACTCGTCGATGGTGCCGGGTATCTGCTCGCGGTCGGTGCCGAGGGCCCGGAGGAAGCGGGCCAGCGCCTCGTACGGGGCCAGCGGCGGGCCGAAGGCGTACCCGCGCAGGTCGAGGTGGAGCTGACCGTCGGGGAAGCGCTCGCGGACCCGGTGCGCCCAGTGCACGGCGAGGGCGGTCTTGCCCGTCCCGGCGCCGCCGGTCACCACGCCGATGCCGGCGGCGACGACCGGGCCGGCCGGGTCGGCGAGGCCGTCCAGGACGGCGAGTTCCGCCCTCCGTCCGACGAAGGTGGCCAGCGCGGGCGGCAGTTGGGCGGGCCTGGGCACCTGCGGCCGGGTCCCGGGCGAGCGCACCGCCGGGGCGGGCCCGCCCTTCAGCAACTCCTGGTGCAGCACCTGGAGTTCCGGCCCGGGGTCGAGGCCGAGTTCGTCGGCCAGCTGTCGCGCGAACCGGCGGTAGGCGGCGAGCCCGTCGGCCTGTCGGCCCGCCCGGTGCAGGGCCCGGACGAGCTGTGTCACGAAGCGGTCCCGGAGCGGGTGTTCGGCGACCAGCGCGGTCAGCTCCGGGACGGTCTGCCGGTGCCGGCCGAGTTCGGCCTCCAGGTCCAGGCAGTTCTCCCAGGCGGTGAGCCGCAGTTCGTTCAGTGCCACCGAGCCGGCGGCCAGCAGGCTGCCGGACAGCCCGTCCAGCACCGGGCCGCGCCACAGGCCGAGCGCCGACCGGAACTCCTGGACGGCTGCGGCGGGTTCGCCGCGCTCGGCCAGCCGGCGCGCCACCGACACCCGGTGGGCGAAGGTCAGGGCGTCCACCGGGTGGCCGTCCGGTGCGATCCGGTAGCCGGGGCCGTCGGTGAGCAGCACCGGCGACCCGTCGTGCGCGGCGGCGAGCTTGCGCCGCAGCAGCCCGGCGAGGTTCCGCACCTGGCGGTGGGCCGTGGCGGGCGGTTCGTCGTCCCAGACCGCGTCGACCAGGCGGGCCACCGGGACGACGGCCCCGGCGTTCAGCAGCAGGGTGCCGAGCATCCGCTCCTGCTTGGCGCCTTCCGTCCGGGTCCGCCGACCGTCGTCGGCCCACACTTCCAGTGGCCCCAGGATCTTGAACTCCATGTGTCCCTCCCGTGGTTGGCCGACGTCGAGGCGACCCGGACACCTTCGAGGCTTGTGACCATTTCATGACGGACTCGTGTCGACTTTGTGCATCCGGTTGGGAGTCTTCTCTCACCGGCCCCGCTGGGCCGGCTCCCCCACACTCAAGGAGCAGTTGGATGAAGCGCATGAAGCAGGGCGCGGCCCTGGCCGTCGCACTCGGCCTGGCCCTCGTGCCCCTCTCGGCGAGCACCGCGCAGGCCGCCGGGCCGGCCACCCACAAGGGGATGACCTGGCAGGTGCTCGCGACGGGCCCGGACGGGACCGTCCAGGTCGGCGGCCCCCAGCACTCGACGCCGAGCGACCCGTACAACGGCGACACCCTGCCGTCCGTCTCGCTGCCGGTCCTCTGCATCAACGTGGACGACAGCCCGGCGCCGGACGGCATCAGCATCGGCTTCTACAGCGGCTGGTCCGGCGGCACCGTCGCGCTCAGCCAGCCGGTGAAGGGCTCGCGACTGAACAGCCAGGCCGCCGCGAACAGCGTCTGCCAGGCGTCCTTCGGCATCGGCTGGCGCCAGGCCGAGTTCCACGACGGCCGCTACGGCCCGAACCTGGAGTACGTCGGCGGGTGGAGCTTCTGGGCGTACGGCAACATCAGCCCCAACGCCCGCTTCTGGACCGCCATCAACGACCAGCAGGCCAACCCCTGGAACTGACGGCGGCGCGGTGGTGACGGCCGGGCGGGGCAGTGGGCAGTCCGCCCGGCGGTACCGCCTACGGTGCCGGTGCCGGTGCCGGTCCGGAGCCCTCGGGGCACGGCGTGAGGGCTCCCGTACGAGCGGCCCGGTCACCCTCGGGTGGCCGGGCCGTCCGGCGTTCGGGGTTCCTCGGCGGTACGGGAGGCAGGGCGGGGGTCTCGTCGGCCGGCGGGGACTCCGGGGTGAGGGGCGCGTGGCACGGGGCAGGAACTCCTCTGCCGGGAAGGTGTCATGGGTACGGGGGCGGACCCCGTCGCAGGGGCGGCGCCGGGACAGACCCTCCCATCCGGCGGCGACCGGTGGCATCCCAGGTTTGCAGGGGGCGCGACGCCTCTTCCCTGTGGTAGGAGGACGACCCGTTGCGGACCGCTCAACGACCAAGCCCCAGGTCAGTGACCTGGGGCCCGCGTGCTGTCCGGGCGCGTGCCGGGTTCCGGGGCGGGACCGGCCGGGTGGGGGCGTCAGGCCGGGGGACGGCCGAGTCCGGCGGTGTACGGGGCCGCGAGGAGCGCGACGAGTTCGCGGCGGCTGCGGACGCCGGTCTTGGTGAAGGCCGACTTCAGGTGGTCCTGGACGGTGGCCGGGCTCAGGAAGAGCCGGTGGGCTATGTCCCTGGTGCTCAGGCCCCGTACTGCCTGGAGCACCACCTCCTGCTCGCGGGGGGAGAACCGGTGTGCCAGCAGGGACAGCGGGATGACGTCGACCGGGCTCGCGGGTTGGGCGACCAGGGCGACGCTGCCCCGCGGGCTCCGGTCGAGCAGCGAGGCGCGGACCGCGAGCCACTGGCCGCTGGGACGGCGCAGCCGGGCCCAGGCGTGGGCGCCCGCGTTCGCGGAGGGCACGTGGGTGCGGGCCCGCTCCGAGAGGTAGACCAGCGCGGTCGGCACTCCGGCGGGGCGGTACTGCGGCTCGGAGAGTTCCTCGAACAGCTGCCGGGCCCCGGAGTCCGCGGAAGTGAGCTGACCGGTGGGGCCGATGACGGCGACCCCGAGCCAGTACGGTCCGTCCTGCGGGTCCGCTCGGACGTCCTGTCCGTCAGGGCCGCCCGCGGCGGGCAGCGCATAGTCGCGAAGGGCGGCGGCCACCGCCCGGGCGGCCCGTTCGGCCAGTCTCTGCTCGCGCGCGCCGAAGGGCGCCGAACCGGCCTCGCGCATCAAGGCGGCGGCTCCCCACCGTCCGCCGCCGACGTCGAAGTTCATCCGCAGCTCGTCGCCCAGTCCGAACTCGGCGAGCAGCTCCCGGTAGCGCACGCTGCGTTCGGGGCGGCCACCGGTGGCGCGGTGGACGGTCTCCACGACGCGTCCGGCGGCCCGGATGTCGACGAACCGGGTGGTGTCGTCGGACCACATCTCCAACCGGATGGCGTGCTCGAAGGCGGTCGGCTGCAGGCCCTCGGCAACGGTGGAGGTCAGGAAGCCGGTGACCGGATCGGCCCCGTGCAGGCAGCCCGCTTCGGATCCGAGAGCGGGCCCGAGGACGGTGAGGAGCTGCCGGAAGAACTGTTCGAGCGGAAGCTTCGCCGCCGCCAGATCGTCGATCTCTCCCATCATGCGGCGTTCCCTGTCGCGGAATGAGGTCATCTCTTTACCATAGGGCCGAAGTTGGCGTACTCCCCACAGTCCTGGGACGTCGCCGGTCGCCACCGACCGAGGAAGGGCGGCAGTCGCGCCAGGTGCCGGTCGGCACCGACCTGACCACGCCTGATACCTTGCAATCGCCATGGTGTTCGGGAAACCGGTCTGAGTCCGGTGCGGCCCTCGCCACTGTTGCCGCGGAGTATCGCGGCCCTCGCTGACCGGCTCCGCCAGCGGTCAGGACCACTGGGCGGGCTGGAAGAGCCGCCCGGGAAGGTCGGCTGCGGTGTGTCGATGCGGAAGCCAGGAGACCGGCCACGGCGCGACATGTTCCACGAGGGTTTTGGAGAACACGTGCCCAGCGCTCTGCCGCGCCCGTTCCGATCCATGCGTTCCGCACGCCCCGCAGGCCCGACGCGTGTCGGCCGGACGGTCGCGGCCGTCCTGTTCACCGGCGTGCTCAGCGCCTGCGCGGGCGCCCCCGCGCCCGTCGCGTCCAGTGCGACGACCGGAAGTGCCGAGCCGGTCAGCGTGGACAACTGCGGGACCACCGTGACGGTCGGCGCTCCGCCCGACCGGCTGGTGACGCTCAACCAGGGTGCCACCGAGGTGGCCCTGGCCCTCGGCCTGCAGTCCCGCATGGCCGGCACCGCCTATCTCGACGACGCCGTCCCGGAGAAGTGGAAGGCGGCCTACGACTCCGTTCCGGTGCTCTCCAAGGGCTATCCGACCAAGGAGAAGCTCCTCGCGGCCCGTCCCGGCTTCCTGTACGCCTCCTACTCCAGCGCGTTCACCGACAAGGTCGCGGGCACCCGGGAGGAGCTGCGCGGCCAGGGCATCCCGTCGTACCTGTCCCCGTTCGGCTGCTCGGACAAGAGCCAGGTGCCGCCGACGACCTGGCAGGCGATGTGGGGCGAACTGAACGACGTCGCCAAGGTCTTCGGCGTCGCGGAGCGGGCCACCGCGATCCAGCGCCAGCAGGAGCAGCAGCTGGCCCGGTTCACGGCGGCGGCCGCGGGCAAGGACCTGAAGATCCTCTGGTTCGACTCCGACACCAAGACGCCCTACGTCGGCGCCGGCCACGGCGGACCTCAGCTCGTGCTCGACGCCGTGGGCGCCCGCAACGTCTTCGGGGACCTGCCCGGCAGCTGGCAGAACGTGAGCTGGGAGAAGGTCGTCGCCGCGGACCCGGACGCCATCGTGCTCGCGGACGCCGACTCGGACACGGCCCAGTCCAAGATCGACTACCTGGAGAACGACCCGGTGCTGAGCAGGCTCACCGCCGTGCAGCGCAAGGCCTTCGTGGTGGTGCCGTTCTCGGAGTCGACCCCCGGCGTGCGGCTCGCCGACGGCGCCGCCCGGGTGTCCGAGGGGCTGGCCGAGCTGCGCCCGGGTTCATGACCACGGCAGCCCGCCCCGCCGTGCGGCCCGCCGGTCCGGGCCGCGCGGCGGCGGCCCTGGCCGTCGCCGCGGCCCTGCTGCTGACCACCGTGCTCCTCGGCCTGGCCGTGGGCTCGCACCACGAGCCGGTCCGGACGGTGATCGATGTCGTGGTGCGCCGCCTCGGGCTGGGAGACCCGCAGGTGACGCTGCTCGACGACCGGATCGTCTGGCAGCTGCGGCTGCCCCGGGTCCTGGGAGCGGCCGCCACCGGCGCCGGCCTCGCGGTCTGCGGCGCGGTGTTGCAGACGCTGACCGGCAACGACCTGGCCGATCCCTTCCTGCTCGGGATCTCGGACGGAGCCGCCGCCGGCGCGGTCACCGTGATCGTGCTCGGCGTCGGCGTGTCCGGCGCCGTGGGCACCGGCGCGGTGGCGACGGCGGCCTTCGCCGGTGCCCTGATCGCCGCCGTCGTCGTGCTGGCACTGGCCGGCGCGCGCACCCGGTCGCTGCCGACCACCCGGACCGTGCTCGCCGGCATCGCCGTGGGACAGATGTGCGGGGCCTACACCTCGTTCGTCGTGCTGGTCCTCGGGGACCGCAACGCGGCGCGCGGTGTCATGGAGTGGACGCTGGGCTCGGTCGCCGGCGTGCGGTGGCCCACCGCCGTCTTCCTGACCGCGGTCGCGCTGGCCGGTGTCACGGTCCTGGCCTCCTCGGCCCGCGACCTGGACGCCTTCGCCTTCGGCGAGACCGCCGCCCGCTCCCTCGGCGTCCACGTCGAGCGCACCCGCTGGCTCCTCGTCGCCACCGCCGCGCTGGTGACCGCGTGCCTGGTCGCCAACACCGGCGTCATCGGCTTCCTCGGCCTGGTCGTACCGCACGTGGTCCGGCTCGTCTGCGGCCCGCGCCACGCCCTCCTGCTGCCCGTGTCGGCGCTGGTGGGCGCGTCCCTCCTGGTGGGCAGCGACATCGTGGCGCGCTCGGTCCTCCCCGACCGGGAGATCCCCGTCGGCGTCATCACGGCCGGGCTCGGAGCGCCCTTCTTCGCCTGGCTGCTGTGGCGCCAGGGGCGGGCCGACGGGAGCGGTCAGTGACGGCGACGCCCGCCGGGCTGCGCGCGGAGGGACTTCGTGTGCGCATCGGCGGAGCCACGCTGCTCGACGAGGTCTCGCTCGCGTTCGCCCCCGGCCGGGTCACCGGCCTGCTCGGACCCAACGGCGCCGGGAAGACCACCTTGCTGCGCGCGGTCGCCGGACTGACCCGGCCGAGCGCGGGACGGGTCCTCCTGGACGGCGAGGACCTCCACGCGCTCACGGCCCGCCGGCGAGCACGCCAGGTGGCCTTCATGGAGCAGCAGGCGGACACCCGGCTGTCGCTGTCGGCCCGTCAGGTCATCGACCTCGGACGCACCCCGCACCGCGGCCGCTGGCCCGTGCCGGCGGACGCCGCCGCCGACGCCCACGAGCGGGCGGTGTTCGCCGGTGCCGTCGCGGCGGCCGACGTCGGCCACCTGCTCGACCGGTCCTGGCCGACGCTGTCGGGCGGCGAGCGCCAGCGGGTCCAGCTCGCGCGGGCGCTGGTGCAGGAGCCCGGGGTGCTCCTGCTCGACGAGCCCACCAACCACCTCGACCTGCGCCACCAACTCGCCTTCCTCGGCACCGTGCGCGGGCTGGGCATCACCACGGTGGCCGCGCTGCACGACCTCGAACTCGCCGCCGCCTACTGCGACGAGGTCGCCGTCCTGCTCGACGGCCGGCTGGTCGCCCACGGGCCCGGCTCCGACGTGCTCACCTCGTCGATGATCGCGGACGTCTACGGCGTCGACGCCACCGTGGAACGACACCCCCGGCACGACCGACCGCACATCCGGTGGAACGGACTGCTCCACGAAAGGACAGCACCATGACCTCCCCGGTCCCGGGCGCCCCCGCCCGCCGCAGCGCCGTGCTCCTGGTCGGCATGTCGGCCGGGGAGGCCGTGCGCCGTGACGAACTCCTCCGCACGGCCGCCTCGCACCGGGCCTCGATCGCGTTCCTGCAGCAGGCGGACCCCTCCCTGTCGGCCGAGCTGACCAGGCTGGCCGACGCGGGCGCCGAGACCGTGGTCGTGATCGGCGTCCGCCTCGCGGCGTCCGGCCCCGCCCAGTCCTGGCTGCGGCGGATCGCCGCGTACTGGTGGCGCGAACGCGCGGGCCACCGCCCCGAACTCCTCGTCGCGACCCGCCTCGCCGACTCGCCGGACGCGGTCGCCACCGTGGCCGCGGCGACGAAGGCCATCACCGGCGATGAGCCCGGCCTCACCTCCGCGGCCTGGGAGGACGTCCCCGGTCACCGGCACCAGGTCCTGGTGTGCCGCGGCCCGCGTTGCACGGCCAAGGGCGCGGAGGAGGGGCTACGCGCCCTGGTACAGAAGCTGACCGAGCAGGGCCTCGGCGACGACGACGTGCTCGTCACCCAGACGGGGTGCCAGTTCCCCTGCAACCAGGCCCCCGTCGTCAGCGTCCAGCCGGACGACATCTGGTACGGGAGGATCGACCCGGCCGCCGCCGGCCGCATCGTCACCGAACACCTCGCCGACGGCCGACCGGTGGAGTCCCACCGGCTCCCCCGCCACAAGAAGGAGCAGGCGGACCACCACAGCTGATCGCGATCACCAGGATCGGGGCGAACTCCATGACCGGCTCACCGCGATCCACCCGCGCCGACCTGCGCAGCCAGGCAGACGGCGACGCGGAGGGGCTCACACGATCGGGGACCGCCAGTGCGCGGTGGAGCTGACGACGACGATGCCGACGCCGCCGTGCCGCTGACCGAGTTCGTCGGCGAGGCGGGCGATGGCCTCGGCGTCGGTGACGCGCCGGCGGTCGCGGCCGGCGAGCAGGACGAGAACCGCCCCGCTCCACCCGTCCCCGCCGTGCTGTCGAGCACCGGCCGCCGTCACGGGGCCGGGCGCTACCCGCGTCCTGCCGATCAGTGACACCGTCCCGTGTCACCGGGCCGCGGATCCGATCGGCCGCTAGCGTCGGCGGCATGAGAATCCTGGTCACCGGCGGCGCCGGCTTCATCGGCGCCACCGTGGTACGAGCCCTGGTCGCGGCCGGACACCGAGTGCGTGTCCTGGACGCCCTGCTGCCCGCGGTCCATCCGACCGGGAGGGCGCCCGCGCTGCCCGCGGGTGCCGACTTCCGGCGCGGTGACGTCCGGGACGCGGCGACCGTCGAGGAGGCGCTCGCCGGGGTGGACGCGGTCTGTCACCAGGCGGCGATGGTCGGCCTGGGACTGGACCTCCAGGACGCACCGAAGTACGTCGGCTGCAACGACCTCGGTACGGCGGTGGTGCTGGCCGCGATGGTGCGGACCGGCGTCCGGCGGCTGGTCCTGGCCGGATCCATGGTGGTCTACGGGGAAGGGCGCTACCACTGTGCGAAGCACGGCGAGGTGGCACCGGGGCCGCGGCGGCCCGCCGATCTGGACGCCGGACGGTTCGAGCCGCCCTGCCCGGTCTGCGGTGCCCCCCTGCGGCCGGGCCTGGTCGCGGAGAGCGCACCGGCCGATCCGCGCAGCGTCTACGCGGTGACCAAGCTCGCGCAGGAACACCTCTGCGCTGCCTGGGCACGTGTCTGCGGAGGAACCCTGCTGACGCTGCGTTACCACAACGTGTACGGCCCCGGGATGCCGCGCGACACCCCGTACGCGGGGGTGGCGTCGCTCTTCCGGTCGGCCCTCGCCCGGGGCGAGGCGCCCCGGGTCTTCGAGGACGGCGGCCAGCGCCGGGACTTCGTCCACGTCGACGACGTCGCCGCCGCGAACCTCGCGGCGCTCGCGGCCGTGGGTGACCGGCCGCCGGGCAGCGTCCGGGCGTACAACGTGGGCAGCGGCGAGGTGCGCACCGTCGGTGAGATGGCGGCCACGCTGGCTTCGGCCTACGGCGGTCCGGCGCCGACGGTGACGGGCGAGTACCGGCTCGGCGACGTGCGGCACGTCACCGCCGACTCGAACCGGCTGCGCGCCGAGCTGGACTGGCTGCCTCGTGTGCCGTTCGACCAGGGCATGACGGACTTCGCCGCCGCACCGCTGCGGGTCTGAGGCCGGCTCCGGCGGGCGGCAGGGCGATCCCCGGGCAGCAACCGTCCGTCACGCTGCCCACGCGGTCACGCCCGGGTGGCCACGACGGCGCCCGGGTGGGCCGTCGGCGGGACGTTCGGCTTCCGCGAGGAAGCGGCACCACCATCCCGGGCCGGCACACCCTTAGCGTGGGCGGCGTGACCTCCGTTACCCCTCGTTCGTCCGGTGTCGACGTCATCCTGCCCTGCCTCGACGAGGCCGAGGCGCTGCCCTGGGTGCTCGGGCGCGTCCCTCCGGGCTGGCGGGCGATCGTCGTGGACAACGGTTCGCAGGACGGCTCGGCAGAAGTCGCCCGATCGCTGGGAGCGACCGTGGTCGAGGAGTTCCGGCGCGGATTCGGCGCCGCCTGTCATGCCGGACTCCTCGCCGCCACCGCCGAGCTGGTCTGCTTCCTCGACTGCGACGGCTCGCTCGATCCCGCCCAACTGCCCCGGGTCACCACCCCGGTGACCGAGGGCCAGGCGGACCTGGTCCTCGGCCGCCGTCGGCCGGTGACCATGAACGCCTGGCCCGCGCACGCGCGGCTCGCCAACACCGTGCTGGCCCGCCGGCTGCGGGCGCGCACCGGCGCCCCGCTGCACGACCTGGGCCCGATGCGGGCCGCCCGACGGGAACGCCTGCTGGCGCTGGGTCTGGGCGACCGCCGCTCCGGCTACCCGCTGGAGATGGTGCTCGCCGCCTCGGCCGCCGGGATGCGGATCATCGAGACGCCGGTCGACTACCTGCCGCGCGCGGGCCGGTCGAAGGTCACCGGCACGGTGCGCGGCACCAGGCAGGCGGTCCGGGACATGCGGGCCGTGCTGGCCGCCCCGCCGCCCACCCTGCTGGTCATCGCCAAATCGCCCGTACCGGGCCGGGTGAAGACCAGGCTCGTCCCGGCATGCACGCCCCGGCAGGCGGCGGCACTGGCCGAGGCCGCGCTCTCCGACACACTGCACACCCTGTCGACCGTACCGGCCGGGCGGCGCCTGCTGGTCCTGGACGGCGAACCGGGCGGCTGGCTGCCGCCGGGGTGGCACGTGCTCCCCCAGAGCGGCGGCGGGCTGGACGTGCGGCTGGCGGCGGCCTTCGGGCACGCGGCCCGGCTGGCCCCGGACGCGCCCGCGCTGCTGGTCGGCATGGACACTCCGCAGCTGAGCGCGGCCACCCTCGCCGAGCCGCTCTCACCGATGGGCCGGGCCGGGGCGGACGCCTGGTTCGGGCCCGCGTCGGACGGCGGTTTCTGGGCTCTCGGCCTGGCCCGGCCGACCGAGGACCTCGCCCGCCGGCTCCTCCTGGGGGTGCCGATGTCGGCCCCGGACACCGGGCAGGTACTCCTCGACCGGCTCGGGACGGCCGGCCTGACGGTGCACACCCTGCCCGAAGCCACCGATGTGGACACCATCGAGGACGCCCGGCTGGTCGCCTCCCAGGCGCCGCGGAGCCGGTTCGCCGCCAGCCTGCGATCCTTCCGGGCAGCCCCCGAGGTGGCGGGTTGACGGGCACCTCGACGGCATGGATCGACGACCCGTTCGCCGACGCCGTCCGCACCGGACGCGGTCCGCTGTGGCTGCGCGACGCCGACGGGCGCCGGATCCCGCTCGACATCGAGCGCTGGTGCGCACCGGCCGCCGGCGGCGACCACAGCCTCCTGATGCGCTGCTTCCACCTGTCCGCGCCGGTCGTGGACCTCGGCTGCGGGCCCGGCCGACTGGTCGCCGCGCTCCTCGCCGTGGGTGTCCCGGCGCTCGGTGTGGATGTCACACCCGCGGCCGTCACCCGCACCCTGCGGATCGGCGGTGCGGCCCTGTGCCGGTCGGTGTTCGACCGGCTTCCCGCCGAGGGCCGCTGGGGCGCGGCCCTGCCGGCGGACGGCAACCTCGGCATCGGCGGGAACCCCGAGGCCCTGCTGCGGCGCGCGGCCGAGCTGATCGCGCCGGACGGGCTGCTGCTGACGGAGGTCGAACCGCGCGAGGTCGACGAGCGCGTCACCGTCCGGGTCGAGGGCCTGGACGGGCGACTCGGGCCGCCCTTCGCCTGGGCGCGCCCAGGACCTCTCTTTCGGATCACGCCGGGCGGTCGCCGCCGGAGCACGCACGCCCCCAGCCTTCGGCCGGGAGGTACCCCCACGCCGACTTGTCGTCCGTCGCCGATGCTCCGCATGGACTCCCTCCTCCGCGCCGCCGATGCACGCACTCCAACGACGCCCGCTTGTCCGACGTGATCCGAAAGAGAGGCCCTAGGGGCCAGGGCCGCCGTACGGCGGGCCTGCGGTGCCGGGCTCGTCGAGGCGGAACGGTGGACCTCCCACGGCCGGCACTTCCTCGCCCTGCGCAGGTGCGACGCACCCGCCCGCTGAGACCGTCCGCCACCCCGACGGCGGCGGGTCCGGGTCCGCCGGCACCGGCGGTTCGACCGGGACGGCCGCGGCCCCGCCAGGGTCGGCCGCCATCGCGTCAGAGGTCCGTCGGTTGTCGGCCCCCGTCACCGCGGCTGCCCGCCCCACCCGGTACCGGCGCAGCAACGGGACCAGGAGGACGACGCACAGGGCCGTCCCGTAGGCGAGTCGCTGTGCCTCCTGGCCCGCCGTCAGGTAGAGCGCCTGTCCGGCGGCCGGGACGGCCAGCCACTCCCAGCGGCCGTCGAGCGCCACCAACGCGACCACCAGGAGCCCGTACCACGGGTAGGTGGGCGAGACCAGCAACAGCGCCGTACCCGTCACCAGGAGCGCTCCGGCCCACGGCCGGCACCGGTCGCCGCGCCGGAGGACCCGGACCACCACCGCTGCCAGGACGAGCGCCGCCGCCCACGGCGCGAGGCGGTCGGACAGCACCAGCCGCAGCAACCCGAACCGGTCGATGTGGCCCTGCTCGTAGCCCTCCTCCTTCAGGTAGCCCGGCAGGTAGCCCAGGACCGAGGTGCCCGAGACCACGACGTACGGGAGGTAGGACAGGGCGAAAGCGCCGAGCGCCGATCCGACCAGCAGGACGTGCTTCCGAGACGGACGCCCGGCCGGCAGGCCCGACAGCGCGCCGGGGAGGACGAGGGCCGGCAGCAACTTGGCCGCGACCGCGCCGCCCAGGAGGAGCCCCCCTCGCACGGCCCTCCCGCGCGCCGCGCAGCCGAGCCCGGCGACCGTCAGCAGGGCTCCGAGCGTGTCCACGTGCGCGTCGTTGACCGCCCACACGGCCACGCCGGGGAACCACCCCCACAGCGCGGCCCGCCGCTGCTCCCGCCCCACCCTCAGCAGCAGGGCGGTCGTCGCCACCGCCAGCACCGCGCCGCCGGCCTGCACCCCGCGGACCCCGCCGCCGAACGGGTGCACCACGGCGAACCAGGCCTGCGCCACCGGAGGATAGACGGTGTGCACGGCCGGGCGGTTGATCCGGGTGCAGTCCCCGGCGGTGGTGCGCCGCTCGTCCCAGCCCGTGCAGCCGTCACCCGCCGGGAAGAGTCCCGGATCACGCAGCCGGGCGAGCACGGGATCGTCCGGGGTGCGGGCGTAGGGCGAGATCCCGGCGGCCTGGACCCGGCCGTCCCAGACGTAGCGGTAGGCGTCGTCGCTGGTGCGCGGCGGGGCCAGCAGTCCGACGGCGGCGACGGCCGCGCTGCCGGCCAGGACCAGCGGCGCGACCCGTCGGCCGGGCACCCCGCGCAGCAGCAGCACCGCGACCGCGAAGAGGGCCGCGTCGAGGAGGTACCAAACGGGGAGCGGTACGGAGCCGTCGTCGGTGACGGTCAGCGCCAGAGCGGTGACCAGGGCCGCGAGCGCGAGGGCGCAGGACGGAACGGTACGGTCGATCACCCTGCCCACCCTCCCACCGGCGAAGCCTCGCAGCCCCGGTGGCGAGGCCGCCGTTCGGGTTCCGTCGGCGCGTCGAAAGCCACGGGGGGCGTGCCGGGGTGCTTCGACCGACGGGTGGGATGCGCCCGGCGCCCTCGCCGCCCGCCACCACCACCCGCCGCCGCCACCCGCTCCCCGCCGTTCCTGCGCCGGGGCGGGCCGTCAGACGCCGGGTACCCCGGGAAGACCGGTCGTGAGACCGTCCAAGGCGTGCGGGCAGGGGCACTCACGCACCAGCGGCAGCCGTTCCACCGCCTTGAACAGCACGGTCCGCAGTCGGTCGACGTTGCGGGCGAACTCCTTCAGCACCTCACCGTGGGTGACGCCCGCACCGCGTTCCACCCCGGCGTCGAGATCCGTGACCAGGGCCAGTGAGGTGTAGCAGAGCCCGAGTTCACGGGCGAGTACGGCCTCCGGATGTCCCGTCATGCCGACCACAGACCAGCCGTTGCCCGTGAACCAGCGGGACTCGGCGCGGGTGGAGAAGCGCGGGCCCTCGATCACCACCAGCGTGCCGCCGTCCACCGGCGCCCAGGCCGCCTCCCGGGCGGCCCCCAGCACCGCCTCCCGCCCCGCCGGGCAGTACGGGTCGGCCATGGACACGTGCACCACCTCCGGCACCACGCCGTCCGGCAGCGGCAGGCCGTCGTAGAAGGTCTGCGGGCGCCCCGAGGTCCGGTCCACGAACTGGTCGGGCACCAGCAGCGTGCCCGGCCCGTACTCCGGGCGCAGCCCGCCCACCGCGCAGGGCGCGACCACCGTCCGCACGCCCAGCGTGTGCAGCGCCCACAGGTTCGCGCGGTAGTTGATCCGGTGCGGGGGAAGCCGGTGGCCGCGCCCGTGCCGGGGCAGGAACGCGACCCGGCGGCCGGCCACCTCTCCCAGGAACACCCGGTCGCTCGGTTCGCCGTACGGGGTCTCCACCCGCACCTCGGTCACGTCGTCCAGCAACTCGTAGAGCCCGGAGCCGCCGATGACGCCCACCTCGGCGCTCAACAGGACGTCCTGGTCGACCGTCATCCCGGTCCACCTCTCTTCTCGGGAACAACCTCCCGGCAACTGTAGGAACGGACCGTGCCGGAACCCGGACGCCATGCCTGACGCATCACGAAGGTTCCCGCACCGCGGGCTGGACGGCGGTCGCACAGCGAGCAGCCGGGAGGCGCATCCTCGCGGCCGGTCCCGGCGCCTACTCGGGTTCTGCCACCGCCGGCTCGCGGCGGGGTCCGCCCGGCCGCCGCCGGACCGTCGCGGCGAGCAGGCAGAGCGCCGAACAGGCGAAGAACGCCGCGGTCAGCAGCAGCCAGCGTCGGAGAAAGACCTCGGGATCCAGGCCGGTGGCCGAGTGGTAGCCGGGGACACGGCGCAGGACGAGCGGGTACCAGACGACCAGCAGCAGCAGCGAGAGGAAGGCGGGGACACGGACGTAGTTGACCGCCGGCATCCGGTGCGTCCCGCCCACCGGAGCCCCGCGGACGCCCGTCAGGGCCTGGGCGGCCCGGTCGGTGAGCGTGTAGAGCGGCAGCAGGACCAGGTCGTGGAGCAGCGCGGCCCCGACGAACCAGATCGCGACCCCGAGCGGATCGCCCTCGAGGAGGCGGATCCCGGCGTACAGGGCCAGGGCGAAGGAGCACACGACGAGGAGCAGGTGCAGGGGGGAGGCGCCGTAGCGCTCGCGGAATCCGCCGAGGCGGGTCATCCGGTGGCTCCGAAGGTGAGACGGGTGACCCATTTGGTGTTGTGGACACCAGGGTTGGCGGGAACGATGATCCGGGCCGGGTAGCCGTGGTCGGGCGAGAGGTCGGCGCCGTTGACGCGCAGGGCCAGCAGGGACCGGGCGTCGCGGACCTGGTTGTCGCGCAGGACGGTGGAGCTGAAGGACCCGCCGCGCTGGACGGACTCCACGAAGACGTCCGGTGGGCCGTCGGTCAGGCCGACGAGCGCGGCCAGGTCGGTCAACCGGACGCCGGTCCAGTCCTGGTCGGGGGTGGACCATCCCTCGACGCAGGCGATGGGCAGGGCCGCGGTGGTCTGCGGCAGGCGCCTCAACTGGTCCAGGGTGAGGACGGCTTCGCGGCCGGGGCCGCGGACGGTCAGGCGCCAGTCGGGACCGATGTCGGCGGGGCGGATGCCGACGTCGGCGGCGGTCTTGTTGATCTGGAAACCGTTCGGGCCGGTGCCGGGCTCCTGGCCGTGCGGGGCGAGCAGCGCGGTCCTGCGCCACCATCCGCCGATGCTCTGGCCGACCGTCACCGCGAACAGCGTCAGGGAGCCCGCACCGACCACGGCGAGGGCTCCGCGCCGGGAGACGGTCGCGGGGGCGGGACTCGGGGAGACCAGGCCGGTGGCGTCGAGCGGCTCGGGCAGCGTGTCGGCGGCGCCCGTGCGCAGTTCGGTGCGCAGGCGTCGGCTGCGCACCGCCCGGACCACGACCGGGATGCGGAACACCACGTGGACGACGAAGGCGCCGATGAAGACCCACGCGCCGTAGAAGTGCAGGGTGTAGAAGGAGCCGGGGAAGATGTAGTGCAACTGGATGTTGAGGACGCCTGTGGCGAACTCGAACAGTGCGCCGCCGACCAGGAGCAGCAGCGACAGGCGATCGACCGCCTGGGCGGGCGAGCGGAGCGGGGGCCAGGAGAAGAGCCTGGGGATGACCGACCAGAGCTTGGCCAGCAGGACCGGGATCAGCACGACGCCGAGGGTCACGTGGATCCCCTGGTTCAGCCGGTAGAGCCAGCTGGGACTGGTCGGCCAGGAGAAGAGGTAGAAGCCGAGCCGGCCCTTGTCCGGCGTCTGGTCGTTGACCGCGGCGAGGTCGGGGTTGTAGGCGGCGTAGGACAGCAGCCCGGTCACGAACATCACCGTGATCCCGAACAGCAGTACCAGGCCGAACACCGAGGTGATCCAGGGGCCGCGCAAGGGGCTGCGCCAGAACTCCGGGCGCGCGGGCCCGGGCGGGGGTCCTCCGGCGAGCGCGGCGTGCAGGCGGGAGCCCCTGGGCCGGGGAGCTGTGCGTGTCAGCGCGCGGGGAGCCGGCCGTCGTCCTTCCACGGTGTGGTCGCGTGACGGCTCCGGGGGCCGGTCGGGCCGCGGCGGCGACGGTGGGGGTCCGGCGGCCGGCTCGCCCGCGGAGGGCTGCGGTGCTGGAACCGGCCCGGGCTCCCGCTCGGGGCCGGGTGGGGGGCGACGGGGCCCGTCGGCGTCGTCGTCGTGAGCGTTCAGGGTGGCGCTCCTTCCCGGATGCGCGCGGAGGCGGAACGGCCGCGCTGACACGACCGTATGCCGCAGATCACCCGTGGTCCGGCAATCGGCCCATGACGGATTTCGGGTCGTCGTCGGCAGCGAGGGAGCGCCCTGCGACTCGAGTCCCCTCGTCACGGATGTCGACGGCCTGCACGCCCCTGCCGGGATCACCGGGCGCGAGGATCCGCACGCCCTGCGCGGCACGGCGCAGCCACCACGACAGCCGGCCCACCGGAGTCCCCATGGGGCGGCCCTGCCGGCCACGGTCTCCTGACCGGGGGCCTCCGACCCGGGGACACCAGCCCGCGGCCCGGGTCGGAGGCCCCCTGCACCCTGCCGTCGCCTCGGGGCGACGGTTCAGTAGAGGCCCTCGGGGGACGAACTGGTGGTCTGGAGGGGGCGGACGTTGGCGACGCCGTCGGTGGGCCAGCGGTCGGTCGGGTGACGGAGGGCTTGGTCGCGTTCCAGGATGTTGGGCAGGAAGAGGTCCTCGTGGAGGACGGTGAGCCGTACCTGGCCGACCGTGCCGGGGGCGACCGGGGTCGAGGGGTCGGCCTTGTCGACCACCGCCATGGTGACCTGCGGGTAGTTCGGGACGTAGCTGATCAGCTCGCCGTCCCGCTCGATGTCCAGGCAGGCGGCGTTGCCGAAGGTGTTGCCGTAGGTCAGTCCGCAGATCCCGCCCTGCAGGGCGGTGGTGAAGGTCCGGTACATGTCGGCGCTGATCTGGGTGCCGCTCAGGCGTACGCCGTCGAGGGCGGCGACCAGTTCGGGCCGGTGCTGGCGGAGGGCCTGGAAGAGGGCCGGGGTGGTGTTGAGGTAGTGGACCCGGCCCTGCTTGAGGACGTCGGTGATCTGCTCCAGCAGGTGGGTGGTGTAGTCGCTGACCTCGGCCAGTCGTCCCGCCCGGATGAGGCGCTTCACCCACCGGGGGTCCATGTCCACGGCGTAGACCTGGCCGGCGTGGAGTTCGGAGACCTCCCGGACGCCGTTCCCGATCAGGTGCGGTCCGGTGGGGGTGGCCTGCAGCCAGGTGCGGCCCGGTGCGAAGCCTTCCCTGACGAAGGACCAGCGGCGCCAGAGCGCCCGGTGCAGCAGCATGTCGGGGGTGTAGAACGCCCGGCAGGGGGTGCCGGTGGTGCCTCCGCTGTCCCAGACCCGCCCGGCGAGCGGCCTGGGCACCGACAGCGGGACGAGGTCCGCGGGGTCCTCCGCGCGCAGCCGGTCGAGCGGGAACGGGCCGAAGGCGCCGAGCTGGTCGTAGCGGGTGATGTCGCGGGGGTCGAAGTCCAGCCGGGGGGCTTGCCCGAGCCAGTAGGGGCTTCCGGACACCGGGTCGAAGTGCCGTCGGACCACGGTGCGGGTCCACTCGTCGAGGTCGGTGTCCAGCCATCGCGCGATCTGGGCGTCCGGGTCGGCGCGGGTGGCGGCGGTCACGGCAGGGCCGGGGCGCCGGAGAGGTCGATGCCGAGGTCGTAGGCGGTGGTCAGGGCCTGCTCGATGTGCTCGGGCTGCTCGATGTGCACCACCGGGAAGGGGAACGCGAGGATGCCCTCGGGGATCGAGGGGCCCATCACCAGCCCGAGCTGTACGCCCTGCTCCTTCATCCCGGCGTAGACGTCGACCAGGCTGATCGGGTCCGTGGAGTTGCGCTGGAAGAGGTCCCTGACGTCGGCCGCCGTGCGCAGGACCTTGGGCTCCAGGCAGGACAGCAGGGGGATTTCGGGGGCGGTGAAGGGGATCGCGTCGATGCGCGGGGCCATGAAGTCGCGGTAGGGCCGGCGCAGCGGGGTGTGGACGGCGATGGTGCGTCCGGGGAGCGGTACGACCGTTCCCGGCGGGGCCTCGGCGGCGAGCAGGCCGAGTGCTTCGGCATGGCCGGCGAGCATCATGATGCGCCGGGTGCCGTCGGCCGTGGGGCCGAAGTCGCCTGCCAGGTAGATGCCGGGGACGTTCTCGCCGGGGTGGGAGGGGGCGCCTTCGGCGAGGGAGCCGAAGGCGATGGCGATCCCCTGCTGCGGGTCTTCGGCGGGCGGTTCCGGGGTGTCGCGGGAGCCGGCCAGCATCTCGAACAGTTCCCGTCGCCCCAGCGATCCGGCGAGGCAGCTGGCGGTCATCGCGCCGAGGCTGAGGCCGCCGATGGCCGCGGGCCGCAGGTTGAACGAGGCGAGTACGTCGTGCACGCCGATCGCGAGGGCGGCTTCGCGGACCGTGCCGACGCTCTGGCGCTCCTCCTGGGCGGTCGGGAGGTCTTCCTCCAGGATCTGTCCGACCGTCAGCCCGGTCCATGCGGAGACTTGCTCGTACCAGCCCCGCACGACCTCGTAGGTCCGGTAGAGCTCCAGGCCGTGCGGCTCGGTCCCGACGCCGCCGCCGAACAGGTACCCCAAACTCATGACAGCTCCTGTGAATCGTTGTGAAAGGAGGGGACGGTGGTGCGGCCCATGCGTAGTGCGGCAGAAGCGGGCCCGGCAGCACAAATGCCGCAGAATCCGGCGTTCGATCGGACGCCGGGAACCCGTCTCGTGGCGCGACATCGATGCGATATCCGGGTCTGGGAAAATATCCGACAGCACACCGGCGGAATGCGTTTCCGCCTTCGGAAAGGACTTCTGTGCGGCCCGTCCTCCGGGAGGCGGCTTACGGGGGGAGATCAGGGAAAAGTGCGCTCCGCCCTCTTCTGGGACTCAAGGAATTCCGGGAGAACGCGTGGTGGCCATGCCCCGACGCTCAGCACACCGAGGGAGTGCGCCCGGGATACCAGGGCGGGCCGGTTCGCGGCCTGGAAATGGCGCATCATCAGCCCGATGCGGTACTCGATGCCCTGCCGGCTCAGATAGAGCGATGCCGCCAGCCGTGCGGTCGAGGTGCCGATCGCGACGCCTTCCAGGATGCGGACGTCCACGGCGGTCAGCCGCCGGACGCCAGGGCCGCCGGCAGGGCCCCCATCCGCCGGAAGGGCGTCGTCAGCGGGCTCGGACCGCGGCGGCGGCGCGGGCTCGATCTCCTCAGAGGTCGCTGACGCTGTCACTCCTCCGTCCCCCCTTCCCTGTCGTCCGTGGTCTCAGGTGCGCAGCGCGCCGGCGAGGTGGTCGCGGAGCATGCCGGTCACCTCGTTCGCCCGGCTGCTGAGGTAGAAGTGCCCGCCGGGGAAGACCTTGAGGTCGAACGCCGCCGTCGTGCGGTCGCGCCAGCGCCCGGCCTCGGGGACCGGCGTCCAGGGGTCCCGGTCCCCGACCACGGCGGTGACCGGGCAGGTGACCGCGGCGTCGTGGTCGGCCCGGTAGGCCCCCAGGGCCCGGTAGTCGCCGCGCAGCGCGGGCAGCACCATCCCCAGCAGTTCGTCGTCCTCCAGGAGCCGGGCGTCGGTGCCGCTCATGGCCCTGACCTCGGCCACGATGCCCTCGTCGTCGAGCGGGTGGGAGGGCTCGGGCCCGTCCGCGGACGGCCCCTTGCGGCCGGAGACGAAGAGGTGGTCGATCCGACCGCCCGCGCGCTCGATCCGCCGGGCCACCTCGAAGGCGACGAGCGCGCCCATGCTGTGCCCGAAGAGAGTCAGGGGGAGGTCGTCCCAGCGGCGCAGCGCTTCGGACACTTCCTCGGCCATGCGGTGCAGGTCCTGGACGCCGGGTTCCTCCCGGCGGTCCTGCCTGCCGGGGTACTGCACGGCCAGGACGTCGGCCGGGCCGCACAGTGCGGCGGACACCGGGAAGTAGAAACTCGCCGAGCCGCCGGCGTGCGGAAAGCAGACCAGTCGGCGCGTGGCCGTCGGCGAGGGATGGAAGCGACGGCACCACCGGTCGCTGTCCAAGGAGAGGGAGGTCATGTCGGCCTTTCATTCCTTTCTCGAAATCCGCGCGGTGCCGGCGGGCGGGGTGTGGTGAGCACGTGGGACATCCGCGGCACCGGTGGGCCGGCTGGCACTTGCCAATACGGGGAGATCCGCTCCACGGCGATCGGCGAGCCACGGGCACGGCATATGACAGCCTGCCATGCCCGTCGGAATGTCAGCAAGTACGCATCGGAGCGCATCCCGGCCCACTCATGTCCGGGTTCAATTCCGGCCGATACTTCGGCAAATGGTGAGAACGTCGCAGTGCGGAGCAATCCTGTGGGATCCACTCGGCTCCGACTCGGCGGCAACGGTCCGGCCGGACCGCGCACCGCGGCCCGGTCGAGGAGGCGGGGGCGCCTCAGGGCAAGGCCGTACGCCGTCAGCGACCTCCGTGTCGCCCCTCCGGAGCACACGCCGGGATGGGCGGCCCGGTCCCGACTGCCGTGATGGTGCCGCGCAGCGTAAACCCGGCATGAGCGCAAGACCTGCGCTCTAGGAATACATCTAGATACGACGGGACCGCGTTGACCCGCACATGGCCACCCAAGACGCTGGGGGCAGTCTTGCCCACCGGTCGTGCGATCAAGAGGACTCCCGTTGAACTTCCTGTTGCTGGGCCCGCTCTCCGTCCGGTTGAACGCGCGTGAGGTGCACGTGTCGGCGCCGAGGCAGCGCGTGGTCCTGGCGGCGCTCCTCCTCAACGCCAACCGGGTGATCTCGGTCGACCGGATCGCCGAGTACGTCTGGGACGACGCGCCGCCGCCGAGTGCCGCCGCGACCGTCCGCACCTATGTGATGCGCCTGCGGCAGTCACTGGGGGAGCACGCCTCCGCCCGGATCCTCACCCGGGCGCCCGGCTACCTCCTCGAACTCGGCGAGCACGAGAGCGATCTCGGGCAGTTCACGGCCCACCGCCGGCGCGCGGCGGAGCTGGCCGACCGCGGAGACCTGGAGGGCTCCTCCGCCGAACTGGCCGAGGCGCTCGCCCTGTGGCGCGAGGAGCCGCTGGCGGACATCCCGTCGCGGACGCTGCGCGATGTGGAGGGCCGCTACCTCCAGGAGCTTCGCCTGCAGACCATGGAGCTGCGGTTCGACGCGGAGCTGGCGCTGCTGAGGCACGCCGAGGTCGTGCCGGAGCTGGTGCGGCTGGTGCGGAAGCACCCCTTGCGGGAGGCCCTGGTGGGCAAGCTGATGCTGGCGCTGTTCCGCTCGGGACGGCAGTCGGAGGCCCTGGACCTCTACCGGCGCACCCGGGTGCTGCTCGTCGAGCAGCTCGGCGCCGAGCCGAGCGCCGATCTGCGCGAGATCCACCGGAACATCCTCTCGGCCCACGACCGGCCCCGTCCGCCCGACCCGCTGGAGCAGCCCGCGACGGCCCCGGAGGCGGCCGTCGCGACGGCCCCGGCCGCGGTCCGGGAAAGGTCCTGCTGGCCGAGTCCGGCGCAGCTCCCCTCGGTGCCGCTGCCGCTGTCGGCCCGCTCCGGTGCGCTGGCGCGGCTGCAGCACTTCCTCACGACCGGCACGATGCCCGCGGGCATGGTGGCGACGGCGGTGGTGACCGGCCGGGGCGGTGTCGGCAAGAGCGCGCTGGCCCTGCACGCGGCGCACGCCGTGCGCGGTTCCTCGGTGCACGGCCAGCTCTACGCGGATCTCGGCGGAGCTGCGCGGCCGCTGACCGCCCGGGCGGTGCTGCCGCGGTTCCTGGCGGACCTCGGTGTGCCCCGGGACGAGGTACCCGAGGAGGAGCCGGAGCAGGAGAGCCTCTACCGCTCGCTCACCGCGGGCCGCCGTCTGCTGGTGGTACTCGACAACGTCTCCAGCACCGCGCAGGTGCGGCCGCTGATACCGGGCAGCGGGGGCAGCAGGCTGCTGGTGACCAGTAGACGGCGGCTGGCCGATCTGGAGGGGGCGCGCACCCTTCTGCTCGACCCGCTGGACGAGGCCGGATCGCTGGAACTGCTGGGCAGCATCGTCGGCCCGGCCAGGGTCGGTGCCGAGCCGCGGGCGGCCCGTTCGGTGCTGACGGTCTGCGCGGGCCTGCCGCTGGCGATCCGGATCGCCGGGACCCGGCTGCTGGAGCGCCCGCACTGGAGCATCGGGCACTTCGCCCGGCGGCTCACGGAAGCCCCGCGGCTGCTGGACGAACTGTGCGCGGGCGACAACGGTGTCCGGCCCTGCCTCGACGCCGACCACGCCGGGCTCCGGCGGACGGCTCCGGCCGGGGTCGACCCGGCCGAGGCGTTCACCGCGCTGGGGGCTGCCGGAGCGTGTTCGGTCTCCAGCAGTAGGGCCGCGGTGATGTTCGGCTGCTCCGAGGCGCAGGCCGAGGAGGCCCTGGACGCCCTGGTCGAGGCGAATCTGCTGGGTGCGCCGCTGGGGGGCCGCTACCGGCTGGACGCACTGCTGCGGGCCTACGCCCGTGAGCGGGCCGAGGCGGTCGCCGTACAGCAGCACGGTCACCCGTACATGCGCGCCGGGTGACCGTCCCGGCGGCCCGGCGACGGACACCCGGCGCCTGATCCCCCTTCGCCCCGATCCTTTCCGCCCCGATCTCCTTCGACCCGATCTCCTTCGAGAGGACCCCTTCGCCATGGCCGACCAGACAGCAGCCACCCCCGCCCTGCTCGCCTACGTCCGGGAGGTCTCCCTCCGTGACGACGATCTGCTCAGGGAGCTGCGGGAGACCACCGCGGACCTGCCGGGCGGTACCGCCCTGCAGGTGATGGCGGAGGAGGGCCAACTGCTGGCCCTGCTGGTCGGGTTGACGGGGGCGCGGGCGGTGCTGGAGATCGGCACCTTCACCGGCTACAGCACCCTGTGCATGGCCCGCGCGCTCCCCGCCGACGGGGTGCTGGTGTCCTGTGACATCGACGACCGGTGGCCGGCCGTCGGCGCCGACTTCTGGAAGCGGGACGGGGTCGACTCGCGGATCGACCTGCGGATCGGCGATGCCGCCGCGACCCTGGACGCACTGCTGGCGGAACGCGGGCCGGAGAGCTTCGACCTGGTGTTCATCGACGCGGACAAGACCAACTACGTCCGCTACTACGAGACTTCGCTGGCCCTGCTGCGCGCCGGCGGCCTGATCGTGGTCGACAACACCCTCTTCTTCGGCCGGGTCGCCGATCCAGCCGCCACGGACCCGGAGACCGCCGGGGTCCGGGCATTGAACCGGCTGCTGCACGAGGACCCCCGGGTGGAGCTGTCGCTGCTGGTGATGGCCGACGGGATCACCCTCGTCCGCAAGCGCTGAGGGCAGCGGACCGGAGCCCGGGAGCGCCGGCCGCTGCGGCGGTCACGACGTTCCCGGGCCCCCTTCCGGCACGTTCAGGTCGGGTGCGTCCACGCTGATGACGGTGGACACCACGCGCGGGCCGGGGACCAGGTGCAGGCGCTGGAGTCCGGTGTCCTCCGCAGCCGGTGCGAGGACGGCGGCGCACGGGCACGGGGCTTCGTCCAGGCCCTCGAAGCCCGCGAACCGGTAGGCGATCTCCATCATCCGGTTGCGTTCGGTCGCCCGGAAGTCGGCGACCAGGTGGACTCCGGACCGGGCGGCGGCGTCGGCCAGCCAGTTCAGCAGGGTCGCGCCGGCGCCGTAGGCGACGACCCGGCAGGAGGTGGCGAGCAGCTTGAGGTGCCACAGGCCCGGGCGCCGCTCCAGCAGCAGGACGCCGACCGCGCCGTGCGGGCCGAACCGGTCGGTGAGGGTGACCACCAGGACCTCGTGCCGGGGGTCGGTGATCAGGCCGCGCAGCACCGCGTCCGGGTAGTGCACCCCGGTCGCGTTCATCTGGCTGGTGCGCAGGGTGAGTTCCTCGACCCGGGACAGCTCCTCGCCGGTGGCCCGGCCGATGCGCATCCGCAGGTCCAGGGAGCGCAGGAACTCCTCGTCGGAGCCGGGGGCGGCCGCCCGTTCGGCCTCGCGGCGGAAGCCCGCCTGGTACATCCGGCGGCGCCGCCGGGAGTCGACGGTGCTGGTCGCGGGGGTGAACTCGGCGAGTTCGGGAAGGGCGAGGACCTGCTCGGCCGGGTAGCACCGCACGTCGGGCAGGTGGAAGGCCACTTCGGCGCGTTCGGCGGGTCGGTCGTCGACGAAGGCGACGGTCGTGAGCGCGAAGTTCAGCCGGTCGGCGATCCGGCGCACCGACTCGGACTTGGCGCCCCACCCGATCTCCGGCAGGACGAAGTACTCGGCCACGCCGAATGCCTCCAGCCGGGCCCAGGCGTGCTCGTGGTCGTTGCGGCTGGCGACGGACTGGAGGATGCCGCGGGAGTCGAGCTCGATCACCACCTTGCGCACCTCGTCCGGCAGGTGCACCTCGCCGTCCTCCAGCAGGGTGCCCTGCCAGAGGGTGTCGTCCAGGTCCCAGACCAGGCACTTGACGGTCTCGGCCATGTCGTCCTTCCTCGTCTCGTCGGCCGCGGGCCCGCTCACGGTGCCCCCTGAGCGGAGAGGGCGTGCTGGGCCAGCATCAGCCGGCACAGCTCGTTGCTGCCCTCGATGATCTCCATCAGCTTGGCGTCCCGGTACGCCCGGGCCACCGCGTGCCCGTCCCGGGACCCGGCCGAGGCCAGGACCTGGACGGCCGTCGCCGCGCCCCGGGCGGCCTGGGTCGCGCTGACGTGCTTGGCCAGTACGGTCGCCACCACCTGGTCCGGCGATCCTTCGTCCCAGCAGCGGCTGGCGTGCTCGCAGACCCGCGCGGCCACCTGCTCGGCCGTGTAGAGGTCGGCGAGGTGCCCGGCGACCAGCTGGTGCTCCGCGAGCGGCCTGCCGAACTGCTCCCGTCCGGCGGCGTGTGCGGTGGCCGCCGCCAGACAGGCCCGCAGGATGCCCACGCACCCCCAGGCGACGGACATCCGCCCGTAGGCCAGCGCGGTCGTCACCAGCAGGGCGGGCGGCAGTCCGTGACCGCCCAGGACGCTGTCGGCCGGCAGCCGGACCCCGTCGAGGTGTACGTCCGCGTGTCCGGCCGCGCGGCAGCCGAGCGGGTCGGCGATCCGCTCGATCCGGACGCCGGGCGTGTCGGCGGGCACCACGACGGCCACCGCGCCGTCCTCGAAGCGGCCGACGATGACCAGCAGGTCGGCGTAGTGGGCGGCGGTCACCCACTTCTTGTGTCCGTCGACGACGACCGCGTCGCCGTCGCGGCGGATGGTCGTCGTCATCGCCGCGAGGTCGCTGCCGGCGCCGGGCTCGCTGAAGCCGACCGCCGCCAGTCCGCCACCGGTCAGCCGGGGGAGGTGGACGGCCGACTGCTCGGCGGTGCCCAGGCGCTGGATGGTCCATGCCGCCATGCCCTGGGAGGTCATCACGCTGCGCAACGAGCTGCACAGGCCGCCCACGTGGGCGGTGTACGCGCCGCTGTGCGTGCTGCTGAGCCCCCAGCCGCCGTACTGCTCCGGGACTTCGGCGCACAGTCGGCCCTCGGCGCCCAGTTCGCGGAGCAGGTCCAGCGGGATGAGGCCGGTCCGGTCCCACTCCCCCGCCAGGTCGCCGACCCGCAGGGTGACCGAGGCCATGGCGCCGCTCAGGTCCTCACCCATGCCGGCCCCCGGCGGCGGGCACCCGGAGCCGGTCCACCAGCTCCGCCATCCGCCGCACGGTGCGGAAGTTGTCCAGCCGCAGGTCCGCGCCGCGGACGGCGATGGCGTAGGTCTTCTCCAGGTGCACCACCACCTGCATGGCGAACAGGGACGACAGGCCGCCGGCGTCGAACAGGTCGGTGTCGGCGTCCCAGGCGGTTCCGGTGCGTCCTTCCAGGAATCCCAGCAGTTCCTTCTCCAGGTCGTGGGTGTTGGGCGTGTCCGCTGTGGTCATGGCCGTCTCCTTGTCGGGGTGATCAGGTGTAGTCGTAGAAACCGCGCCCGGACTTGCGGCCCAGTCGGCCCTCGCGGACCAGCCGGAGCAGCAGTTCGGTGGGGCGGCAGCCGTCGTCGCCGGTGCGTTCGTGGAGCACGGTGAGGGAGTCGACGAGGTTGTCGATGCCGATCAGGTCCGCGGTGCGCAGCGGGCCGGTGGGGTGTCCCAGGCAGCCCTGCATCAGGGCGTCGACGTCCTCGGCGGTCGCCGTGCCCTCCTCCACCACCCGGGCCGCGTCGTTGATCATCGGGTGCAGGATGCGGCTGGTCACGAAGCCGGGTGCGTCCCGGACGACCACCGCCCGCCGCCGCAGTGCCGTGAGCAGGGCTGCCACGGCGGCCATCGCGGGGTCCCCGGTCCTGGCGCCGCGGACCACTTCGGCGGTTCCGATCAGATAGGGCGGGTTCATGAAGTGGGTGCCGACCAGTTCCTCGGGCCGCTCCAGGGCCCCGGCCAGTTCGTCGACGGGGATGGAGGAGGTGTTGGTGATCAGCAGGGTTCCGGGCCGGACCAGTCCGGAGACCTCGGACAGGACAGCGGCCTTGATCGCGGCGTTCTCGGTGACCGCCTCGACCACGGCGGTGGCTCCGGCCGCGGCCTTGAGCGAGGTGTCGGTGGCCAGGGTGCCGAGGGCCGTCCCGGCGGGCAGGGCGCCCATCAGCTCGGCCAGCCGGAGTTCGCCGTCGATCAGGTCCGCGGCCCGGTCGAGCCGTTCCCGGTCGATGTCGACCAGGTGGACCGGCAGGCCGTGTCCGAGGGCGAGGACGGTGATTCCGACGCCCATCACCCCGGCTCCCAGCACGGTGAGGGCGTGTCGCGGGCGGGAATCGTCGTACGGGGCTGTGGTCAACGGGTTCTCCTTCGTCTTCACAGGTCGTCGGGGGTGCGGAGGGTGGTGCCGAGCCAGTCGGCGACGGTGTCGCCGGTGCTCGCGACATGCTGTTCCATGATCGAGAAGTGGTCTCCGGGAACGTCGACGACGGTGTCGGCACCGGCCCAGGACGAGCGCCAGTCACCGGCTTCGGCGGACGGGCGGCCGAGCGGGGTGGAAGCGCGGACCAGCAGCAGCGGGGCGCGGACCGCCGGGGGTTTCCAGTCGTCGAGCAGGCGGAAGTAGCCGCCCATCGCGGTCAGCCGGGTCCCGTCCATCGGGGCCGCCCGGTCCTCGCGGGCGAACATGCCGCCCAGCAGGACATCGTTGAACTGGGTGATGCCCTGGTTGTCGGAGAGGTAGGTGTCCAGCAGCACCACGGCCGCCGGGCCCTCGCCGCGCCGCTCCAGCGCGGCGGCCACTCCGTGGGCGAGCGTGCCGCCGGAGGAGGAGCCGGCCAGGACGAGCGTCCGTCCGGGCAGTTCCCGGAGCAGTGTCGTCGCCTGGAAGTCCAGCAGGGCCGACATGTCGGCGGGCAGTTCCTCCTCGGGGGCGAATCCGGGGGCGTCCAGGGCGGCGACGGCGTAGCGGTCCCGGAAGCGGGCGGCGAAGCGGGCGTACTGGTGGGCGCCGCCGAGGGCGACGACGGAGCCGAAGCAGACGAGTACGGGGGCGTCGGCGCGCTCGTGCAGGCGCAGCAGCCGCGGGCCGGTGCCGGCGGCCGCGAGGTCGCTGCCGCTGTGGAAGGCCGGGCGCAGGGCGGAGGCGTTCTTGAGCAGGGCGATGCCCTCGTCGATCCGGCCGAGTTCGCAGGCCCGGCGGAACAGCACGCTCACCGGGTCGGTGTCGGCGGCGTCGGGTGCAGCGGCTCCGGTTCCGGTTGCGGGTGCCGTTCCGGGCCGGGGGGTGTCTTCCGTCCGGGCCTCGGCGGCGAGGCGCGCCGCGAGCGCGGCGGGGGTTCCGCTGTCGAAGACGGCGGAGGGCCGCAACCGCAGTCCGGTGGCGGCGGCCAGCCGGTTGCGGAGCTCGACCGCGGTCAACGAGTCGAATCCGACGGAGAGGAAGGGCACCGTCGCGGACAGCGCCCCGGAGTCCGTGTGGCCGAGGACTTCGGCGGCCTGGGCCAGGACGAGTTCACGCAGGACCAGCTCGCGTCCCTGTTCGTCGGCGGCGGCGTCGAGCCGCTGCCGCAGCGCTGCGGCAGCGGTCGGCGTCCCCTTCGCCCCGGTCGTCGCGGTCGGACTGCGCCGGACCAGGGATTGCAGCATCGGGTGCACCGGGCCGTCGCCGCGCACGGTGAGGTCGAGGTGGGCCAGGACGACGGGGCTCCCGTCTCCCGGCGGGGCGGCGTCCGGGGCGCACACGGTGTCCAGCAGGGCCATGGCCTCCTGGTCGGAGAGGCCGCGGGCGCCGCGCCGGTCGATGCGCTGCCGTTCGGCGCCGCCGAGCTCCGCCGTCATTCCGCTCACCCGCTCCCAGGGCCCCCAGGCCAGGGACAGGCCGGGGAGCCCGAGCCGTCGGCGTTCCGCGACAAGGGCGTCGAGCGCGGCGTTGGCGGCCGAGTAGGACGCTTGGCCGGGGCTGCCCAGTACGCCCGCGGCGGAGGAGAAGACGACGAACGCGGAGAGGTCCGCTCCGCGCGTCAGCTGGTCGAGGTGGCGGGCGGCGTCGAACTTGGGCCGTAGGACGGCGGTCATCCGCTCCCCCGTCAGCCCGTCCAGCAGACCGTCGTCGAGCACTCCGGCGGTATGGACCACGGCACACAGCGGATGGCGTTCGGGGATGGCCGCCAGGGCGCCGGCGAGCGCCTGACGGTCGGACACATCACAGCTGAGGGCGGCCAGTTCGGCCCCGGCCTCGGCCAGCTCCGCCGTCAGCTCCGGCATGCCCGGGGCGTCGGCGCCGCGGCGGCTCAGCACGAGGAGGTGGCGTACCCCGTGCGCGGCGACCAGATGGCGCGCCAGGACGGCCGCGAGAGCGCCGCCGCCGCTCACCAGTACGGTCCCCTCGGGCGGCCCGAACGGGCCCGCCGACCGGTTCGCTGTCGCGGGGGCGGACGCGGAGGTGGTGGCCGTGGCCGTGGCCGTGGTGACCGTGGTGGCCGCCGGCCGTATCAGTCGGGGCGCGTACAGGACGCCGCCGCGCAGGGCTGCCTGCGGCTCGCCCGTGGCGAGGAGGTCGGCGAGCGCGTCGCCGAGACCGTCCGGGTCCGGCCCTTCGGTGTCCAGCAGCACGAACCGGTCGGGGTGTTCGAGCTGAGCGGCCCTGAGCATGCCCCACACGGCCGCCGCGCCGAGGTCCGCCGGCTGCGGCTGCGGCTGCGCGCCGAACGGGCCGGTCGCACCCCGGGTGAGCACCACCAGGGGTGTCCGGGCGGTGGTGTCGTCGGCCAGGTGGGCCTGGACGCGGTCCAGGACCCCGGACGCGACCGCGTGCACCGCCGCGGGGTCCGCGTCCCGGGCGGGGGCGTCCGCGGTCGCACCGTCCGCGGTCACGGCGTCGGCGGACGGGGGGCAGGTCAGCAGCATCGCGTCGGGTGTCGCGGACAGGGGTTCGGCGGCGAAGGCGGCCGGCAGCAGCCGCTCGTCCCGCGGGCCGAGGAGGCCCCAGCGGGTGACCGGGCGCGGCCCGGGCCCGGCGGTGACCGGTGTCCAGCCGACGTGGAAGACGGAGCCGGAGGACGCCCGCAGTGCGGCGGTGGACGCCGTGCGCAGGGTGAGCGAGCCGACCGTCGCCACCGTGCGCCCCGAGGGATCGGTGATCCGCGCGGCGACGGCGTCCGGGCCGTCGGGGCGCAGCCGGACGCGCAGGACCGGCGCGTCGGAGGTCTCGATCGCGACGCGCTGCCAGGAGAACGGCAGGGGGACGCCGTCGGCAGGCTCCGCGGTCGCGGCGCCTTCGCGCAGACCGGTCGTCTGGAGGGCTGCGTCCAGGAGGGCCGGGTGCACTCCGAAGCCGTCCGCTCCGGTGCCGGGGAGGCCGTCGGGCAGGGCCACTTCGGCGTGGACCGCGTCCGTGGTGCGCCATGCGGCGCGCAGGCCCCGGAACGCCGGGCCGTAGGCGACGCCCCGGGTTTCGAGCAGCCCGTACAGTTCGTCCACGTCGAGGGGGACCGCGTCGGGCGGGGGCCAGGTGCCGGCCGGTTCGGTCGTGTCGTCCCGGTTGGCCGAGGGGTCCCGGGGGCCGACCGCGCCGGTCGCGTGCCGGGTCCAGGGCCGGTCGGCGGAGCCCGGGGCGGCCTCGGGCCGGGAGTGGAACTCCACCGGGCGCCGTCCCGTGCCGTCTTCGGCGCCCACCCGTACGCGCAGTTGCACGGCCTGATCGTCGGGCAGCAGCAGCGGGGCGGCGAGGGTCAGCTCCTCCACGAGGGCGCAGCCGAGGCGGCGGCCCACGTGCGCGGCCAGCTCCACGAGGGCCGCGCCGGGCAGGATCACGGCTCCGGCCACGGCGTGGTCGGCGAGCCAGGGGTGGGTGGCCGAGGAGAGCCGGCCGGTGAAGAGGGTGCCCGCGTCGTCGGGCAGTTCGACCACGGCGCCGAGCAGCGGGTGGTCCGCGGCGGACTGACCGGTGGCCGCCTGGTCCCGGTCGGCCGGAACGGCGTCCAGCCAGTAGCGGCGTCGTTGGAAGGCGTAGGTGGGCAGGTCCACCCGCTGGGCACCGGTTCCCGCGAACAGTCGTTCCCAGTCGACGCGCAGGCCCCGGACGTGTGCCTCGGCGAGCGCGAGCTGGAGTCGGCGGAGCCCTCCGGCCCCGCGCCGCAGGGTGTCGAGCACCAGCGTCTCCGGAGCGCCCGCGTCGGCGGCCGTGTCCTCGATCGCGTACATCAGGGCGGGCTGGGGGCTGGACTCGATGAAGACGCGGTGCCCGGCCGCGAGGAGCGAGCGGGTCGCCCGCTCGAACTCGACGGTCTGCCGGAGGTTGCGGTACCAGTACTCGGCGCCCAGGGACTTCGTGTCCAGCAGGCCGCCGGTCACGCTGGAGTAGTACGGCACCGCACCCGCGAGGGGGGTGATCCCGTCAAGGTCGGAGAGCAGGCGCTCGCGGATCTCCTCCACGTGCGCGGAGTGCGACGCGAAGTCGGTTTCGATGCGAGTCGCCCACACCCCTTCCTCCAGGAGTTCCTCCACCAGGGCCGTGACCGCGTCGGCGTCGCCCGACACCGCCACCGACGACGGGCCGTTCACCGCCGCCACCGAGAGCCGGCCCGCCCACGGGGCGATGCGCTCCCGTGCCACGTCCACCGGCAGGGGCACCGACGCCATCCCGCCACGGCCGGCCAGCGCACCCACCGCACGGGAACGCAACGCGACCACCCGCGCCCCGTCCTCCAGGCTCAGACCACCCGCCACCACGGCCGCGGCGATCTCGCCCTGCGAGTGGCCCACCACCGCGTCCGGAACGACGCCGAACGCACGCCACACCTCCGCCAGCGACACCATCACCGACCAGAGCACCGGCTGCACCACATCGACGCGCGCCAACAGCGCCTCCGAACCCAGCGCCTCCGCCAACGACCAATCCGCGTAAGGCGCCAGAGCCCGCTCGCACTCCGCCATCCGTTCCGCGAACACAGCCGACTCGGCCAACAGCTCCGCGGCCATCCCCACCCACTGCGAACCCTGACCCGGGAACACCAGCACCGAACGGCCCGGGAGCAGCCCGCTGCCGACCGTCACGCCCGCCGCACGCACGCCCCGCGACAGGGCGGCGACACCGGCCAGCAGTTCGCCCCGGTCCGCTCCCACCACCACCGCGCGCTCCGCGAACCGCGAACGCCCCGCCGCCAGCGAATGGCCGACGTCCGTCACGCTCAGGCCCGGTTCCGCCACCACCCGCTCGTACAGCGCCGTCGCCTGGGCGCGCAGCGCATCCGGAGTACGCGCCGACAGGATCCAGGGGACGGCGGCGGGCACCGGTTCCGGCGTGGCGGGCCCGTCGGAAGCCGCCGGGTCGGCCGGGGCCTGTTCGAGGATGACGTGGGCGTTGGTGCCGCTGGCGCCGAAGGAGGACACCCCGGCCCGGCGCGGCCGTCCCGTCTCCGGCCAGGGGGTGGCCTCGGTGAGCAGGGAGACGGCTCCCTCGGTCCAGTCGATCTGGGGCGAGGGACGGTCGACGTGCAGGGTGCGCGGCATCACGCCGTGCCGCATCGCGAGCACCGACTTGATCACCCCGCCGACGCCCGCGGCGGCCTGGGTGTGGGACAGGTTGGACTTCAGCGATCCCAGCCGCAACGGCCGCCCGGCGGGCCGGTCCTGCCCGTACGTGGCCAGCAGCGCCTGGGCCTCGATGGGGTCGCCGAGGGTGGTGCCGGTGCCGTGCGCCTCCACCATGTCCACCTCGGACGGGTCGAGTCCGGCACGGGCGAGCGCGTCGTTGATGACGCGCTGCTGCGCGGGCCCGTTCGGGGCGGTCAGCCCGTTGCTGGCGCCGTCCTGGTTGACGGCCGAGCCGCGGATGACGGCCAGGACGGGATGCCCCGCGCGCCGGGCGTCCGAGAGCCGTTCCAGCAGGAGCAGGCCCAGGCCCTCCCCGAACCCGGCTCCGTCCGCCGCGGACGAGAAGGACTTGCTGCGCCCGTCGGGCGCCAGGCCGCGCTGGCGGCTGAATCCGACGTACAGGCCGGGGGTGGACATCACGGTCACCCCGCCGGCCAGGGCGAGGGTGGTGTCGCCGGAGCGCAGCCCCTGGCAGGCGAGGTGGACGGCGACCAGGGAGGACGAGCAGGCGGTGTCCAGGGTGACCGCCGGGCCTTCCAGGCCCAGGGTGTAGGCGATCCGGCCCGAGGCGACGCTGGGGATGGTACCGGTGCCGAGGAAGCCTTCCACTTCGTCGGGCACCCGGCCGAGCCGGGACCCGTATTCGCTGTAGATCACTCCGGTGTAGACGCCGGTGCGGCTGCCGCGCAGGGTCGTCGGGTCGATGCCCGCGCGTTCCACCGCCTCCCAGGACGCTTCCAGCAGCAGCCGCTGCTGCGGGTCCATGGCCAGGGCCTCGCGCGGAGAGATGCCGAAGAAGCCGGGGTCGAAGCCGGTCGCGTCGTGCAGGAAGCCGCCTTCACGGACGTAGAAGGTGCCGGGGGCGTCGGGGTCGGCGTCGAAGCCGCCCTCGACGTCCCAGCCGCGGTCGGTGGGGAACGGCGAGACCGCGTCGCGTTCCTTGACCAGCAGCTCCCACAGGTCTTCCGGGGTGCGTACGCCGCCGGGGTAGCGGCAGCTCATCGCCACGATGGCGATGGGCTCGGCGGAGTCGTCGCGGAGCCGTCGGTTCTCCTGCCGCAGGCGCTGGTTGTCCAGCAGCGAGGCACGCAGGGCGGCGACCACCTGGTCCGTGTCGGTGGGCATGGGGTCGGGCTTCTCCTTCTGCGACTGTCGGTCAGTCACGTTCTGCGGCTGCCGGTCAGTCACGTTCGCCGTCCAGGGCCATCCGGACGAGTTCGTCGACGGCCATGCCGTGGATGTCGGCGGCGGGAGCCGGTGTCTGCGGTCGGTCGGCGAGGTCCAGGAGCGCGTCGAGGAGACCGGCCCGACGCAGTGCGGCGGGCGGGATCGCGGCGAGCAGGGAGCTGATCTCGTGGTCCTCGCGGTCCACCCGGCGCGGCGCCCCGGCGGCCTTCCCGGTGGCGGCGGGGCCGCCCGGCCCGTCGGGTACCAGGCGCCGGGAGAGGTAGGCGGCGACGGCGGCCGGGGTGGGGTGGTCGAAGACCAGGGTCGCGGGCAGCCGGCGGCCGGTGGCGGCGCTGAGCCGGTTGCGGAGTTCAACGGAGGTGAGCGAGTCGAAGCCGAGGTCCTTGAACGCCTGGTCCGGGTCGACGGCCGCGGCTCCGCCGTGGCCGAGGACGTCGGCGCTCCGGCTCCGTACCAGGTCGAGCAGGGTGGCCACGCGTTCCTCCGGGGTGAGGGCGGTCAGCCGGCGGCGCAGCGAGTCCGCTTCGGCGGCGTCCGCCCCGGAGGCGGGGCGGCGTGCGGTGCCGGGGACCAGGGCGGAGAGCAGGGCCGGGACGGGTGCGGTCCGGGCCGCCGTCCGGAGCCGGCCGAGGTCGATCTTGACCGGGACGAGCAGCGGTTCGTCCAGGGTGAGCGCCGCGTCGAACAGTGCCAGACCTTCTTCGCTGCCGATGGCCGCCGTGCCTCCCCGGGACATCCGCCGCAGGTCAGCGGCGGTGAGCGTGCCGGTCATGGTGCTGCGGCGCGCCCACAGGCCCCAGGCGAGTGACTGGGCGGGCAGCTTCAGGGCCCGGCGGTGCTGGGCGAGCGCGTCGAGGAAGGCGTTGGCGGCCGCGTAGTTGCCCTGCCCGGCGTTGCCGACCGTGGCGGAGGCGGAGGAGAACAGGACGAAGGCCGACAGCGGCAGATCACGGGTGAGGGCGTGCAGGTTGAGGGCCGCGTCGACCTTCGGCCGCAGTACGTGGCGCATCCGTCCGGGGGTCAGCGACTCGACCGTCCCGTCATCCAGGACGCCGGCCGCGTGGACGACCGCGCTCAGCGGACGGCCGGCGGGGATGCCGGCGAGCAGGGCGGCGAGCGCGTCCCGGTCGGCGACGTCACAGGCCTCCACGTCCACCCGGGCGCCGAGTCCGCGCAGTTCGGCCGCGAGGTCGGCCAGGCCCGGGGCGTCCATGCCGCGCCGGCCGACGAGGAGCAGGTTCCGTACGCCGTGCGTGGTCACGAGGTGCTGTGCCACCAGGCCGCCGAGCGCGCCGCCGGCCCCGGTGACGAGGACGGTTCCCCCGGTCACGGCGATACCGGACGGTGTGTCCGGGGCCGGGTCCGGGAGCGCGTCCGTGCCCGGGTTCGGGTCCGTGGCGAGGGTGGCCCTGGTGAGGCGGGCGGCGAGGAGTTGTCCGGCGCGTATCGCCAGTTGGGGTTCCGTTCCGGCCAGTGCCCGGGGCAGCAGGCCGGTCACGGCGTCCGGGTCGTCGGTGTCGATCAGCAGGAAGCGGTCCGGGTGCTCGGACTGGGCGGAGCGGACGAGGCCGCGGACCGCGCCGCCGGTGAGGTCGGTGACCTCCTCGCCGGCTGCCGTGGAGACCGCGCCCCGGGTGACGAGGACGAGCCGGGTGCCGTCGTCCCACCGCGGGTCGGCCAGCCAGTCCTGGACGAGCCGCAGGGCGTCGTCCAGTGCGGTGTGCACGGATGCGGCCTCGGGCGGGGACGGGAGGTCCGGGGCGCGGTCGCACCAGGCCAGCACCGCTGCGGGCGACGGTGCTCCCCCGTCCAGCGCGGCACCGAGCGCGGCCAGGTCCGGATGGCCGTCCGGGAAGAGCTCGTGGCCCCCGAGGACAGCGACGTGCCCGAGGGGCTCGGTAGGTGCGGTGGCGGGCGCTGCCGACCACTGCACCCGGTAGAGGGATTCCGGGCCGCCGCCCGGGCGGAGGGCGTCGAGGTCGATCGGACGGACGGCGAGCGCCTCGACCGACGCGACCGGGAGGCCGTTCGGGTCGGTCGCGTCGATCGACACCGACCCGTCCGGCCGGAAGCCGAGCCGCACCCTGAGCGCGGTGGCACCGGAGGCGTGCAGCCTGACCCCGCCCCAGGAGAACGGCAGTCCGGCGGACGGTCGGTCGGGGTCCGGTTCGGTTTCCGGCCGAGCGCGCAGGAACAGCCCCTGGAGGGCGGCGTCCAGGAGGGCGGGGTGCACGCCGAAGGCGGAGGCGGACCGGTGCTGGTCCTCGGGCAGGCGTACCTCGGTGAAGATCTCCTCGCCCCGGCGCCAGGCGGTGGTGAGCCCGCGGAAGGCGGGGCCGTAGCCGTAACCGGAGGTGTGGAACCGCTCGTACAGGTCGTCGACGGGGATCGGGACGGCGCCGGGCGGGGGCCAGGAGCCGGCGTCGTCCGGTCCGGGTGCGGGCGACGGCTCGTGGGTCGTGGCGTCGGCGGTGAGTGCGCCGGTCGCGTGCGCGGTCCAGGTCGGGGTCGCCGCGTCCTCGCGGCAGGAGAACACGTCCAGGGAGCGGCTGCCGTGCGCGTCCGCCGCGCCGACCCGCACCTGCAGGCGAACGGCGGTGTCGGCGGGTATCAACAGCGGTGACTGGAGCGTCAGTTCCTCCACCGTGCGGCATCCGGCCTCGTCCGCGGCGCGTACCGCGAGCTCCGCGAAGGCCGCGCCGGGCAGCAGGACCGTACCGGCCACGGCGTGGTCGGCGAGCCAGGGGTGGGTACGCAGCGACAGCCTTCCGCTGAGCAGCAGTTCACCCGTGTCGGCCAGCTCGACGGCCGCTCCGAGGACGGGGTGGTCGGTCGGGTCGAGCCCGGCCGAGCCCACATCGGCCGCCGCGGTGGACGCCGGCTCGGGCCAGTAGCGGGTGCGCTGGAAGGCGTACGTCGGCAGCTCGACGCGCCGCGCCTGCGGGAACGCACCCGACCAGTCCACCCCCAACCCCCGCTCCCACGCACGACCCACCGCACGCAACACCTGTTCCAGGCCGCCCTCCCCACGGCGCAACGTCCCCAGCACCGCGGCATCCGCACCGGCGGCCTCCACCGACTCCCCCACCGCGACCGACAGCACCGCATGCGCGCTCGGCTCCACGAAGAACCGGAAACCCTCCCCCAACAGAGCTTCCGTGGCCCGCCCGAACTCCACCGTCTCCCGCAGGTTCCGGTACCAGTACCCGGCGTCCAACGCCTTCGTGTCCAACCAGCCACCCGTCACCGTCGAGAAGAACGGCACCGAAGCGGAGAGAGGGGTGATGCCCTCCAGGTCGGACAGCAGGCACTCGCGGATCTCCTCCACGTGCGAGGAGTGCGACGCGTAGTCCACCTCGATCAGACGCGCCCGCACACCCTCCGCGACCAGTTCTTCCACCAGGGCCGTGACCGCCTCCGCGTCACCCGACACCACCGTCGACGACGGACCGTTCACCGCCGCCACCGACAACCCAGCCGCCCACGGGGCGATCCGCTCCCGCACCGCATCCACCGGCAGAGGCAGCGAGGCCATCCCACCACGACCCGCCAGCACCTTGATCGCGCGGGAACGCAACGCCACCACCCGCGCCCCGTCCTCCAGACTCAGACCACCCGCCACACAAGCAGCAGCGATCTCACCCTGCGAATGACCCACCACCGCGTCCGGAACAACACCGAACGAACGCCACACCTCCGCCAACGACACCATCACCGCCCACAACACCGGCTGCACCACATCCACCCGCGCCAGCAGCACCTCCGAACCCAACGCCTCCGTCAACGACCAGTCGACATAAGGCGCCAGAGCCCGACCGCACTCCGCCATCCGCCCCGCGAACACCTCCGACCCGGACAGCAACCCCGCAGCCATCCCCACCCACTGCGAACCCTGACCCGGGAACACCAGCACCACACGACCGTCGACCGGGCGGCCGCCGTCCCACGCTCCCGAGTCGTCGTCGGCCATCTGCCCCAGCAGGGCGCGGAGTTGCTCCTGGTCCCCGATCAGTGCCTTCCGGTACTCGAAAGCGGTGCGCGCGTGCAGGGCGGACCCGACGTCGCGCGGGTCGGGTCCGGGGCCGCCGTCGAGGTGGCGGCGTAGACGGTCGGCCTGGAAGCGCAGTGCCCGCGGGCTCTTCGCCGACAGCAGCCAGGGCACCGCCGGCAGGGGGGTGCGCTCGGCCGGCGGGCCGTCGTCCTCCAGGGGGGTGTGTTCGAGGATGGTGTGGACGTTGGTGCCGCTCAGGCCGAAGGAGGACACCCCGGCCCGGAAGGGGCGACCGTGGGACGGCCAGGACTGCTGCTCGGTCGCGAGGGCCAGCGCTCCGCGCGTCCAGTCGACGTGGCCGGAGGGCCTGCCGACGTGCAGGGTGCGGGGCACCTGCCCGTGGTGCATGGACAGCACCGTCTTGATGACCCCGGCCACACCCGATGCCGCCTGGGCGTGGCCGAGGTTGGACTTGAGGGAGCCGACCAGCAGGGGCCGTTCGGCGGGCCGGTCCTGGCCGTAGGTGGCCAGCAGGGCCTGGGCTTCGATGGGGTCGCCGAGGGTGGTGCCGGTGCCGTGCGCCTCCACCACGTCCACCTCGGACGCCGTCAGGCCCGCGTCCGCCAGCGCCGCACGGATCACCCGCTGCTGCGACGGGCCGTTGGGGGCGGAGAGTCCGTTGCTGGCGCCGTCCTGGTTGACGGCGGAGCCGCGCACCACCGCCAGTACCGGATGCCCGTTGCGGCGAGCGTCCGACAGCCGCTCCAGCAGCAGGACGCCGACGCCCTCGCCCATGCCCATGCCGTCCGCGTCGTCCGAGAAGGCCTTGCAGCGGCCGTCCTCGGCGAGTCCCCGCTGACGGGAGAAGCTGATCAGGGCGCCGGGGGTCGCCATCACGGCGACGCCGCCGACCAGGGCGAGGGAGCAGTCACCGCCGCGCAGCGCCCGGCCTGCAAGGTGCATGGCGACGAGTGAGGAGGAGCAGGCCGTGTCGATGGTCACCGCGGGGCCTTCGAGGCCCAGGGTGTAGGCGACCCGGCCGGATACGACGCTGGGTGCGCTGCCGGTGAGCAGGTGGCCGTCTCCTTCCTCCGACCGGGCGACGACGGCCGCGTAGTCGGCGTAGTTGACGCCGGTGAACACTCCGGTGCGGCTGCCGCGCAGGGCGGCCGGGTCGATGGCGGCGCGTTCGATCGCCTCCCAGGTGGTTTCCAGGAGCAGCCGCTGCTGGGGGTCCATGGCCAGGGCTTCGCGCGGCGAGATGCCGAAGAACTCGGCGTCGAAGTCGGCGGCGTCGTGGAGGAAGCCGCCCCGCCGGGTGGTCGAGGTGCCGGGGCGGTCGGGGTCGGGGTCGTAGAGGGCTTCGATGTCCCAGCCGCGGTCGGTGGGGAGGTCCGAGACGGCGTCGCCACCGTCGGCGAGCAGGCGCCACAGGTCTTCGGGGGTGCCGATGCCGCCGGGGAAGCGGCAGGCCATGGACACGATCGCGATCGGCTCGTCGTCGGGCGCGGGCGGGTGCGCGGCAGCGTCCGAGTCGGAGGGGCGCGGCTCGGTGGCCTGCCGGCCGAGCAGTTCGGCGCGGATCTCCCGGGCGAGCGCGGTGGACGACGGGTGGTCGAAGATCAGGGTGGACGGCAGCCGCAGTCCGGTGGCGGTGTTGAGCCGGTTGCGGAGTTCGACCGCGGTGAGGGAGGCGAAGCCCAGGTCCTGGAAGGCCATGCCGGGCCGGATCGCGTCCACCGTGGGATGGCCGAGGACGGCCGCCGCGTGGGTGCGGACCAGATCGAGCAGCAGGCGGTGCTGTTCGGATTCGCCGAGGGCGGCGAGCCGTTGGCGCAGCAGTGCGGCGGCGGGTGCCACCGTGTCGCCGGTCGCGACCTCCAGCGCACGGCGGGCCTCGGGGACGCCGGTGAGCAGCGGGCTGGGGCGGGTGGAGGTGAAGACGGCGGCGAACCGCTCCCAGTCGACGTCGGCGACGGCGAGTACGGTCTCGTCGTCGTCCAGTGCCTGTTGCAGGGCGTGGACCGCGAGGTCGGGGGCGATCCGGGGCAGGCCGTGCTGCTCCAGTTTGAACAGGTCGGCGTCCGCTCCGGCGACGCGGTCCTGCCAGGGGTTCTCGGCCTGCCAGATGCCCCAGTCGACGGTGGTGGCGGTGAGGCCGCGGGCCCGGCGGTGCTGGGCCAGGGCGTCGAGGTAGGCGTTGGCCGCGGCGTACGCGCCGTGGTCGCCGCTGCCCCAGACTCCGGCGATCGAGGCGAACAGGACGAAGGCGTCGAGTTCGCGGTCGAGCAGGGCGTCGAGGTGTTCGGCGCCGGCGGCCTTGGCGGCGACGATCTGTTCGAACGCGGACATCGGTGTGCCGTCCAGGGGGGCGAGCGCGACGAAGGCGGCCGCGTGGACGACCGCGGTGACCGGGTCACCCGCCGCCTCCAGGCCGGTGAGCAGCTCCGCTACGGCCTGACGGTCCGCCAGGTCGCAGACGGGCAGGGTCAGTCGTACGCCGAGGGCGGCCAGTTCCGCGGCGAGTTCGGCCGCGCCGGGTGTCTGGGGGCCGCGGCGGCCGGGCAGGACGAGGTGGGTGGCACCGCCGCGGGCCAGCCAGCGGGCGAGGTGCGGACCGACGGCACCGGTGCCGCCGGTCAGCAGGACGGTGCCGCGGGGCTTCCAGTGCTTCGTACGGCCGTCGTTGCGGGGGGCGCGCCGGAGGCGGCGGGCCAGGAGGCCGGTGGGGCGCAGGGCGAGCTGGTCCTCGCGGCCGACGCCGGCCGTGCCGGTGCCGGGGCCGCCGCCGGTGGCCGTCAGTACAGCGGCGAGCCGGGCCCTGGCGCGGGTGTCGAGGTCCGGCGGCAGGTCGATGAGTCCGCCCCAACGGGCGGACAGTTCCAGCGCGGCCACCAGACCGGTGCCCCAGACCAGTGCCTGGCGGGGGTGGGTGACCGGGTCGTCCGGGCCCGTGGACACCGCCCCGGCGGTGGCGCACCAGAGGGGTGCCGTGACGGCGAGGTCGCCCAGGGCCTGCACCAGGGCGACGGTGAGTGCCGTCCCGGTGGGCAGGGCCGGGTGGTCGGGGTGGGGCTGGTCGGCGGCGGCCAGCAGCGACAGCACGCCCGTCGGGACACGGTCGCCGAGGGCGGTGGCGAGCGTGCCGGCGAGGTCCGTGCGGCGGACGGCGTCGGCCGTGAGTTCGGCCGTGACGACGGTGGCGCCGGCTTCGGTGAGGGCGAGCAGCGGGCCGCGTACCCGTGCGTCGTCGTCGTGTCCGGCGGGCAGGACGACGAGCCAGGTGCCGGCGGCGGGGGTGGCGGCCGGCGGGTCGGGCAGGGGCTGCCAGCCGACGCGGTAGCGCCAGGAGTCGATGACGCTCTCGTCGCGCCGCTGTTTGCGCCAGCCGCGCAGGGCCGGCAGGACGGGGGCGAGGGCGTCCTCGTCGACGGCGAGGTGGGCGGCGATCTCGGCCGGGGCGTCGTGGTCGACCATGTGCCAGAAGGCCGTGTCGTGCGGGTCGGCGGCGGCCGGTCCGGTGTCCGGCACCGCCTCCGGCTCCAGCCAGTAGCGCCGCAGCTGGAAGGGGTATCCGGGCAGGGCGGTCGGGCGGGCACCGGTGCCGGCGTACACCACGGACCAGTCGACGGCCGCGCCCGCCACCCACAGTTCGGCGGCCGAGCGCAGGGCCCGGCGCAGTCCGCCCTCGTCGCGGCGCAGGGTGCCGACGACCACGGGCGGCTCCGCGGCGCCGGTGGCCTCGGCGGTGTCCTGGAGGGCCATGGTCAGCACCGGGTGCGGCGACACCTCGACGAAGACCTCGTGGCCCTGCTCGACCAGGGAGCGTACGGCCGCCTCGAAGCGGACGGTCCCGCGGAGGTTGCGGTACCAGTAGTCGGCGTCCATGGCCGTGGTGTCGAGCCGGTCGCCGGTGACGGTCGAGAACAGCGGGACCCGGGCCGGGAGCGGGCGTACGCCGGCCAGCGCCGCCAGCACCTCGGACCTGATCCGTTCGACCTGGGCCGAGTGCGAGGCGTAGTCCACGGGTACGGGCCGGGCCCGGACACCCTGGGCGTCGCAGTGGGCGAGCAGTTCGGCCAGGGCCCGGGTCTCCCCCGAGACCACCACGGCGGCGGGGCCGTTGACGGCCGCCACCGACAGCATCCCGGCCCAGGGGGCGATCTCGGCGCGGACCCGGTCCTCGGGCAGGGACACCGCGACCATGCCGCCGAGTCCGGCCAGCGCCCGGATGGCCCGGCTGCGCAGCGCGACGACCTTCGCCCCGTCCTCCAGGCTCAGCGCTCCCGCGACCACGGCGGCGGCGATCTCTCCCTGGCTGTGCCCGACGACGGCATCGGGCCGGACGCCCCAGGACTCCCAGTGCGCGGCCAGTGACACCATCACCGCCCACAACACCGGCTGCACCACGTCCACCCGTTCCAGGGAGGGTGCCCCGGGCGCGCCCTCCAGGACGGCGGGGAGCCGCCAGTCGACGTGGGCGGAGAGGGCGGCGTCGCAGGCGACGAGGCGGTCCCGGAAGACGGGGCTGGTGGCGAGCAGGTCCCGTGCCATGCCGGCCCACTGGGAGCCCTGGCCCGGGAACACCAGTGCCGTCCGGCCCTCGACGACCCGGCCGGTGCCCACGACGACGTCGGCGGGCGCGGCCTGGTCGGTGGGGAGGTCCGTGCCCGGTCCGGACAGGGCGGCGAGCCCGCCCAGCAGTGCGGGGTGCCCGTCGCCGATCACGACGGCCCGGTGTTCGAAGGCGGACCGGGTGGTCGCCAGCGAGAACCCGATGTCGGCCGGCCGTGCGGGCGCGTCCGTGGCGAGCCGGGCGCGCAGCCGGGCCGCCTGGTCCCCGAGCGCGGACGCGGTGCGGCCGGACAGCACCCAGGGCAGCACGGCCCCGGGCGCGCCCGGCCCGGCCACGGTGTCCGGCCCGTCGGTCACCGCTTCCGGTCCGTCGGCCGGTTCCGGCTCCGGTGCCTGTTCGAGGACGACGTGCGCATTGGTGCCGCTCATGCCGAACGAGGACACCCCGGCCCGGCGCGGCCGGTCGACGGCGGGCCAGTCGCGGGCCTCGGTGAGGAGTTCGACGGCGCCCGAGGACCACTCGGCGTGCGGGGTGGGCGCGTCCACGTGCAGGGTGCGCGGCAGGACACCGTGCCGCAGCGCGAGGACCGTCTTGATGACCCCGGCGACCCCGGCGGCGGCCTGGGTGTGCCCGATGTTCGACTTCAGCGACCCCAGCCACAGCGGACGCCCGGCGGGCCGGTCCTGACCGTACGTGGCCAGCAGCGCGTCGGCCTCGATCGGGTCGCCGAGGGTGGTGCCCGTGCCGTGCGCCTCCACCATGTCCACCTCGGACGCCGTCAGCCCCGCGTCCGCGAGCGCCGCCCGGATCACCCGCTGCTGGGAGGGGCCGTTGGGGGCGGTCAGGCCGTTGCTGGCGCCGTCCTGGTTGATCGCCGACCCGCGCAGCACGGCCAGCACCGTACGGCCGTTGCGGCGCGCGTCCGACAGCCGCTCCAGCAGCAGCATCCCCACGCCCTCGCCCCAGCCGGTGCCGTCCGCGGCCGCCGCGAACGGCTTGCAGCGGCCGTCGGGGGACATCGCACCCTGCCGGCTGAACTCGACGAACACCGCCGGCAGCGCCATCACGCTGACCCCGCCGGCGAGGGCGAGCGAGCACTCACCGGCCCGCAGGGCCCGCGCCGCGAGGTGCAGCGCCACCAGCGAGGCCGAACACGCGGTGTCCACGGTGACGGCGGGACCCTCGAGACCGAGCGCGTAGGACACCCGCCCGGACATCACGCTCATCGAGTTCCCCGTCATCAGGAACCCCTGGACGGCTTCGGCGGCGCCGGAGCCCAGCGTCGCGTACCCCTGGTCGATGGCCGCGGCGTACACCCCGGTACGGCTGCCCCGCAGGGTGAGCGGGTCGATGCCGGCCTGCTCGACGGCCTCCCAGGACGCCATCAGCAGAAGCCGCTGCTGCGGGTCCATCGCGACCGCCTCACGGGGCGAGATGCCGAAGAACCCCGGGTCGAAGTCCGCCGCGCCGTCCAGGAACGCCCCCTGCCCGGGGACCGTGCCGCCGGACGGCCAGGCGGTCTCCCAGCCCCGGTCGCCGGGGGCGGGCGCGATGGTGTCGCGGCCTTCGACGAGCAGTTCCCACAGGTCCTCCGGGGTGCCGACACCGCCGGGGAAGCGGCAGCTCATCGACACGATCGCGATCGGCTCGCTCGTGCGCGCCTCGGCCTCCCGGAGCCGCTGCCGGGTGTCCCGCAGGTCGATGGTCACCCGGTTGAGGTAGTCGCGCATCCTCTGGTCGCTCACTGGACACCGCTGCTTTCGTCTCGGGCTGCTCGGGTCTCGTCTCGGGCTGCGCGGGGTGCGCGGACGGCGCGGACCGGTGGCCTGGTCATGCGGATCCCAACTGCCGGTCGATGTAGTCGAACACCTCGTCGTCGCTGGCCGCCTCGATCAGCTCGGGGGCGAGGTCGTCCACGTCGCCCGTGGGGCGGACGGTGGTGGCCGGTGTCCCGCCGGGCAGCGGGCGGGACAGCACTTCCCGTATCCGGGCCGCGAGTTCGTCGCTGACGCCGTCCGGCGGCAGGGCGTCGAGCAGGGTCTCCAGGGTGTCGAGCCCGGCCCGGACCGCCTCGTCGCCCGTCGGGCGGGCGGCGGCGGCCCGCTCGGCGAGGTGGCGTGCCAGTGCCTCCGGGGTGGGGTGGTCGAACACGAGCGCGGCCGGCAGCCGCAGCCCGGTCGAGGACGCCAGCCGGTTGCGCAGTTCGACCCCGGTGAGGGAGTCGAAGCCGACGTCCTTGAACGGGCGGGCCGGGCGGATCAGGTTCGGCGAACTGTGGCCGAGCACCGCCGCGGCGTTGCCGCGCACCAGGTCGAGCAGGGTCCGGTACAGCTCGGCCGCGGGCAACTCGGCGAGCTGCCGCGCCATCGAGCGGGCCGGTGCCGCGGCGGAGGCGGCGCCGGTACGGGCGGGGCGGACCAGGCCGCGGAGCACGGCGGGCAGCCGGTCGTCCGCCCGCAGCACGGACGGGGCGATCCTGGCCGCGAGCCGGTAGGCGTACGGGGAGTCCAGTGCCGCGTCGAACAGGGCGAGGCCCTCCGCCGAGGTCAGCGCGCCCGCCCCGGCGCCCCGGCCCGCGGTGACCGCGGCGGTCATCCCGCTGCGCTCCTCCCACAGGCCCCAGCCGATGGACAGTCCGGGCAGCCCCTCGGCCCGGCGTTCGGCGGCGAGGGCGTCGAGGACCGCGTTGGCGGCGGCGTAGTTCGCCTGCCCGGCCGCGCCGAACTGGGCGGCGCCCGAGGAGAACAGGACCAGCGCCGCGAGGTCGAGGTCGCGGGTGAGTTCGTGCAGGGCCAGCGCCGCGTCCGCCTTGGGCCGCAGGACGCGGTCGAGCCGGTCCGGCGTCAGCCCGGCGATCGTGGCGTCGTCCAGGACACCGGCCGCGTGGACGACGGCGGTCAGCGGGTGCGCGGCGGGCACCGACCCGAGCAGGGCGGCGAGCGCGGCGCGGTCGGTGACGTCGCAGGCTGCCACGGTCACCGACGCCCCGAGCCCGGTCAGTTCCCGTACCAGCTCCGGCATGCCGTCGGCGGATCCGCCCCGACGGCCCGCCAGCAGCAGGTGCCGGGTGCCGTGCGCGACGACCAGGTGCCGGGCCAGGAGCCGTCCCAGGGTGCCGGTGGCCCCGGTGACCAGGACGGTCCCTTCGGGGTCCGGCGGAGCGGGCAGCAGCAGGACGTTCTTGCCGACGCCCCGGGCCTGGCCGAGCGAGCGCAGGGCGGCCGGGGCCTGCCGGACGTCCCAGCCGGTGACGGGCAGGGGACGCAGCACTCCCTGCTCGAACAGGCCCAGGACGTCGGCGAGCATCTCGCCGATGCGCTCCGCACCGGCCTCCATCAGGTCGAACGCCCGGTAGCGCACCCCGGGGTGCTGCCGGGCGACCGTCCCGGGGTCGCGGACGTCGGTCTTGCCCAGCTCCACGAACCGGCCGCCGTTCGGCAGCAGCCGCAGACCGGCGTCGACGAACTCCCGTGCCAGGCTGTCGAGTACGACGTCGACGCCGCGCCCGCCGGTGGCCGTCAGGAACTTCTCGGCGAAGTCGGTGGTACGGCTCGAGGCGATGTGCGCGGCGTCCAGTCCGCCGGCCCGGAGGACGTCCCACTTGGCGGGGGAGGCGGTCGCGAACACCCGCGCACCGGCGTGCCGGGCGAGCTGCACCGCCGCCATGCCGACACCGCCGGCCGCGGCGTGGACCAGGACCGATTCCCCGCGCCGCAGTCCGCCGAGATCGAACAGACCGTAGTAGGCGGTGAGGAACACCACCGGCACGGATGCGGCGCGGGCGAAGGACCAGCCCGCCGGTATCCGGGCGACGGTGCGGCGGTCGGCGACGGCGGTCGGGCCGAACGCGCCCCTGAAGATCCCCATCACCCGGTCCCCGGGCACCAGGTCGTCCACACCCGGGCCCACCTCGACGACGGTTCCGGCGCCCTCGCTGCCCAGGCCCTGCTGTTCGGGGTCGGGGTCCAGGCCGAGCGCGGCGATGACGTCGTGGAAGTTCAGCCCGGCGGCGCGCACCGCGATCCGCACCTCACCCTTGCCCAGCGGGGCGAGGGCCGCGGGAGCGGGCTCCGCCGCGATGTCCTCCGGGGAGCCCCGGCCGTCGGTGGTGAGCCGCCAGGCGGCGCCCTCCGGCAGGGACAGCGTGCCGTCCGGCCGGCCGCCGCGGACCAGCCGCGGCAGCAGCGGCGGGCCGGTCCGCAGCGCCAGCTCGGGTTCCCCGGCGGCGAGCGCCGTGGGCAGGGCGTCCGCCGGCCCGCCGGTCCCGGCCGCGTCGATGAGGACGAAGCGCCCGGGGTGCTCGGCCCGCGCGCTGCGCACCAGGCCCCACAGGGCGGCCTGGGCGGGATCGACGGGACGGTCGACCGGCCCGGTACGGACCGCGTCCCTGGTGAGCAGGACCAGCCTGGCCTCGGCGAACCGCTCGTCGGCCAGCCACTGCTGGACGAGGGCGAGGCCCTGGTGCGCGGTGGCGCGGACCCGGTCGGCGGGGTCGGGCAGGTCGGCGGTGGCGATGGCCGCCACGATCACCTCGGGGAGGGCGGCGCCCGCTCCGAGGGCGGCCCCCAGGGCGTCCAGGTCCGGCCACGACACCGCGCCGGGGACGGCACCGCCGAGGGCGGCCCAGGTGGGCACGGCGCTGTCGGCCGGCTCGGCGGCCGGGGTCCAGTCGAGGCGGTACAGCAGGTCGGCGTGGGCGGTCGCGGAGAGCGGCCCGCCCGCGGCCGGAGGCCGCAGCAGCAGGGACTCCACGCCGAGCACCTGCCGGCCGGACAGATCGTGGGCGTGCAGGGTGACGGTGTCCGGCGCGTCGGTCGCGAGCCGCACGCGCAGCGTGGTGGCCCCGGTGATCCCGCTGGTCACACCGTTCCAGCTGAAGGGCAGCCGGGCCCGGCCGTCCTGGTCGGGCAGCAGGGCGGCGATCTGGAGGGCCGCGTCCAGCAGCGCGGGGTGCAGCACGCAGCCGACGGCGTCGGCGTGCTGCGGCTCCGGCAGCACCACCTCGGCGAACACCTCGCCGCCGCGGAGCCACGCGGCACGGATGCCGCGGAAGGCGGGGCCGTAGTGGTAGCCGGCCTCGGCGAAGCGCTCGTAGAGGTCGCCGGTGTCCACGGGTTCGGCACCGGAGGGCGGCCAGTTCAGCAGACCGGACGCGGCTCCGGCCGGGTCCCCGGCGGGCCGGGATGCCAGGGTGCCGGTGGCGTGCTCGGTCCAGGGCGCGTCGGCGTCCAGTGCCGTCCGGGCGAACACGCTGAGCCCGCGCCGGCCGTCGGCGTCGGGCGCGGCGACCCGGAGCTGCAGGTGGACGGCTCCCTCGTCCGGGAGCACGAGCGCCGATCCGAGGGTGAGTTCCTCGACCACCGGGCAGTCCGCCTCGGCCCCGGCGCGCAGCGCGAGTTCGAGAAAGGCCGTGCCGGGGAGGAGGACGACGCCCGACACCGCGTGGTCGGCGAGCCAGGGGTGGGTGCTCAGCGAGATCCGGCCGCTGAGCAGCAGTTCGTCGGCGTCCGCGACCTGCACCGCCGCACCGAGCAACGGGTGCCCGGTCGTGGCGAGCCCCGCCGAGGCGACGTCCCGGCTCGTGGTCGGAACGTCGAGCCAGTAGCGGCTGCGCTGGAAGGCGTACGTCGGCAGCTCGACGCGCCGCGCCCCCGGGAACGCACCCGACCAGTCCACCCCCAGCCCCCTCTCCCACGCACGGCCCACCGCACGCAGCACCTGGTCCACGCCGCCCTCCCCGCGGCGCAAGGTCCCCAGCACCGCGGCATCCGCACCCGCGGCCTCCACCGACTCCCCCACCGCCACGCCCAGCACCGCATGCGGGCTGGACTCGACGAAGAACCGGAAACCCTCCCCCAACAGCGCCTCCGTGGCCTGCCCGAACTCCACGGTCTGCCGGAGGTTGCGGTACCAGTACCCGGCGTCCAGGACCTTCGTGTCCAGCCAACCGCCCGTCACCGTCGAGAAGAACGGCACGGAACCGGAAACAGGCACGATGCCGGCCAGGTCGGCGAGCAGCTGCTCGCGGATCTCCTCGACGTGCGCGGAGTGCGAGGCGTAGTCCACCTCGATCAGACGCGCCCGCACCCCTTCGCCGACCAGGGCGTCGACCAGCTCCGCCACCGCGTCCGCGTCGCCCGACACCACCGTCGACGACGGACCGTTGACCGCGGCCACCGACAGCAGGCCCGCCGAGGAGGCGATCCGCTCCCGCACCTCCTCCACCGGCAACGGCAGCGACGCCATCCCGCCACGACCCGCCAGCACCTTGATCGCGCGGGAACGCAACGCCACCACCCGCGCACCGTCCTCCAGACTCAGACCACCCGCCACACAAGCGGCCGCGATCTCACCCTGGGAGTGGCCGACCACGGCGTCCGGAACCACGCCGAACGAACGCCACACCTCCGCCAGCGACACCATCACCGCCCACAGCACCGGCTGCACCACATCGACCCGCGCGAGCAGGACCTCCGAACCAAGCGCCGCCGTCAACGACCAGTCCACGTAAGGCTCCAGAGCGCGTTCGCACTCCGCCATCCGCCCCGCGAACACCTCCGACCCGGCCAACAGCTCCGCAGCCATCCCCACCCACTGCGAACCCTGACCCGGGAACACCAGCACCGAACGACCGGAAACCAACCCGCCGCCGGACACCGCAGCACCCTGCGACAGCGCGGTCAGATGCTCGGCGAGGTCCTCCTCCGTACCCACCAGCACCGCGCGGTGTCCCAGCGCGCTGCGGCCCGTGGCCAGGGAGAAGGCCACGTCCGCGGCGCGGACGCCCGACCCGTCTCCGATCCGTGCCGACAGCGCCGCGGCCTGGGCGCGCAGCGCCTCCGGAGTGCGTGCCGAGAGGAGCAAGGGGACGGCGGCGGGTGCGGTCTCCGGTGTCCCGGACCCGTCAGCGAGCGTGGCCGCGGAAGCTGTCGGGTCGTCCGGGGCCTGTTCGAGGATGACGTGGGCATTGGTGCCGCTGACGCCGAAGGAGGACACACCCGCCCGGCGCGGGCGGCCCGTGTCGTCCCACGCACGGGCCTCCGTCAGCAGTCGGCCGGCCCCCGCCGACCAGTCCACCTCGGGCGTCGGACCGTCCACGTGCAACGTCTTCGGCATCACACCGTGCCGCAGGGCGAGCACCGACTTGATGACCCCCGCCACACCGGCGGCAGCCGAGGCGTGTCCGATGTTGGACTTCAGCGAACCGATCCACACCGGACGGTCCACCGGACGGTCCTGCCCGTACGTCGCCAGCAGCGCCTGCGCCTCGATCGGGTCGCCCAACCGCGTCCCCGTACCGTGCGCCTCCACCACATCCACCTCGGACACCGACAACCCCGCGTCCGCCAGCGCCGCACGGATCACCCGCTGCTGCGACGGACCGTTCGGCGCCGTCAGACCATTGCTCGCACCGTCCTGGTTCACCGCCGAACCACGGATCACCGCCAGCACCGGATGCCCGTTGCGCCGCGCGTCCGACAACCGCTCCACCAGCACCATGCCCGTGCCTTCGCCGAAGGCGGTCCCGTCGGCCGCCGCGGCGAAGGACTTGCAGCGGCCGTCCGGGGCGAGTCCGCCCTGTCGGCTGAACTCGACGAACAGTTCGGGGCTGCACATCACGTTGACGCCGCCGGCCAGGGCCAGCGAGCACTCGCCGGACCGCAGCGCCCGTACCGCGAGGTGCAAGGCGACCAGGGAGGACGAGCAGGCCGTGTCCACGGTGACCGCGGGGCCCTCCAGGCCGAAGAAGTAGGCCAGGCGTCCGGAGACGATGCTTCCCGAGTTGCCGGTGCCGAGGAACCCTTCGACGTCCTCGGGGATGTGGGGCAGCAGCCGGGCGGCGTAGTCCTGCTGCATCAGGCCGACGTACGTGCCGACCGGGGCGCCGCGCAGGGTGGACGGGTCGATGGCCGCGCGCTCGAAGAGTTCCCAGGTGGTCTCCAGGAGCAGCCGCTGCTGCGGGTCCATGGCCAGGGCCTCGCGCGGCGAGATGCCGAAGAACTCCGCGTCGAACTCGGCCGCGTCGTGCAGGAAGCCGCCGTTGCGGGTGATGGAGGTGCCGATGCTGTCGGGATCGGGGTCGTAGAGCGTCTCCGGGCTCCAGCCCCGGTCGGTGGGGAACCCGGAGATGCCGTCGCGGCCCTCGGCCAGCATCCGCCACAGGTCCTCGGGCGAGCGGACACCGCCGGGGAGGCGGCAGGCCGCGGAGACGATCGCGATCCGGTCGTCGTCCGCGTCCCGGTTCCGGTCGGCCGGCCCCGCGGGTACGGCGGCCGTGGCGGCTCCGGTGTCCGTGAGTCCGGCGCCCAGGAAGTCCGCGAGCGCCGCCGGGTTCGGGTGGTCGAACACCAGGCTGGCGGGAAGCCGCAGGCCGGTGGCGGCGGTCAGGCGGTTGCGCAGTTCCACCGAGGCCAGTGAGTCGAATCCCAGTTCGCGGAAGGCCCGTCCGGGGTCGAGGGTGTCCGGGGAGGCGTGGCCGAGGACTGCTGCCGCGTGGGTGCGGACGAGTTCGACGAGCAGCCGGGTCCGTCCGGTGCCGTCGAGGGCCGCGAGGCGAAGGCGCAGGGCGTTGTCGTCGGCCGTCGCCTCCGCGGCCGTGGCCGCCCGGCGCGGCGGTGTGCGCACCAGGCCGCGCAGCAGCGGCGGCAGGGTGCCGTCCGCCGCCGCGGACCGCAGGGCCACGGTGTCGAGGCGCATCGGGACCAGGACGGCCCGGTCCACGGTGAGGGCGGTGTCGAAGAGCGCGAGTCCTCGCTCGGTGGAGAGCGGCGGCATCCCGGACCGGGCGAGGCGTCGTACGTCGTCCTCGTCCAGGTGTCCGGTGAGGGCGCTGGGCTGCTCCCACAGGGTCCAGGCCAGGGACTGGCCGGCCAGCCCCGCCGCCCGGCGCCGGGCGGCCAAGGCGTCGAGGAAGGCGTTGGCGGCGGCGTAGTTGGCCTGTCCGGGGCCGCCGAAGGTGCCCGCGGCCGAGGAGAAGAGCACGAAGTGCGTGAGGTCGAGGTCGCGGGTCAGTTCGTGCAGGTGGAGGGCGGCGTCGACCTTGGGCCGCAGCACGGCGTCCACCCGTTCGGGGGTGAGTGCGGTGACGACGCCGTCGTCGAGGGTGCCCGCGGTGTGGACCACGGCGGTCAGCGGGTGCGCGGGCGGCAGGTCCGCGAGTACGGCGGCCAGGGCCACCCGGTCGGCGGCGTCGCAGGCGACGATGGCGGTCTCGGCTCCCAGCCCGGCGAGTTCGGCCCGCAGTTCTTCGGCTCCGGCGGCGGCCGGGCCGCTGCGGGAGAGCAGGAGCAGGTGCCGGACGCCGTGCCCGGTGACCAGGCGGCGGGCGACGTGGGAGCCGAGCAGGCCGGTGCCGCCGGTGATGAGGACCGTGCCGTCCGGCTCGAAGGCCCGGAGGGGCCCCGCCGCGTCGTCCGAGAGGTCCGGGTCGTTCCTGAGGACCCGGACCAGCCGGGGTACGCGCACCTCGTCGCCGCGGACCGCGGACTGCGGTTCTCCCGAGGCGAGGGCCGCGGCGACGCCCGCGGAGGTGCCGTGCTCGTCGTCGGCGTCGAGGTCGAGCAGGGCGAAGCGCCCGGGGTGTTCGGACCGGGCCGAGCGGACCAGGCCCCAGAGCGCGCTGTGCGCGGGGTTGCGTACGTCCTCCCCCTCCCCGGTGCCGACCGCGCCCCGGGTGGCGAACACCAGGCGCGAGCCGGCGAAGCGGTCGTCGGCGAGCCAGGTCCGGACGTCGGTGAGGGCCTGGTGGACGGCCGCGCGGACCGCCGCGGCCGGGCCGGCCGCGTCCGCGGGCTCCGCGCAGTCGAGCAGGACCGTTTCGGGCACCGGGGCTCCGGCGTCGACGGCGGCCAGCAGCGTGGCCAGGTCCGCCGTGCGGTGGACGGGTGCGCCGCCGCCGCGCGGGGGTGCGGTGACCCACTCCGTCGTGTAGAGGTCCTGGTGGCGGCGGCCGTGGGGGGCGCGGTCGGCGCCGAGGCCGACGGTGCCCGCGGGCCGCAGGACCAGCGCGTCCACGGTCGCCACGGGGGCGCCGGTCGCGTCGGCGACGGCGAGCGTCACCGCGTCGGGTCCGGCCGGGGCGAGCCGGACGCGGATCGCGTCGGCGCCGGTGGCGTGCAGGGTCACGCCGTTCCAGGAGAACGGCAGCCGTCCCTCGGGGTGGGCGTCCGCGCCGGGGGTGCCGGGCACGCCGGTGGCGTGCAGGGCCGCGTCCAGCAGGGCCGGGTGCAGGCCGAAGCGGGCGGCGTCGGGTGCGGGCGCGGCGGGCACGACGGCCTCCGCGAACAGTTCGTCGCCGCGCCGCCAGGCCGCCCGCAGCCCCTGGAAGGCGGGACCGTAGGCGAATCCGCCCGCCGCGAAGCGGTCGTACAGTCCGTCGAGGGCGAGGGGTTCGGCCCCGGGCGGCGGCCAGGGCATCGGCCCGTCGGCCTCGGCGCCTTCCGCGCCGTCCTGGGCCAGGACGCCTTCGGCGTGCCTGGTCCACTCGTCGTCGGGGTCGCCGTCGGCGGGTGTGTCCGGCCGGGAGTGCAGGCTGAGCGGGCGGTGGCCCAGGCCGTCGGGGGCGCCCACGGTGAGGCGCAGCACGATGCCGCCGTGTTCGGGCATCACCAGGGGGGCCTCCAGGGTGAACTCCTCGACCCGGGGGCAGCCGACGCGGGCTCCGGCCTGGAGCGCGAGTTCCAGGAAGGCGGTGCCCGGGAGCAGTGCCCGGCCGCCGACGGCGTGATCCGCGAGCCACGGGTGGGTGCGGGCCGACAGGCGGCCGGTGAGGAGCAGGCCCTCGTTGTCGGCGAGGACCACGACGGCGCCCAGCAGCGGATGGTCCGCGGGGGTCAGTCCGGCGGAGGTGACGTCGGCGACGGGCGCGGCGCCGTCCTCCAGCCAGTACGGGGCGCGCTGGAAGGCGTAGGTGGGCAGTTCCACCCGTCCGGGGCGGCGGCCGGCGAAGACGGCGTCCCAGTCCGGGGAGACTCCGCGCAGGTGGAGTTCGGCCAGCGACTCGGTGAACCGGCGCGGGCCGCCGTCGTCGCGGCGCAGGGTGCCCACGGCGGTGGCGTCGGCGCCCGCGTCCTCGGCGGTCTCCAGGACGCCGACGGTGAGGACGGGGTGCGGGCTGCTTTCCAGGAGGACGTGGTAGCCGTCGGCGAGCAGGGCGCGGGTCGCCTGTTCGAAGCGGACGGTCCCGCGGAGGTTGCGGTACCAGTAGTCGGCGTCCAGGGCGGTGGTGTCCTCCAGCAGGCCGCCGCTGAGGGTGGAGTAGAAGGGGACGGCGGACGGGCTGGGGGTCAGTCCGTCGAGCCGGGCGAGCAGTTCGGTGCGGATGTCCTCGACGTGGGCGCTGTGCGAGGCGTAGTCGACGGGGATGCGCCGGCTGCGGATGTCCAGGGCCGTCGTCCGGTCGAGGAACGCGTCGAGCGCGTCGGTGTCTCCGGAGACCACGGTGGAGGCGGGTCCGTTGACGGCGGCGACGGAGAGCCGGCCGTCCCAGGGGGCGAGGTGTTCGGCGACCTGTTCGGCGGGCAGGGCCACCGAGGCCATGCCGCCGCGGCCGGACAGGGCGCGGATCGCCCGGCTGCGCAGGGCGACGACCCGTGCGGCGTCGTCCAGGGAGAGGGCGCCGGCGACGCACGCCGCCGCGATCTCGCCCTGGGAGTGGCCGACGACGGCGCCGGGGGTGATGCCGTGGGAGCGCCACAGTTCGGCCAGGGAGACCATGACGGCCCACAGCGCCGGCTGCACCACGTCGACGCGTTCGGCCGGCGGGGTGCCCGGGACGCCGCGCAGGACGGCTTCCAGGGACCAGTCGACGAAGGGGGCCAGGGCGCGCTCGCAGTCCGCGATGCGGGCGGCGAAGGCGGGGGCGGAGTCGAGGAGTTCGACGGCCATGCCGACCCATTGGGTTCCCTGTCCGGGGAACACCAGGGCGACTTCGCCGCCGGTTCCGGCGGTGCCGAGGACCAGGCCTGGGGCTGTGCGGCCGGCCGCCAGGGCGTCGAGGCCGGCCCGGAACTCGTCGGGGTGGGTGCCGATCAGGACCGCCCGGTGCTCGTGCGCGGCGCGGGTCGTCGCGAGGGCGTGGCCGACTTCGGCCGGGCCGGGTCCGGGGTGGGCGTCGAGGTGGTCGCGGAGCCGTGCGGCCTGGGCGCGCAGCGCTTCGGCGGTGCGTCCGGAGAGCACCCAGGGGAGGACGGGCGGCGGTGTGCCGTCGGGGTCCGTGGTGTGCCGGGCGGGTCCCTGGCGGGCGGGGGCGTCGGCGTCCTCGGGGGTGGCCCGGTCCACGAGGCCCCCGGGTTCGTCCGCCTGTTCCAGGACGACGTGTCCGTTGGTGCCGCTGACGCCGAAGGAGGACACCGCGGCCCGGCGCGGCCGTCCGGTCTCGGGCCAGGGGGTGTTCGCGGTGACCAGGCGTACCGCGCCCGCGGTCCAGTCGATCTGCGGGGACGGGTCCTGCGCGTGCAGGGTGGGCGGGACGGTGCCGTGCCGCATGGCGAGGACGGTCTTGATGACGCCGCCGACGCCGGCCGCCGCCTGGGTGTGCCCGATGTTGGACTTCAGCGAGCCGAGCAGCAGCGGCTGCCCGTCCGCGCGGTCCTGCCCGTAGGTGGCCAGCAGGGCCTGGGCCTCGATCGGGTCGCCCAACGGGGTGCCGGTGCCGTGCGCCTCGACCACGTCCACGTCGGCGGGGGTGAGTCCGGCGTTGGCCAGGGCGTGGCGGATGACGCGCTGCTGGGCGGGGCCGTTGGGGGCGGTGAGCCTGCTGCTGGCGCCGTCCTGGTTGACGGCGGTGCCGCGGATCAGGGCGAGGACCGGGTGGCCGTTGCGCCGGGCGTCGGAGAGGCGCTCCAGCAGGAGCATGCCGACGCCCTCGCCCCAGCCGGTGCCGTCGGCGGCGGCGGCGAAGGACTTGCAGCGGCCGTCCCGGGCCAGGCCGCCCTGGCGGCTCATCTCCACGAACGGGACGGGTGTCGACATGACCATCGCGCCCCCGGCCAGGGCCAGGGTGCAGTCGCCGCCCCGCAGGGCCTGGGCGGCGAGGTGGATGGCGACCAGCGAGGAGGAGCAGGCGGTGTCGATGCTGACCGCCGGGCCCTCCAGGCCGAAGGTGTAGGCGACGCGGCCCGAGGCGACGCTGTCGGAGCTGCCGCTGCCGACGTAGCCGGCCACGTCGTCGGGGACCTGGCGCAGCCGTACCGCGTAGTCCTGGTACATCACTCCGGCGAAGACGCCGGTCCTGCTGCCCCGCAGGGTCGCGGGGTCGATACCGGCCCGTTCGAACGCCTCCCAGGTGGTCTCCAGGAGGAGCCGCTGCTGCGGGTCCATCGCGAGCGCTTCGCGCGGGGAGATCCCGAAGAATCCGGGGTCGAAGTGCCCGACGTCGTCGAGGAAGCCGCCCAGGGCGGTGTGGCTGGTGCCCTCGCGCAGCTGTTCCGGGTCGTCCAGGTGGTCCAGGTCCCAGCCCCGGTCGCGGGGGAAGCCGGTGATGGCGTCGGTGCCGTCGGTGACCAGGCGCCACAGGTCCTCGGGGGACCGTACGCCGCCGGGGTAGCGGCAGCTCATCGCGACGACCGCGATCGGTTCGCGGCCCGCTTCCTCGGCCTCGGTCAGGCGCCGGCGGGTGTGGTGCAGGTCCGCCGTCACGCGCTTGAGGTAGTCCCTCAGCTTGTCGTCGTTCACCATCGGGAGCCGCCGTCCTGGTTCGCGTGTCGGGTCGGTGTCATGACAGGCCGAGTTCGTTGTCGATGAGGTCGAAGAGTTCGTCGTCGCTGGCGCCGTCCATGCGGTCCTCGATGGAGTCCGCCGCCGTGCCGTCGCCGCCGGCCGCGGTGACCGCCAGGCCGAGGCGGCCCAGGACCTCCCGGAGCCGTCCGGCGAGCCGGTCGCGGTCCGCCGGGTCGTCGGGGGCGCCGGCGAGGGCGTCCTCCAGGCGGTCCAGTTCGGCGAGGCCGGGGACCGGGCCGGGCCCGGCGTCGGGGACCAGTTCGGCGGCGAGGTGTCCGGCGATCGCGGCCGGGGTGGGGTGGTCGAAGAGCAGGGTGGCCGGCAGGGGGTGACCGGTGGCGGCGCGCAACCGGTTGCGCAGTTCCACCGCGGTCAGCGAGTCGAAGCCGACCTCCAGCAGACCGCGTCCGGGCTCGACCGCGGCCGGGCCGCTGTGGCCGAGCACCAGGGCGGCGTGGGAGCGGACCAGGTCGAGGAGGACCCGGCCGCGCTGGGTCTCGTTGAGGGAGCCGAGGCGCTGCTTCAGGGCTTCGGGCCCGTCGGCGCCGGTGCCGGCGGCGGGGCCTGCGGCGCCGCGCCGGGCGCCGGGGCGCACCAGACCGCGCAGCAGGGCGGGGACGCCGCCGGTGGCGGCCTGGGCGCGGACGGCCGCGGTGTCGAGCCGCAGCGGGAGGACGACCGGCTCGTCGAGGGTGCCGGCCGTGTCGAAGAGCGCCAGTCCCTGGGCCGGGTCGAAGGCGACGATCCCGCCCCGGGCGATCCGTCGCAGGTCGGCCTCGGTGAGCCCGCCGGTCATCCCGGTGCTGTTGGCCCACAGGCCCCAGGCGAGGGAGCGGCCGGGCAGCCCGTCGGCGCGGCGCCGGTGGGCCAGTGCGTCCAGGAAGGCGTTGGCGGCGGCGTAGTTGCCCTGGCCCATGCCGCCGAAGACTCCGGCGATGGACGAGAACAGGACGAACTCGGACAGGTCCAGGTCGGCGGTGAGTTCGTGCAGGTTGACCGCCGCGTCCACCTTGGGGCGCAGCACGACGTCCAGTTGCTCGGGCGTCATGGTGGCGACGACGCCGTCGGCCAGGACGCCCGCGGCGTGCACCACCCCGGTCAGCGGGTGTGCGGCGGGCAGGGCGGCCAGCAGGGCCGCGAGGGCGTCGCGGTCGGCGGCGTCGCAGGCGGCGATCTCGGCGTCCGCGCCCAGGGCGGCGAGTTCGGCGAGGAGTTCCGCCGCGCCGTCGGCGGTGGGGCCGCTGCGGCTGGTCAGCAGCAGGTGCCGGACGCCGTGTTCGGCGGCCAGGTGGCGGGCGACGTGGGCGCCGATGGCGCCGGTGCCGCCGGTGATCAGGACGGTTCCGTCGCCGCCCCAGCCAGGAGTGCGTCCGGTGGCGGCCAGCGGTACGCGGGCGAGCCGGGCGATGTGGACGGCCCCGGCCCGGACCGCGAGCTGGGGTTCCCCGGAGGCGAGGGCTTCGGCGAGTACGGCGGGCGGGGTCTCGTGGGCGTCCAGGTCGAGCAGGACGAAGCGGTCGGGGTTCTCGGTCTGCGCCGAGCGGACCATGCCCCAGAGTGCGGCCAGGGCCGGGTCCGGGACGTCGTCGCCGGTCACCGGGACCGCACCCGCGGTGACCAGGACCAGCTTGGAGCCGGTCAGGCGCTCGTCGGCCAGCCAGTCGCGCAGCAGGGCGAGGACCGTTCCGAGGCCGTCGTGGACCGCGTCGCGAAGGGCGCCGGGCGGCGCGTACGGGGCCGGGGCGGGCGGGCAGGCGGCCAGGACCAGCCGGGGCGGCGGCGCGCCCGCGTCGAGCAGTGCGGACAGCGCGGCGAGGTCGGTGACCGTACGCCCGGGGAGCGGTGCGGCGCCGGAGAGCAGGGGCGTCCCGGTGCCGAGCACGGTCCAGGACTCCGGGCCGAGGACGGAGCCCGCCGCCGCGGCACGCTCGGGCAGGGCCTGCCACTCCGGGCGGAACAGTTCCTCGTGGTGTCCGGCGCGGGTGGCCTTGAAGCGGTCGGCCGAGACGGGCCGCAGGACGAGGGAGCGGGCCGAGACCACCGGCCGGCCGGTGGCGTCGGTCGCCCGTACGGCGACGGCGTCGCGGCCGGTGGGGGTGAGCCGCAGCCGGAGTTCGGTGGCGCCGGAGGCGAGCAGGCGCACCCCGTTCCAGGAGAACGGCAGCCAGCCCTGCGCGGGTCCCTCCAGGACGTCGAACACCAGCGCGTGCAGGGCGGCGTCCAGCAGGGCCGGGTGCAGGCCGAACGCGGCGGCGTCCGGCTGCTGCTCCTCCGGCAGGCTCGCGACGGCGTACACCTCGTCGCCGAGCCGCCAGGCCGCGCGCAGGCCCTGGAACGCGGGGCCGTAGGCGAATCCGCCGTCCGCGAAGCGCTCGTACAGGCCTTCCGTGTCGAGGGGGACGGCTCCGGGCGGCGGCCAGGCCGCGGGGTCCGCCGGGTCCACCGGGTCCACCGGGTCGACCGGGGCGGGTTCTCCGGCGGAGCTGAGCAGGCCGCTCGCGTGCCGGGTCCAGGGGGCGTCGGGGCCGTCGTCGGCGGCCCGGGCGTGGACGCTCAGCGGGCGGGTGCCGGAGGCGTCCGGGCTTCCGACGGTGAGCTGAAGTGCGACGGCTCCGCCCGCCGGGAGCACCAGCGGTGCCTCCAGGGTCAGTTCCTCGACCTGGTCGCAGCCGACCTGGTCGCCCGCGCGGACCGCGAGTTCCAGGAACGCGGTGGCGGGGAACAGCACGCCCTCGTAGACGCCGTGGTCGGCCAGCCAGGGGTGGCTGCGGACCGAGAACCTGCCGGTGAAGAGGAACCCGTCGGAGTCCGCGAGTTCCGTTCCGGCGCCGAGCAGCGGGTGGTCGACCGTCACCAGTCCGGCCGCGGGCAGGCCGGCCGCGGGCAGGCCGGCCTGCAGCCAGTAGCTGCCGCGCTGGAAGGCGTAGGTCGGCAGGTCGACGGCGGAGCGGGACGGGCCGCCGGCGTGGACGGCGTTCCAGTCCACGGGGACGCCCGCGACGTGCAGCCGGCCCAGGGCGGCCGTCGCCGCGGGTGCTTCGGGCCGGTCCCTGCGCAGCAGGGGCACCAGCACGGAACCGCCGGTGGCGCCGGTCAGGCAGTCCTGGCCCATGGCGCTGAGCGCGCCGTCGGGTCCGAGTTCCAGGAACGCGGTCACGCCGTCGCGTTCCAGGTGGCGTACGCCGTCCTGGAAGCGGACGGTACCGCGCACGTGCTCCACCCAGTAGTCCGGTGAGCCGAGTTGCTCGGCGGTGGCCGGCTCGCCCGTCAGGTCGGAGATGACGGGGATGGTGGCCTCCCCCGCGACGATCCGTGCCGCGACCTCGCGGAACTCGGCGAGCATGGGCTCCATCAGGGGCGAGTGGAAGGCGTGGGAGACCCGCAGCCGTCGGGTCTTGCGGCCGCGCGCGGCGAGCTCGGCGGCGATCTCGTCCACCGCCGCCGCGTCGCCGGAGATCACGGTCGAGGCCGGGCCGTTGACCGCAGCGAGGCCGACCTCGCTCTCGCGGCCCGCGAGCAGCGGCAGTACCTCCTCCTCCCCGGCGGCAAGGGCGGCCATCGCGCCGCCCGCCGGGAGGGCCTGCATCAGCCGTCCCCGCGCGACCACCAGCGCCGCGGCGTCGGGGAGGGTGAACACCCCGGCGACGTGGGCGGCGGCCAGCTCTCCCACCGAGTGGCCGAGCAGCCGGTCGGGGCGCAGGCCCCAGTGCTCGACGAGGCGGAACAGCGCGACACCGAGGGCGAACAGGGCGGGCTGGGTGTACTCGGTGCGGTCCAGCAGGCCGTGGCCGGGCTCGCCGGGCGCCGCGTCGATCACCTCCCGCAGCGGGCGGTCGAGCAGCGGGTCGAGTTCCGCGCAGACCGCGTCGAAGGCGTCGGCGAAGACCGGGAACCGCGCGTACAGTTCGGCGCCCATGCCGGTGCGCTGGCTGCCCTGGCCGGGGAACAGGAAGGCGGTCTTCGCGGCCGGGCCGGTCACACCGCTCACCAGGTCCGCCGACGGCTCGCCGGCGGCGAGGGCGGTGAGCCCGTCGAGCAGGGTCTGCCGGTCCGTGCCGGTGAGGGCGGCCCGGTGCTCGAAGGCGCTGCGGTTCAGCGCCAGGGAACGGCCCAGGTCCGCGACGTCGAGGGCCGGGGCGTGCTCCACGTGCCGGAGCAGCCGGGCGGCCTGCTCCCGCAGCGCGTCCGCGCCGCGGGCGGAGAGCAGCCAGGGCAGGGCGGGGGCGACGGGCGTGTCAGGGGTCGGCGCGGGGGCGGCGGCCGGGGCCGGCTCGGTGGGCTGTTCGAGGATGGTGTGGGCGTTGGTGCCGCTGACTCCGAACGACGACACCGCGGCCCGCCGGGGGCGGCCGGTCTCCGGCCACGGGGTGTCCTCGGTGAGCAGCCGGACCGCGCCGGCCGACCAGTCGACGTGGGGTGTCGGCGCGTCGACGTGGAGGGTGCGCGGCAGCGCCCCGTGCCGCATGGCCTGCACCATCTTGATGATGCCGGCGACTCCGGCGGCGGCCTGGCTGTGTCCGATGTTCGACTTCAGCGACCCCAGCCAGAGCGGCTGCCGCGCGCCGCGTTCCCGGCCGTACGTGGCCAGGAGTGCCTGGGCCTCGATCGGGTCGCCCAGCCGGGTCCCGGTGCCGTGCGCCTCCACCGCGTCGACCTCGGAGGCGGTCAGTCCGGCGTCGGCGAGGGCCGCCCGGATGACCCGCTGCTGGGACGGTCCGTTGGGGGCGGTCAGGCCGTTGCTGGCGCCGTCCTGGTTGACGGCGGAGCCGCGGACGAGGGCGAGCACCGGGTGGCCGTTGCGCCGGGCGTCCGAGAGGCGTTCCAGGACGAGCAGTCCGGCGCCCTCGGCCCAGGAGGTGCCGTCGGCGGCGGCGGCGAACGGTTTGCAGCGGCCGTCCTCGGCGAGCACCCGCTGCCGGCTGAACTCCACGAACGCGCCCGGTGTCGACATCACGGTCACCCCGCCCGCGAGCGCCAGCGAGCACTCGCCGGCCCGCAGCGACCGGGCCGCGAGGTGGACCGCGACCAGCGACGAGGAGCACGCCGTGTCGACGGTCACCGCGGGCCCTTCGAGGCCGAGGCTGTAGGAGATCCGCCCGGACGCCACGCTGCCCGCGCTGCCGATGCCGAGGTAGCCCTCGAACTCCTCGGAGGGTTCGGTGACGCGCGACCCGTAGTCGTGGTGGCTGCATCCGACGAAGACGCCGCTCGCGCTGCCCTTGAGCGACAGCGGGTCGATGCCGGCCCGCTCGAACGCCTCCCAGGAGAGTTCGAGCAGCAGCCGCTGCTGGGGGTCGATGGTCAGCGCCTCGCGCGGGGAGATCCCGAAGAAGGCCGGGTCGAAGCGGTCGGCGTCGTGGAGGAAGCCGCCTTCCCGCGCGTAGGTGCTGCCGGCCCGGTCCGGGTCCGGGTCGTAGAGGCCGTCCAGGTCCCAGCCGCGTCCGGTGGGGAAGCCGGTGATCGCGTCCTGTCCGCCCGCGACGAGCTCCCACAGCTCCTCGGGGGTGCTGACGCCGCCGGGGTAGCGGCAGCTCATGGCGACCACGGCGATCGCCTCGTCCTCGGGCACCGTGGCGGCCGCGGGCACCTGCCCGGGAGCGTCGGGCGTCTCCGTGGCGGGCGCGCCCGGCAGTTCGGTGCGCAGGTGTCCGGCCAGGGCCGTGGCCGTCGGGTAGTCGAAGGCCAGGGTCACCGACAGGCGCAGGCCGGTGGCCACGGCGAGCCGGTTGCGCAGTTCGACGGCGATCAGCGAGTCGAAGCCGATGTCCTTGAACGCCTGGTCGGGTCCCACCGCCTCGGGCCCGGGGTGGCCGAGCACGGCGGCGACCTCGCGGCGGACGAGGTCCAGCAGCGCCCGGTCCCGTTCCGCCGGGGGAAGTGCGGCCAGCCGCAGGGCCGGCGGCTCGGCGCCGTCGGCCGTGCTCCGGGACCCGCTCACGGCGGCGAGAACGTCCCGTACCTCGGGCAGGTCCCCGAGGGCGGCACTGGGCCGAAGCGCCGTGAACGCCCGGGTGAAGCGGTCCCAGGCGAAGTCGGCGACGAGGACGGCCGTGTCGTCGTGGTCGAGGGCCTGGCGCAGCGCGATGGTGGCCGCGGCGGGATCCATGGCGGGCAGGCCGTCGCGGATCAGCCGTTCGGCGACCGCTCCGGAGGCGAGGCTGTCGCCGCCCCACAGGCCCCAGGCCACCGAGGTGCCGGGCAGTCCGAGGTCGCGGCGCTGCCGGGCCAGCGCGTCGAGGTAGGCGTTGGCGGCGGCGTAGCTGCCCTGGCCGGTGCCGCCGAGCGTGCCGGCGAGCGAGGAGAACAGCACGAAGGCGGTCAGGTCGAGTTCACGGGTGAGCGCGTCGAGGTTGCGTGCGCCGTCGAGCTTGGGGCGCAGGACGCCGGCCGCGCGTTCGGGGGTGATCGAGTCGATCACCCCGTCGTCGAGGACGCCCGCGGTGTGCAGTACGGCGCGCAGCGGGCGCTCGGCAGGAATGCCGGCGAGCAGTTCCGCCAGTGCCTCGCGGTCGGCGACGTCGCAGGCCACCGCGGTGGCGGCGGCACCGAGTCCGCGCAGTTCGGCCAGCAGGGCGGCGGCCCCCGGGGCCTGTGCGCCGCGCCGGCTGGTGAGCAGCAGGTGCGCGGTGCCGGTGCGGGCGAGCCATAGGGCGATCTGGGCGCCGAGGCCGCCGGTGCCGCCGGTGATCAGGACCGTGCCCTCGGGTGTCCAGTCGCGGACGGGGGCGGTGTCACCGAGTCCGGCGTGGACGACCCTGCGGCCGTAGAGGCCGGTGGCGCGTACCGCCAGCTGGTCCTCGCCGTCGGGGCTCGTCAGTGCTTCGGCGAGCCGGGTCGCGGCCCGGTCGTCGAGCCGTCGGGGCAGGTCGACCAGGCCGGCCCACCGCTGCGGGTACTCGACACCGGCGACCCCGCCGAGGCCCCAGACCAGGGCCTGCAGCGTGCTGTCGATCCGGTCGGAGCGGCCGACCGACACCGCGCCCCGGGTGGCGCACCAGAGCGGGGCGTCGGTGCCGAGGTCGCCCAGGCCCTGGAGGAGTGCGACCGTCAGGGTGAGGCCGCGGGGAAGCGCCGATCCGTCGCCGTGCGGTTCTTCGGCCAGGGCGAGCAGCGACAGGATTCCGGCGGGCGGCCCGTCGGTGTGGTCGTGGGCGTCGCGGAGCAGTGCGGCGAACCGCGTCCGGTCGGTCGCGTCGGGGCCCGCCTCGACCAGGACGGGTGCGGCGCCGTGTCCGCGCAGGGAGTCCACGGCGAACGCGACGGCCGGGTCGTCGGCGGCGCCGGCCGGGGCGACGACGAGCCAGCTGCCGGTGAGCCGGGGCTGCTCGGGTGCCGGCAGGGGCTTCCAGGAGACCCGGTAGCGCCAGCTGTCGGCGGTCCGGTCGGCGGCCCGGCCGCGTGCCCACTCGGCGAGGGTGGGCACCAGGGAGGCGAGGGAGGCCCTCAGTTCCCCGTCCTCGACCCGCAGGGTGGTGGCGAGGGCGTCCAGGTCACCGTGGTCGACCGCCTCCCAGAAGCCGGAGTCGGCCGGACCGGTGCCGGTCATGGCGTCGGCGGGCCGGTCCGGGGTGGTGTCCAGCCAGTAGCGCTGCTGCTGGAAGGCGTAGGTGGGCAGGGGTCGTTTGCGCGCGCCGGTCCCGGCGAACACCGTGCCCCAGTCCACCGGCAGTCCACGCACCTGGAGTTCGGTGAGCGCGGCGAGGAAGCGGCCGGGGCCGCCCTCGGCGCGGCGCAGGGTGCCGACGACGGCTCCGTCGCCGGCCCCGGCCGCTTCGACGGCCTGCTGGAGCCAGACGGTCAACGCGGGGTGGGTGCTGCACTCGACGAAGGTGTGGTGTCCGTCGGCGATGAGTGCGTCGACCGCCCGTCCGAACTCCACTGGCCGGCGCAGGTTCTCGTACCAGTACGCGGCGTCCAGGGCCAGGGTGTCCAGGGGGCCGCCGCTGACCGTGGAGTAGAACGGGATGTCGGACGTCCGCGGCGCGGTGCCGCCGAGGAGGGTGAGCAGTTCCTCCCGCAGCTCCTCCACCTGGGGCGAGTGTCCGGCGAAGTCCACGCCGGGAACCGGCCAGGTCAGGACGCCCGCCTCGGAGTACTGCTCGCGCAGTCGTTCCAGTGCCGCCGGGTCGCCGGAGACCGTCACCGACGTCGGCCCGTTGACCGCGGCGACGTCGAGTGCCCTGTAGTCGGCGGACAGTATGTCGCGGACGGCCTCGACCGGCTGCGGCACGAACAGCATGCCGCCCCGTCCGGTCAGGGCCAGCAGGGCCCGGCTGCGCAGGGCGACGATCCGGGCCGCGTCGTCCAGCGAGAGCGCGCCGGCCACGCAGGCGGCGGCGATCTCCCCCTGGGAGTGGCCGACCACCGCGTCGGGGACGATCCCGTGCGCCCGCCACAGCGCGGCCAGCGACACCATGACGGCGAACAGCACCGGCTGCACCACGTCCACCCGGTCCAGCGGGGGCGCGTCGGGCTCCTCCCGCAGGACCGCGAGCAGCGACCAGTCCAGGTGCGGGGCGAGGGCGCGTTCACAGGCCGCGATCCGGTCGGCGAAGGCCGGGGCGTGGTCGAGCAGTTCCCTGGCCATGCCGGCCCACTGGGATCCCTGGCCGGGGAAGACGAAGACGGTCCTGGCCGATCGGGCGACGGTGCCTTCGACCAGGCCGGGTGCGCGGTCTCCCGCGGCCAGCGCGGCCAGGCCGCCCAGCAGGGTCGCGCGGTCGTCGCCGACGACGGCCGCACGGTGCTCGAAGGCGGTCCTGGTGGTGGCCAGGGAGTAGCCGACGTCGACGGGCGACAGCTCCGGATGTTCCGTCAGGTACGCGTGCAGCCGCTCCGCCTGGGCCTTCACCGCCTCGGCGGTCCGCCCGGACAGGACCCACGGGACGGCGGCCTGCGGAGTGTCCGGATCCGTCGCACCGGACACGGCGGACGGCCCGGCGGTGGGGACGGATACGGATCCGGCAGGCGCATCGGATCCGGCGGCGGGTACGGACCCGGCCGGCGAGGCGGGCAGCGGGAGTGCGGGCTCGGCGGGCGGCTGCTCGATGACGACATGGGCGTTGGTGCCGCTCAGGCCGAACGAGGACACTCCGGCCCGGCGCGGTCGGCCGGTCTCCGGCCAGGGTGTGGCCTCGGTCAGCAGTGCGACGGCGCCCGCCGTCCAGTCGACGTTCGGGGACGGCCGGTCGATGTGCAGGGTCCGCGGCAGCTCGCCGTGCCCCATGGCCAGCACCATCTTGATGATGCCGCCGACCCCGGCGGCGGCCTGGGTGTGCCCGATGTTCGACTTCAGCGACCCGAGCCACACCGGCCTGTCGGCCGGCCGGTCCTGGCCGTAGGTGGCCAGCAGCGCGTCGGCCTCGATCGGGTCGCCCAGCCGGGTACCGGTGCCGTGCGCCTCGACGGCGTCCACGTCGGCGGCCGTCAGCCGGGCGTTGGCCAGCGCGTCGCGGATCACCCGCTGCTGGGCCAGGCCGCTGGGCGCGGTCAGCCCGTTGCTCGCGCCGTCCTGGTTGATCGCCGAGCCGCGCAGCACCGCGAGCACCGGGTGGCCGTTGCGGCGGGCGTCCGAGAGGCGTTCCAGGAGCAGCAGGCCCACGCCCTCGGCCATCCCGAAGCCGTCCGCCGAGGCGGCGAAGGACTTGCAGCGCCCGTCCTCGGCGAGCCCGCGCTGCCGGCTGAAGCCGGTGAACGACAGCGGGGTGCCCATCACCGTGGCGCCGCCCGCCAGTGCCAGCGCGCACTCGCCCGAGCGCAACGACTGCGCGGCGAGGTGGACCGCCACCAGTGACGAGGAGCAGGCCGTGTCCACGGTCACGGCGGGCCCCTGGAGGCCGAGTTGGTAGGCGATCCTCCCGGACAGGACGCTGGTGGAGATGCCCGCGATGAACAGGCCCTCCAGTTCCTCGGGAATGTCACGCAGGGTGCCGCCGTAGCCCTGGTAGGAGGCGCCGGCGAAGACCCCGGTCGGGGTGCCGTGCAGGGACGCCGGGTCGATTCCGGCGCGCTCGATCGCCTCCCAGGAGGTTTCGAGCAGCAGTCGCTGCTGCGGATCCATGGCCAGTGCCTCGCGCGGCGAGATCCCGAAGAATCCGGGGTCGAAACGGTCCGCGTCCCTGACGAACCCGCCCGCGGCGGTGTAGCTCCTGCCGGGCCGGTCAGGGTCCGCGTCGTACAGCGCGTCGAGGTCCCAGCCCCGGTCGGACGGCAGCCCGGAGACGGCGTCGCGCCCGTCGGCGACCAGGCGCCACAGGTCCTCGGGGGTGCGTACGCCGCCGGGGTAGCGGCAGCTCATGGCGACGATCACGATGGGGTCGTCGTCCGCGGCGGGTGCCACCGACGGCGGCTGCCGGACGGTGGCGGGTTCCTCGGCGGCGCCCAGCAGTCCGGTCTCCAGGCGCCGGGCGAGCGCGGTCGCCGACGAGTAGTCGAAGACGACGGTGACCGGGAGCCGCAGGCCGGTGGCGGTGTTGAGCCGGTTGCGCATGTCCACGGCGGTCAGGGAGTCGAAGCCCAGGTCGCGGAAGGCGCGGCCGGGGGCGACCGCGTCCGGCGAGTCGTGGCCGAGGACCGCGGCCGCGTGGGTCCGGACCAGGTCGACCAGCGCCCGGGTCCGCTCGGCCGGCGGGAGCGGCTCCAGCCGGTCACGCAGCGCCGAGGGCGTGCCCTCGGCCCCGGCCCCGCCGGTCTCCGGTTCGGCGGCCAGCGCGGTGCGCACCTCGGGGAGTTCCCCGATCAGTGGGCTGGGGCGCGCCGAGGTGAAGACCGTCGCGAAGCGGTCCCAGTCGATGTCGGCGACCACGACCACCGTCTCGTCGTGGTCCAGGACCTGCTGGAGCCCGGTGATCGCGACCGCGGGCGGCATGAAGAGCACGCCGTGGCCGCGCAGGGTCTCCTCCGCCAGTTCGGCCGCCATCCCGGCCCCGCCCTCGGGGTTCCAGATCCCCCACACCACGGAGGTCGCGGCGAGGCCGCGGCTCCTGCGGTCCTCGGCGAGGCCGTCGAGATAGGCGTTGGCGGCGGCGTAGGCGCCGTGGACGGCGCTGCCCCACACCCCGGAGATGGAGGAGAACAGCACGAACGCGTCGAGCGTGTCCCGGTCGAAGAGCAGGTCCAGGTTCCTGGCCCCGCCGACCTTGGCGTGGAGGGTGCCGGCGAACTCGTCCGCGTCGGTGGCGGGCAGTGGCACCAGCAGCCCGGCCCCCGCGGCGTGGAAGACGGTACTGATCCGGTGGCCGTCCTGTTCGAGGCCGTCCTTCAGTGCGCGCAGGGCCTCCAGGTCGGCGACGTCGCAGGAGGCCAGGGTGACCCGGGCGCCGAGGGCGGCCAGTTCCTCGGAGAGCTCCGGCGCACCCGGCGCGTCCACGCCGCGCCGGCTGACCAGCACCAGGTGCCCGGCTCCCCGCCGGGCCAGCCAGCGCGCGATCTGCGCGCCGATCCCGCCGGTACCGCCGGTGATCAGCACGGTGCCCCCGGGCTGCCACCTCCGCCGCGGCGCGGTGTCGCCCAGGGCGGACCGGACCAGCCGCCGGCCGTGGCAGCCGGTGGCCCGTACGGCCACCTGGTCCTCGTCCCCGGCCTCACCGGCCAGCACCCGGCACAGCCGCGATGCGGTGTCCGCGCCCAGGACCTCCGGGAGGTCGATCAGACCGCCCCAGCGCTGCGGGAACTCCAGCGCGGCGACCCGGCCCAGACCCCAGAGCAGGTTCTGCGCGGCGCTGACCGCGCTCCCGGTGTCCGTGCCCCCGACCGACACCGCACCCCGGGTCGCCCACCACAGGGGCGCGCCGATCCCGGCGTCGCCGAGGGACTGCACCAGGGCCAGGTTGAGCGCGGTGCCCAGCGGGACGGAGGGGTGCGCCGAGTGCGGGCGCTCGTCGAGGCCCAGCAGCGACAGCACTCCCGTCACCGGGCCGGGCAGCGCGTCGAGGGACGCGCGGACCCGGTCGGCCAGCACGGCGCGGTCGGCCTCCGCCTCGGTGATCCGTACGTGGACCACCGCGGCGCCGGCCTGTTCCATGACGTGGACGACCGCCTCCGACCGGCGCACCCCGTCCTCGGGCTGACCGTCCGACGACAGGACGAGCCAGCTGCCGTCCAGTGGGACCGGAGGGCCCTCGGGCAGGGCTCGCCAGGTCACGCGGTAGCGCCAGGAGTCGAGCACCGAACGCTCGGTGCGCTCGTCGCGCCAGGTGGCGAGCGCGGGCAGCACCACGTTCAGCGGGTCCTCGGGCGCCACCCCGAGGGCCGTGGCGAACCGGTCCAGATCACCCCCGCCCAAGGCCTCCCAGAAGTCGTCGCCCTCCGAGGACGTTCGGGAAGGACCGCCCGCCGCGGGGCCGGTGTCCTCCAGCCAGTACGGGCGACGCTGGAAGGGGTAGGTGGGCAGGGAGACGCCGTCCGGACGGTGTCCGGCGAACACCCGGTCCCAGTCGGGCATCAGACCGCCCGCGTGGGCCTCTCCCAGGGACGTCAGGAAGCGGTCGAGGCCGCTCTCGCCGCGCCGCAGCGTGCCCACGACCACGGCGGGGCCCTGCGCGGAGCCGGCGGTGTCGGCCTCGTCGGCGCTCTGCTGGACACCGAAGGTGAGCACGGGGTGCGGGCTGGACTCGATGAAGAACCGGAAGCCCTCCCCCAACAGCGTCTCCGTGGCCCGCCCGAACTCCACGGTCCGACGGAGGTTGCGGTACCAGTACTCCGCGTCCAGCACCTCCGTGTCCAGCCAGCCACCCGTCACCGTCGAGAAGAACGGCACCGAGCCCGCCCCGGGAGCGACCCCGTCCAGGTCGGAGAGCAGGCGCTCGCGGATCTCCTCCACGTGCGAGGAGTGCGACGCGTAATCGACCTCGATCAGACGCGCCCGCACACCCTCCGCGACCAGTTCTTCCACCAGTGCCGTGACCGCGTCCGCGTCACCCGACACCACCGTCGACGACGGACCGTTCACCGCCGCCACCGACAACCGGCCCACCCACGGGGCGATCCGCTCCCGCACCGCATCCACCGGCAGAGGCAGCGACGCCATCCCACCACGACCCGCCAGCACCTTGATCGCGCGGGAACGCAACGCCACCACCCGCGCCCCGTCCTCCAGACTCAGACCACCCGCCACACAAGCCGCAGCGATCTCACCCTGCGAATGACCCACCACCGCGTCCGGAACAACACCGAACGAACGCCACACCTCCGCCAACGACACCATCACCGCCCACAACACCGGCTGCACCACATCCACCCGCGCCAGCAGCACCTCCGAACCCAACGCCTCCGTCAACGACCAGTCGACATAAGGCGCCAGAGCCCGTTCGCACTCCGCCATCCGTCCCGCGAAAACCTCCGACCCGGCCAACAACTCCGCAGCCATCCCCACCCACTGCGAACCCTGACCCGGAAACACCAACACCACACGACCCGACGACACCCCGTCGCCCCGCACCAGCCCCGGCACCGACCGGCCCTCGGCCAGCGCCTTCACGCCGTCGATCAGCCGGTCCGGGTCGGTGCCCACGACCACGGCCCGCCGCTCGAAGGCGGTACGCGTGAGGGCGAGGGCGCGGCCGGTGTCGGCGGCCCGCACGGGTCCGGGACCGGCGCTCAGGTGCGCCAGCAGCCGGGCCGCCTGGTCGCGCAGCGCCTCGTCGGTACGCCCGGACAGCACCCAGGGCAGCGGGTGCGCATCGCCACCGGCCGCGGTGTCGGCCACCGGTTCGGCTTCCTTCGCCGGGGCCTGTTCCAGGATCAGGTGGGCGTTGGTGCCGCTGACGCCGAAGGCGGACACCCCGGCCCGGCGCGGGCGTCCCGTGTCGTCCCAGGCGCGGGCCTCGGAGAGGATTTCCACGGCTCCCGACGACCAGTCCACCATGGGCGTCGGCCGGTCCGCGTGCAGGGTCCTGGGCAGTTCGCCGTGCTCGATCGCCAGCACCATCTTGATGACGCCGCCCACGCCGGCCGCCGCCGAGGTGTGGCCGATGTTCGACTTCAACGAGCCCAGCCACAACGGCCGTTCGGCGGGCCGTCCCTGGCCGTAGGTGGCCAGCAGGGCCTGCGCCTCGATGGGGTCGCCGAGGGTGGTGCCGGTGCCGTGCGCCTCCACCACGTCCACCTCGGACGCCGTCAGGCCCGCGTCCGCCAGCGCCGCACGGATCACCCGCTGCTGCGCCGGGCCGCTGGGCGCCGTCAGTCCGTTGCTCGCACCGTCCTGGTTGGTGGCCGAACCGCGGATGACGGCCAGCACCGGGTGCCCGTTGCGCCGGGCGTCCGACAGCCGCTCCAGCAGCAGGACGCCGGCGCCCTCGGACCAGCCGGTTCCGTCCGCGTCGGCCCCGAACGCCTTGCAGCGGCCGTCGGCCGACAACGCGCGCTGGCGGCTGAACGCCACGAACGCGTCGGGGGTCGCCATCACCGACACCCCGCCGGCCAGGGCCAGCGTGCAGTCACCCGCCCGCAGCGCGCGGATCGCCAGGTGCAGGGCGACGAGAGAGGAGGAGCAGGCCGTGTCCACGGTCACCGCGGGCCCTTCCAGGCCCAGGGTGTAGGCGATCCGGCCGGAGACCACACTGCTCGCGGTCCCGGTGTCCAGCAGGCCCTGGACATCGGGGAGGTGGCGCGAGCCCGCGCCGTAGCCGTTGCCGATCGCCCCGAGGAAGACACCCGTGCCGGTGCGCCGCAGCGTGCGGGGGTCGATCGCGGCCCGCTCGACCGCCTCCCAGGCGGTCTCCAGTGCCAGCCGCTGCTGGGGGTCCGTCGCCAGGGCCTCGCGCGGCGAGATGCCGAAGAACTCCGCGTCGAACTCGGCCGCGTCGTGCAGGAAGCCGCCGTTGCGGGTGTAGGAGGTGCCGGACCGCTCGGGGTCCGGGTCGTAGAGGCCCTCCAGGTCCCAGCCGCGGTTCACCGGCCAGGCGGAGATCGCGTCGGCGCCCCGGGAGACCAGGTCCCACAGCCGTTCGGGCGTGTCGGCGCCGCCGGGATAGCGGCAGGCCATCGAGACGACGGCGATCGGTTCGTGGCGGGCCTGCTCGGCCTCGCGCAGCTGCCTCCGGGCGTCACCGAGGTCAGCGGTGGCGCGCCTGAGGTAGTCGAGCAGCTTCTTGTCGTCGGACATCAGTGCCAGCTCTCTTTCAGGCGTTGCCGAAGTCGTTGTCGATCAGGGCGAACAGCTCGTCCGCTGTCGCCGTTTCCGTCGCCGTGGCGGTGTCGTCCGGTCCGGGTGGTGGTGCCTCGCCGCCCGGTACGCCGGCTCGCCGGCGCCAGCCGCGCAGCAGTTCGTCCAGTCGTTCGCCGACCCCGTCGGTGTCGGCCGCTCCGGGCGGGACGGCCGCGAGGAGCGCGGCCAGCCGGTCCAGCTCGGCCGGCAGCGGCGAGGGGGGTTCGGGCGCGGCGGACAGCTCCGCGTCCAGGTAGGCGGCGAGCGCCTCGGGCGTCGGGTGGTCGAAGACGACCGTCGGCGGGACGGTCAGCCCGGTCGCCTCACACAGCGCGTTCCTGAACCGCACCGCGAGCATCGAGTCGAAGCCGACCTCGGAGAAGGAGCGTTCCGGTCGCACCGGACCGGCTCCGGGATGGCCGAGGACCGCGGCCGCGTGCCGGATGACCAGGTCGGTCACCGCTTGACGGCGTGCCTGCCGGTCCAGCGGGGCCAGCCGGGCGGCCAGTCGTACGGCGGGGGTGCCCTCGTCGTCACCCGCGGCCTCCGGCGTGTCCTCGGCCGGCACCCCGGTGGCGGCCGGGACGGCCGTCCGGCCCGGTGTGGGCAGCCAGTACCGGTCGCGTTGGAAGGGGTAGGTCGGCAGCAGGACGGGTGCCGGGCCGCCCGGCCCGGGGGTCCCCGTCCAGGGCGACCAGTCCACCGGACCGCCGCCGGCCGCCCACGCCTCGGTCAGTGAGGCCAGCAGCCGGTCCCGGCCACCGTCGCCGCGCCGCAGCGTGCCGACCGCCGCCACCTCCCGCCCGGCCTCCGCGGCCACCGCCTCGATCCCGGCGAGCAGCACGGGATGCGGGCTGACCTCGACGAACAGGGTGTGACCCACGTCCAGCAGGGCGCGGGTCGCTCCGACGAAGTCGACCGGCTCGCGCAGGTTGCGGTACCAGTAGGCGGCGTCGAGCGATTCTCCGGCGACGGGTTCGCCGGTCACCGTCGAGTAGAGCGGGACGGCCGAGGCGCGGGGGCGTATCCCGGTGAGGGCTTCGCGCAGTTCGTCCTCGATCTCGGCGACCTGGGCCGAGTGGGCCGCGTAGTCCACCGGGATCGTCCTGGCCCGTACGCCTTCCCGGTCGCAGGCCGCGAGCAGGGCGGCCAGCTCCTCGGGCTCCCCGGCGACGACCACGGCTGCGGGGCCGTTCACCGCGGCCACGCACGCGCGTCCGCCGGCGGGCAGCAGGCTCGTGGTCCGCTCGGCGGAGGCGGCGACCGACACCATGCCGCCGCGTCCCGCCAGCCTCAGCAGCGCCCGGCTGCGCAGCGCCACCACGAGGGCCGCGTCGTCGAGCGACAGCGCTCCGGCGACGCAGGCGGCGGCGATCTCGCCCTGGCTGTGCCCGACGACCGCGTCCGGGGTGACCCCGGTGTCGCGCCAGTGCGCGGCCAGCGCGACCATCACCGCGAAGAGCACCGGCTGGACGACGTCCACGCGCTCGAGCGTCGGTGCGCCGGGCGCACCGCGCAGCACCTCGGTCAGGGACCAGTCGGTGTGTGGGGCGAGCGCCCGTTCGCAGGCGGCGATGGCGGCGGCGAACGCTCGGGAGGAGTCGAGCGCCGCCGCGGCCATGCCGGCCCACTGCGAGCCCTGGCCGGGGAAGACGAAGACCGTACGGCCGCCGCGCGCCCGGTCCTGCACGGCGTCGGGCGCGGGTTCTCCCGCCGCGAGGGCGTCCAGCCAGCCGAGGAGCGCGTCGCGGTCGCGGCCGGTGGCGGCTGCCCGGAAGGGCAGGGCGGGGCGGGTGGTGGCGAGCGCGCGGGCCAGTCCGGCGGCGCCCCCGTCGGGGTCGGCCCGCAGGTGCTCGCCCAGTCGGCGCGCCTGTCGGCGCAGGGCCGCAGGGGTCATGGCGGAGAGCAGCCACGGAACCGTGGTCCCGGTGCCCTCGGACGGTTCGCCGTGCGTGCCTTCGGGCAGCGGGGCGTCGGCGTCGGCGGGTGCCTCCTCCAGAACGGCGTGGGCGTTGGTGCCGCTCATGCCGAACGCGGAGACGCCGGCCCGGCGCGGCCGGTCCCCGTCCGGGGCGTCCCAGGGGCGGGCGTTCGCGAGCAGCCGGACCGCGCCGGCCGACCAGTCCACCCGGCTGGACGCCTCCTGTGCGTGCAGGGTGCCGGGGAGCACGCCGTTCCGCAGTGCGAGCACCGTCTTGATGACCCCGGCGACCCCGGCGGCGGCCTGGGTGTGCCCGATGTTGGACTTCAGCGACCCCAGCCACAGCGGGCGGTCGGCGGGCCGGTCCTGGCCGTAGGTGGCCAGGAGGGCCTGCGCCTCGATGGGGTCGCCCAGCACGGTGCCGGTTCCGTGCGCCTCGACCAGGTCGATGTCGGCGCCGGACAGTCCCGCCGTGGCCAGCGCGCTCCTGATCACCCGCTGCTGCGCGGGGCCGCTCGGGGCGGTGAGGCCGTTGCTGGCACCGTCCTGGTTCACCGCGGTGCCCCGTACCAGGGCGAGGACCGGATGCCCGAGGCGGCGGGCGTCGGAGAGGCGTTCCACGAGCAGGACGCCCACCCCTTCGCCCCAGCCCGTACCGTTCGCCCCTTCGGCGAAGGAGCGGCAGCGGCCGTCGGGTGACAGGCCCTGCTGGCGGCTGAACTCGACGAAGACGTCCGGGCTCGCCATCACCGCCGCGCCGCCGACCAGGGCGAACGAGCAGTCGCCGGCGCGCAGTGCCTGGCCGGCCAGGTGCAGTGCCACCAGGGAGGACGAGCAGGCCGTTTCCACGGTCACGGCGGGGCCGCCGAGTCCGAGGGTGTAGGCGACGCGGCCGGAGGCGACGCTGGTGACCGTGCCGCTGAGGAGGTGCCCCTCGACCTCGTCGGACGGGTTCTGCGGGCCGGTGCCGTAGCCCTGGGCGGCGACGCCGACGTAGACGCCGCCCTCGCTGCCGCGTACCGACGCGGGATCGAGTCCGGCCCGCTCCAGTGCCTCCCAGCTGGTTTCGAGCAGCAGTCGCTGCTGTGGGTCCATGGCCAGTGCTTCGCGCGGGGAGATGCCGAAGAACTCCGCGTCGAACTCGGCTGCCCCGTCCAGGAATCCGCCGCCGGTGGTGTAGAAGGTGCCCGGGTGCAGGGGGTCCGGGTCGTAGAGGGTGTCCAGCGGCCAGCCGCGGTCGGCGGGCAGCGCGGCGACCGCGTCCACCCCGTCGGCCACCAGTCGCCACAGGTCCTCGGGCGAGCGGACGCCGCCCGGGAATCGGCAGGCCATCGAGACGATCGCCAGGGGTTCGTCGGCCGCTCCGGGCCCGGCCGCGCCGTCGACGGAGGCTGCGGAGTCCGTCCCGGCCATGCCGGTCGTGCCGTCGGCGTCCGGTTCCGTGCCGCTCAGCGCGGCGAAGAGGTGCGCGGCGAGGGCGGCTGCCGTCGGGTGGTCGAAGACGGAGGTGAGCGCGAGCGGCAGAGCGGTGGCCTCGGCCAGCCGGTTGCGGAGTTCCACGGCGGTGAGCGAGTCGAAGCCCACCTCGCGGAACGGGCGGTCGGCCGCGAAGCCGGCGGCCGACTCGTGGCCCAGCACGGCGGCCGCTTCGCTCCGGACCAGCTCCGTCAGCAGTTTGCGGCCCTCCGGCTCGGACAGCCGATGCAGCCGGTGCAGCCACGACGGGTCGCCGCCCGTACCGGGTCCGGACCCGGCGGAGGTGTCCGCGGCTACGGGGCCGCCGTCCGCCGCCCGGGGCTCCGGGGCGGTCGGCAGACCGCGCAGCAGCGCACTGTCGCGCACTGAACCGAAGGTGGGCGCGAAGCGGCTCCAGTCCAGCTCGGCGACGACCGGTTCGCCCTCGTCCAGGGCCAGCGCCAGGCCGAGCGCGGAGAGCGCTGCGGCGGGGGCCATCGGCACCAGCCCGTGGCGGCGCAGGCCGTCGCCCACGGCGCCGTCGGCCATGCCCGCTCCGGCCCAGGGGCCCCAGGCCACCGAGGTCGCCGGCAGGCCCCGGCCGCGCCTCGCCGCGGCGAGGCCGTCCAGGTAGGCGTTGGCCGCCGCGTACGCGCCCTGGCCGCCGCTGCCCCAGGTGCCCGAGATCGAGGAGAACAGCACGAAGGCGTCCAGCGGGCGGCCTTCGAACAGGGCGTCGAGGTGGGCCGCGCCGCGTGTCTTGGCCGCCGTCCGCCGGGCCAGTTCCTCCGGCGTGCAGTCCATCAGCGCGGTGTCCGAGGTGAGTCCCGCGGTGTGCACCACAGCCCGTACGGTGTCGCCCTCCTCGCGCAGCCGCTCCAGGACCCGTTCCAGCGCGGTGCGGTCGGCGACGTCGCAGGCCACGAGGGTGCTCCGGGCGCCGAGCGCCGCCAGAGCGTCGACCAGCGCAGCGGCTCCGGGGGCCTCGGGGCCCCGTCGGCTGAGGAGGACGAGGTGTTCCGCGCCGCGCTCCGCGAGCCAGCGCGCCACCTGGGCGCCGAGGCCTCCGGTGCCGCCGGTGACGAGGACCGTGCCGCGCGGCGTCCACGGTGCGGGCGCGGGTGTCGCGGGCTCCGGCGCGGGGACGAGCCGGCGGCCCAACGGCAGCGGCGCGCGTACGGCCACCTGGTCCTCGCCGTCCTGTCCGGCCAGCACCGCGCACAGCCCGTCCAGCGCGGGCCCGTCCAGCAGCTCCGGCAGGTCGACCAGGCCGCCCCAGCGCCGCGGGTGCTCCAGTGCCGCCACCCGGCCCAGGCCCCACACCTGGGCCTGTTCGGGGCGGACCTCCTCCGTGCCGTGAGCCGCCACCGCGCCGCGGGTGGCGCACCACAGGGGTGCGTCGATGCCGCTTTCACCCAGTGCCTGGAGCAGCAGCAGGGTCCCGGTCAGGCAGGCGTCGAGGGTCCGCAGGCCCGGGTGGGGTCCCTCGGCCAGGGCCAGCAGGGACAGGACGCCCTCCAAGGCGCCGAACTCCGGGAGCAGCAAGGCCAGCTCAGCGCGCTCGACGGCGGCCCCGACCCGGATCACGACCACGTCGGCGCCGTGTCCGGCGAGAGCTTGTTCGCAGGCGAGTGCGGTGTCCTCGGCGCCGGGTCCGTCCGGGGTGACGAGCAGCCAGCGACCGGAGAGACGGGGCTCCGCGGGCGCGGTGAGCGGCTCCCATGCGATGCGGTAGCGGTGGGGGCCGGCGGGGACCGCGGTCCCCCGGCGGGAGCGCCAGGCGGCGGGGGCCGGGTCCAGCGCGGCTTCCGGCCAGAAGCGCCTGCGCTGGAAGGCGTAGGTGGGCAGGTCGACCCGCCGCACGTCGGTTCCGCTCCAGCCCGCCGACCAGTCCACCGCTACGCCGCGCAGGTGCAGCGAGGCGAGTGCGGTGCGGACGGCGTCCGGCTCGCCGCGGCCACCGCGCAGCAGCGGTACCGTCCCGGGGCCGCCGGGGGCGGGGCCGGAGGTGGTGGCGGAGGTGGGGTCGGGGAGGCAGGCCTGGAGCATGCCGGACAGCACGCCGCCCGGTCCGAGTTCGAGGTAGGTCGTCGCACCCTCGGCCCGCAGCCGGCGGGCCCCTTCCAGGAAGCGCACGGTGCCCCGGACGTGGCGTACCCAGTGGTCGGGGGAGCGGAGTTCCGCGGCCGTGGCCGTACGCCCGGTCAGGTTGGAGACGATCTCGATGCCGGGCGCGTGGTAGGTCAGCGACTCGGCCACCTCCCGGAACGCGTCGAGCATCCCGTCCATCCGGGCGGAGTGGAACGCGTGGCTCACGCTCAGGCGCCGGGTGCGCCGTCCGCGGGAGCGGAACGCCCCGGCCAGGCGCCGTACCGCGTCCGCGTCACCGGACAGGACCACGGAGGTGGGCCCGTTGACGGCGGCGATGTCCACCGCGTCCCGGCCCGGGTCGTGGTCCGCTTCGCGCTCCGGGACGGGGTGCCCGGTGCCGTCGTCCAGCAGGGCCCGGCGCACTTCCTCCTCGGTGGCCTCCACCGCCACCATCGCCCCGCCCTCGGGCAGTTCGTCCATCAGCCGTCCCCGGGCCGTCACCAGTGCGCAGGCGTCGGGCAGGTCCAGTACGCCCGCCGCGTGGGCGGCCGCGAGTTCGCCGACGGAGTGCCCCATCAGCAGGTCCGGCCGCACACCCCAGTGCCGTACGAGCCGGAACAGCGCCGTCTCCAGGGCGAACAACGCGGGCTGGGTGTACCGGGTGCGGTCGAGCAGATCCGCACCGGGGGTTCCGGGCTCGGCGAACAGGATGTCGCGCAGGCGCAGGTCGAGGTGCGGGTCCAAGCCGGTCAGCACCTCGTCGAGGGCGTCGGCGAACACCGGGTCGTCGCGGTAGAGCTCCGCACCGGCTCCGGCCCGCTGGCTGCCCTGTCCCGGGAAGAGGAAGGCGGTCCGGCCGGAGCGTACGGCGCCGCCGGTGAGCAGTCGGCCCGCTGCCGTGCCGCGCGCGAGCGCGGTGAGCGAGCGCCGGACGGATGCCCGGTCCCGTCCCAGGACGGCGGCCCGGTGTTCGAGCGGGGCTCGTCCCGTGGCGAGCGAGTAGGCGACGTCCGCCAGTTCGACGTCCGGGTCGGCGTCGAGCCGGGTCACCAGCCGGCCCGCCTGTGCCCGCAGTGCCTCCGGTGTCCTGGCCGAGAGCAGCAGCGGCACGGGCGGGCCGGTACGGCGGGCGGTGGGGGTGGCGGTGACCGCCGCGACGGCCATCGTGGCGGTCGCGGCGGTGTCCGAGGTGGGCACGGCCGGGGCGTCGGTCCGGTCCGGGGCGTCGGTCCGGTCCGGGGCGTCGGTCCGGTCCGGGGCGGGCACGACCGCGATGGCAGGCGCCTGCTCGACGATCGCGTGCGCGTTGGTGCCGCTGATGCCGAACGACGACACGCCCGCCCGACGCGGGCTCCCGGTCTCCGGCCACGGAGTGTGCTCGGTCAGCAGGCGGATGCCGCCGCCGGACCAGTCGACGTGCGGGTTCGGCGTCCCGGCGTGAAGGGTTCCCGGCAGTTCGCCGTGGCGGATGGCCAGCACCATCTTCATCACCCCGGCCACCCCGGCCGCCGCCTGGGTGTGCCCGATGTTCGACTTCACCGAGCCGAGCCACAGCGGACGGTCCGCCGTGCGCGCCGGTCCGTGGACGGCCTGGAGCGCCTGCGCTTCGATGGGGTCGCCGAGCCTCGTGCCGGTGCCGTGGGCCTCGACCGCGTCGATCTGGTCGGCGCGCAGCGCGGCGTCGGCCAGGGCGGCGCGGATGACCTGCTGCTGGGACGGGCCGTTGGGAGCGGTGAGCCCGTTGCTGGCGCCGTCCTGGTTCACGGCGGTGCCGCTGATCAGCGCGAGTACGGGGTGGCCGTGGCGCAGGGCGTCGCTGTGGCGCTCCAGCAGCAGCACTCCGGCGCCTTCGCCCCAGCCCGTGCCGTCCGCCTCCGCCGAGAACGCCTTGCACCGTCCGTCGGCGGCGAGCCCGCGCTGACGGCTGAACTCCACGAAGAGCCGCGGGGTGCTCATCACCGTCACCCCGCCCGCGAGGGCCTGCTCGCAGTCGCCGCGCCGCAGTGCCTGCACGGCCAGGTGGAGCGCCACCAGCGACGAGGAGCACGCGGTGTCGACGGTGAGTGAGGGCCCCTGGAGGCCGAGGACGTAGGACAGCCGCCCCGAGAGCACGCTGGCCGTGTTCCCGGTCAGCAGATGACCCTCGGACACTCCCTCGGCGCCCTCCAGCAACGCGGAGTAGTCCTGGCCGTTGGTACCGATGTAGACGCCGACCTGCCGGTCCTTCAGCGCGGTCGGATCCTGCCCGGCGCCCTCGACCGCCTCCCAGGCGGTTTCCAGGAGCAGCCGCTGCTGCGGGTCCATGGCCAGGGCCTCGCGCGGCGAGATGCCGAAGAACTCCGCGTCGAACTCGGGGACATCGTGCAGGAAGCCGCCCTGCCTGCTGTACGTGGTGCCGGCGCGGTCGGGGTCCGGGTCGTACAGCCCCTCGGTGTCCCAGCCCCGGTTCGACGGCCAGTCGCCGACGGCGTCGGTGCCCTTGGAGAGCAGGTGCCAGAAGTCCTCGGGCCGTGTGACCCCGCCGGGGAAGCGGCAGCCCATGCCGACGATCGCGATCGGCTCGTTGCTGCCGGGCTCCGCCGCCCGGCTCGGCTCGGCGCCGACGGGGCCGGCGGGGCCGGCGGGGCCGGCGGTACCGCTCGCCGTGTCCGGCAGGTCCAGGTCCGCGAGCAGCCGGCCGGCCAGGGCCGACGGTGTGGGATGGTCGAACAGGACGGTCGCGGGCAGGGCCAGTCCGGTGACGGCGGCGAGCCGGTTGCGCAGTTCCACCGCCGTCAGCGAGTCGAAGCCGAGCGCGGAGAACGCCCTTCCGGGCTGGACCGTGTCGACGTCGGGGTGGCGCAGGACCGTCGCCGCGTGGGTGCGCACCAGTTCGGTGAGGGTCCCGACCCGGTCCTCGTGGCGCGGCAGTACGGCGATCCGCTGCCGCAGGCCGTCGGCGGAGCCGCCGCCTTCGCGGGCCGCCGACGGTGCGGTGGTGTCCGGGGCGGGCCTCGCGGCAGCCGGGTCCGGTATCCCGTCGAGCAGGGCGGCGGACCGCAGGCCCATGCCCGTGGTGAAGCGCCTCCAGTCGACATCGGCGACCACGACCAGCGCGTCGTCCTCCGCGAGGGCTCGGCCGATCGCGGTGACGGCCGTTTCGGGCTCCATCACCGGCATGCCGAGGTCCCGCAGCCGCGCGGCGACGTCGTCCGCCAGCATGCCCGGCCCGGCCCAGGCGCCCCAGGCCACGGACGTGCCGGGCAGCCCGGCGGCCCGGCGGGCGGCGACGAGCGCGTCGACAGCCGCGTTGGCGGCCGCGTAGTTGCCCTGCCCGGCGTTGCCCACGACGCCCATCACCGACGAGAACACCACGAAGGCCGACAGGTCGAGACCCGCGGTGGCCTCGTGCAGGTTCCGTGCGGCGGTCAGCTTGGCGCGCAGCACCACGGCGAGCCGCGCGGGGTCCAGCGCGTCGAGCACACCGTCGTCGAGGACGCCCGCTGCGTGGATGACGGCGGACAGCGGGTACCGCGCCGGGATGCCGGCGACCAGCGCCGCCAGTGCGTCCGGGTCGGCGACGTCGCAGGCCGCGAAGGTCACTTCGGCGCCCAGCGCCGTCAGTTCCGCCCGTAGCGCGTCCGTACCGGGTGCGTCGGCACCGCGACGGCTGACCAGCAGCAGCCGCTCCGCGCCCTGGCCCGCGAGCCAGCGCGCCGTGTGCGAGCCGACGCCACCGGTGCCACCGGTGACGAGGACGGTGCCCTGCCATCGCGGTCGCGTCCGCCCCCGGACGGCCGCGCCACCCTTGCGAGCCTTCGGCGGCGCGGACGACGCGGGCCGGAGGCGGCGTCCGTGGACCCCGGTGGAGCGCACCGCCACCTGCTCCTCGTCGGCCACGGCTCCCGCGAGCACCGCGCACAAGCGGCGGGCCGCGCGTACGTCCAGCGCCTCGGGCAGGTCGATCAGACCGCCCCGGCGGTGCGGGTGCTCCAGCGCCAGCGTCCGGCCCAGGGCGGCGGACGCGGCCTGACCGACGTGTCCGGGCCGCTCCACGCCGCCCAGGACCGCCGTTCCCTTCGTCAGCGTCCAGAGCCGGGCGTGGATGCCCGCGTCCTCCAGCGCCTGGGCCAGCGCGAGGGTCAGCGCCGGACCACCGGGCAGGTCGGGGTGTTCGGGATGGGGGCGCTCCTCCCAGGACAGCAGGGACAGCGCGCCGGCGATCGGCTGCTCCCCGGCGGTCTTCGTGAGCAGAGCGGCCAGTTGTTCGCGGGTCGTGCCCGGATCGGCGACGACGCACGGGAGGAGGTCGGCTCCGGCCTCGCCGAGGGTGTCCAGGACGGCCGCCGCGTCGTCGCCCTCGGGACGCAGGGCGAGCCAGCGACCGGGGAGGCCGTCCGCCGGCGCGACCGACAGGGGTGCCCAGGCGACGTGGTAGCGCCAGGACTCCGCCCTCCGTTCACGGTTCCTGGCGGATCGCCAGGTCGTCAGGGCGGGCAGGACTTCGTCCAGGGCCGCACGGCCGACCCCGAGGGTTTCGGCGAGCCGGGCGGGGTCCTCGAGTTCCAGGTCGTCCCAGCGGTCTTCGGCGGGGGCGGCCGGAACGGCGACGGGGGCCGTCAGCCAGTAGCGCCGCCGCTGGAAGGCGTACGTCGGCAGGTCCACCCGCCGCCCCTCCGGGAACGCCGCCGACCAGTCCACCTCCAAGCCGCACTCCCACCCGCGGCCCACCGCGCGCAACACCTGCTCCAGGCCGCCTTCTTCACGCCGCAACGTCCCCAGCACCGCGGCGTCCGCACCGGCGGCCTCCACCGACTCCCCCACCGCCACGCCCAGCACCGGGTGCGGGCTGGACTCGATGAAGACGCGGTGCCCGGCCGCGAGGAGCGCGCGGGTCGCCTGCTCGAACTCGACGGTCTCCCGCAGATTCCGGTACCAGTACCCGGCATCAAGGGACTTCGTGTCCAACAGGCCACCCGTCACGCTCGAATAGAACGGCACCGCACCGGAAAGAGGCACGATGCCTCCCAGGTCGGAGAGCAACCGCTCACGGATCTCCTCCACGTGCGAGGAGTGCGACGCGTAATCGACCTCGATCAACCGCGCCCGCACACCCTCCCCCACCAGGACCTCGACCAGCTCCGCCACCGCGTCCGCGTCACCCGCCACCACCGTCGACGACGGACCGTTCACCGCCGCCACCGACAGTCGGCCCGCCCAGGAAACAATCCGCTCCCGCACCTCCCCCACCGGCAGAGGCAACGACGCCATCCCACCACGGCCCGCGAGCACCTTGATCGCGCGGGAACGCAACGCCACCACCCGCGCCCCTTCCTCCAGACTCAGACCACCCGCCACACAAGCAGCAGCGATCTCACCCTGCGAATGACCCACCACCGCGTCCGGAACAACACCGAACGAACGCCACACCTCCGCCAGCGACACCATCACCGCCCACAACACCGGCTGCACCACATCCACCCGCGCCAGCAACCGCTCCGAACCCAACGCCTCCGTCAACGACCAGTCGACATAAGGCGCCAGAGCCCGACCACACTCCGCCATCCGCCCCGCGAACACCTCCGACTCACCCAACAACTCCGCAGCCATCCCCACCCACTGCGAACCCTGACCCGGAAACACCAACACCACACGACCCGACGACACCCCGGCACCGCCGGCCACCGATCCCGGTGCCAAACGCCCCTCCGCCAGCGCCTTCACCCCACCGAGCAACTCACTCCGGTCCCCGCCCACCACCACCGCACGGTGTTCGAAGCACGCACGCCCCACCGCCAGCGAGTAGCCCACGTCCGCCATGTCGAGCCCGGGCTCCGCCACCACCCGTGCCGCCAACGCCTCCGCCTGCGCCCGCAGAGCCTCCGCACTGCGCGCCGACACCGGCCACACCACCGTCCCCGGACGCCGGGCACCCTCCACCGCCCCGACCGGAGCCTCGGCCGGCGCAGACTCCAAGATCACGTGAGCGTTGGTCCCGCTGATGCCGAAGGAGGACACACCCGCCCGGCGCGGACGCCCCGTTTCGTCCCACGCACGGGCCTCCGTCAGCAGTCGGCCGGCCCCCGCCGACCAGTCCACCTCGGGCGTCGGACCGTCCACGTGCAACGTCTTCGGCATCACACCGTGCCGCATCGCCAGCACCGACTTGATGACACCGCCCACACCCGCCGCGGCCTGGGCATGGCCGATGTTGGACTTCAGCGAACCGATCCACACCGGACGGTCCACCGGACGGTCCTGCCCGTACGTCGCCAGCAGCGCCTGCGCCTCGATCGGGTCGCCCAACCGCGTCCCCGTACCGTGCGCCTCCACCACATCCACCTCGGACACCGACAACCCCGCGTCCGCCAGCGCCGCACGGATCACCCGCTGCTGCGACGGACCGTTCGGCGCCGTCAGACCATTGCTCGCACCGTCCTGATTCACCGCCGAACCACGGATCACCGCCAGCACCGGATGCCCGTTGCGCCGCGCGTCCGACAACCGCTCCACCAGCACCATGCCCACGCCCTCGGCCAGGCCGAAGCCGTCGGCGGCTGCCGCGAAGGCCTTGCAGCGGCCGTCCGGGGCCAGACCGCCCTGACGGCTGAACTCCACGAGCATGCCGACCGTGGACATCACGGTCACGCCGCCGGCCAGCGCAAGCGAGCACTCGCCCGACCGCAGCGCCCGTACCGCGAGGTGAAGGGCCACCAGCGAGGAGGAGCACGCCGTGTCCACGGTGACCGCCGCTCCCTCCAGACCGAGGGTGTAGGCCAGTCGGCCCGACGCGACGCTTCCGGTGTTGCCGGTCAGCAGGTGGCCGCCCTCGTCGGCGCCCTGTTCGAGAGAGGGCCCGTAGTCCATGGTCATCGCCCCGACGTAGACGCCCGTCGGGGTCCGCCGCAGGGTGGCCGGGTCGATCCCGGCCCGTTCCAGCACCTCCCAGGTGGTCTCCAGCAGCAGCCGCTGCTGCGGGTCCATCGCCGCCGCCTCGCGCGGCGAGATGCCGAAGAACTCCGCGTCGAACTCGGCCGCACCGGCGAGCGAACCCGCCTCTCGCTGGTAGTACCGGCCCGGCGTCCCTGGTGCGGGGTCGTACCGTCCGGCGGTGTCCCAGCCGCGGTCGTCGGGCAGCGCGGAGACCGCGTCGGCACCTGCCGCCACCAGCTCCCAGAGTTCGTCGGGGCTGCCGACACCGCCGGGGTAGCGGCAGCCCATGCCGACGATCACCACGGGGTCGTCGTCCTCGGCCCGCCGCACCGGCTCGTCCGCGTCCGTGTTCCCGTCGGGCCGGTCGCCGCTGATCCCGGCGCAGAGGTACGCGGTCAGGGCCGCCGGTGTCGGGCAGTCGAAGACGACCGTCGCCGGGATGCGCAGCGCCGTCGCCGCACTCAGCCGGTTGCGCAGTTCCACGGCGGTGACGGAGTCGAATCCCAGGTCGAGGAAGGCCAGGTCGGCGGGGACCGGATCGGACCGCCCGGTCAGCGCGGCGATCTCCTCGCCCACCAGCCGTGCCAGCGCGGCACGCCGCTCCGGTACGTCCAGTCCGGCCAGCTCCGCGCGGAACGCGATGCCGGCATCCCGGTGACCGCCCGCGCCGCCCGCGCCGACCGGCCCGTTCGCGTCCCCCGGGCCGGGCTCCGCGAGCGCCGCCAGGGCAGCCGCCGGCAGTTCCCGTACCCGGGCGTGCTGCCCGGCGAACAGCACGTCCCGTTCCGGGGTGACACCGCGCACGTACAGGTCACCGAGCGAGGTCAGGAACCGGCCCGGACCGCCCTGGTCCCGGCGCAGCGTCCCGAGGACGGCGGCCCGTGCACCGTGTTCCTCCGCGCAGTCCGTGAGGGCGGAGGTCAGCACGGTGTGCGGGCTGACCTCCAGCAGGACGCCGTACCCGTCCCGCAGCAGGGCCCCGGCCGCCTGGTGGAACCTGACCGTGTTGCGCAGGTTGCGGCACCAGTAGTCGGCGTCCAGGGCCGGGACGTCCAGTCGTTCCCCGGTCAGTCCGGAGTAGTAGGGCAGATGCGGTGTGCGGGGCCGGATCGGTGCGAGGTCGGCGCGCATCCGGGGGACGATCGCGTCGATGTGGGGGGAATGGGCGGCCAGGCCCACCGCGATCCGCCGTGCGTGCACCGCGTCCGAGGCCAGGTCGGCGAGGAGTTCGGCCGCGGCGTCGCGGTCGCCGGAGACGATCACGGACCGCGGGCCGTTGTACGCGGCGACGACGAGGCGGCCGTCCCAGCGGCGCAGCCGCGGCTCGACCTCGCCGGCCGGGGCCATGACGGAGACCATGTCGCCCTGCCCGGCCAGGGTCGCCTGGGCCTGGCTCCACAGCGCCACCACCCGCGCGGAGTCGTCCAGGGACAGCGCGCCGCAGACCGCGGCGGCGGTGACCTCGCCGACGCTGTGCCCGAGCACGGCGGCCGGTTCCACACCGTGGGACCGCCACAGCGCGGCGAGCGACACCGTCACGGCGAACAGCAGGGGCTGCACCACGTCGGCCCGGTCCCCGGCGGGTGCGCCCGGCGCGTCCGGGTCGCGGAGCACGTCGATCGGCGACCAGTCGACGAACGGTTCCAGGGCCTGCGCGCAGGCGTCCATCCGGTCGCGGAACACCGTGGAGGTGTCCAGCAGGTCGACCGCCATCCGGGGCCATTGCGCGCCCTGTCCGGGAAACACGAAGGCGACCCGGCGGCCTGCCCCTGCGGCGCCCTCCACCAGGCCGGGCATGCTCCTGCCGTCGGCGAGCGCGTCCAGCCGCTGCAGGAATCCGTCACGGCCGTCCGCCACCAGTGCCGCCCGCCGGCTCCCCTCGGACGCGGTGCGGGCGAGGGTGAACGCGATGTCCTGGGGACTCCAGTCGTCACGACCGGCCAGGTACGCGTGCAGGCCGCGCGCGCCGGCCGCCAGCGACTCCTTGCCACTGCCGGCCAGTGTCCACAGCAGCGGTGCTTCCGTACCGTCGGGGTGCGCCATCGTGTGTTCGGACTCCTTCACGCGAGCAGGACCATCAGTCGCCGGATCGTGGCGGGGCGCCCGCTCCCACGGGTCGCGCGGCGACCGGGACGCCTTCGTCATGCCCGGCGTGTACCGCCACCGGACCTGCGACGTCGATCTTGCCCAAGTCGCATAGCGGCCCGATAGCGCAGGCCGCGACACGACGCGGATACGGGGAGCGGGCGGGTCACGGAGCCGCGGGAGAGCCGCGCGCACCCCGTGGGGCGGGTCAGCCGTGCGTTCCGGCGGACCGCTGCGGGCCCGGGGTCCGGGTCATCCCCAGCTCCCGCCAGATCCCGTCCAGCGCCGCGACGAACTCCTCGACCTCCGAGGGCTGGTGGACGGCGCCGGGCGCGCTCCTGAGGATCTCCTGGCCCGCGCGCACGCTCGGCGCGTTGATGGCCTGTACGTAGATGCCGTGGCGTTCCAGCAGCAGGGCGGAGATCCGGCGGGCGAGTGCGTCGTCCCCGACGAAGATCGAGACGATGTGGGACTCGTCGGAGACGAAGGGGATTCGGTGTTCGGTGAGCAGCCGGTGCGTCAGTCGCGCGTTCTCGCGGAGCCGGTCGCGTTCCTCGTTCGAAGCCCGCAGGTGCCGGACCGCGGCGAGCGCGCCCGCCACGACCGCCGGTGGCAGGGCAGTGGTGAAGATGAAGGAGCGGGACAGGCCGCGCACCGCGTCGACCAGCTCGGCGGGACCGGCGATGTATCCGCCGGTGGTGCCGAATCCCTTGGCGAGTGTTCCCATGATCACGGTGAACTCGTCCGCGATACCCAGGCTCGCGGCGATACCGGCGCCCTCCGGCCCGTACATTCCGACCGCGTGGACCTCGTCGAGGAAGGTCATCGCGCCGTGCTCGCGGGCGATCCGGGCGATCTCGGCGAGCGGGGCGACATCACCCGCCATCGAGTAGACCGACTCCATGACGATCATCTTCGGCCGGTCGGGATCGGTGGCGGATATCAGCTCTTCCAGATGCGCCGTGTCGTTGTGGCGGAAGATATGCTTCTCGGCGCCGCTGTGGCGGAGTCCGTCGATGATCGAGGCGTGGTTCATCTCGTCGGAGAAGACGGCGCAGTTCCCCAGCCGGCCGGCGAGGACGGTGAGGGCTCCGTCATTGGCGGGCGGCGGAGTTGACCGTCCTGGTCCGGTCGGCCGCGCAGGCCCTGCACCGGCACGCCGGCGGGACCGGCGGCGAGGCTGTGGTCGCCATCCTGACCGTCACCAACACCGCCCCGACCCTGGTCCTGCGGTACGCCGCGAATCTGGTCGGGGCCACGGTGGTCCATCTGCACACCACCAACGCGGTCGACCCGGCGGACCACCTGGCCACCGGCGCCGAGCTCAAGATCCTCCGGGAGACCGGTGCGACGTACCTGGCCGTCGACGCGGAGAACCTCGCCACCGCCCGTGAGCTGCGCGAGCGGCTGGGCACTCCGCTCGCCCTCGTCGCCCTCGGCGATCTCGGCCCCGATGTCCTGGACCTGACGGCCGGGGACCCGGACGCGCTGGACCCGGCCGGCATCGAGATCGGACTCGACCGGCCCGCGGTGGTGACCTACACGAGCGGGACGACCGGCGAGCCGAAGGGCATCGCCTTCGACTTCCGGACCCGCAACGGCTTCATCTCCGCCGGACTCCAGATGGGCTGGCGGTCCGTCTACCTGGCCTGCCTCCCGCTCAGCCACTCCAGCGGCGCCACGGCCGACGACTCACTCGCGTCCGGCGGCTCGGTGGTCCTGCGGGACGGCTTCGACCCGGGCGACACGCTGCGCTCCATAGAGCGGCACGGGATCACCCGGATGCTGCTCTCCCCTCCCCAGCTGTACCTGCTGATGGACCATCCCGAGGTGGGCTCGACCGACCTGTCCAGTCTCCGGATGGTCACGTACGTGGGCTCCCCCGCGTCCCCCGAGCGACTGGCCGAGGCGGTCAAGCTCTTCGGCGACGTGCTGATCCAGGTGTACGCGACCAGCGAGGCGGGCTTCGTCAGCATGCTCTCGCCCGCCGAGCACCTCGACCCCCGGCTGCGGGTCACGGTCGGCCGCCCGATGCCCGACTGGGTCCGGATCACCGATCCGGGCGACCACCGTGACCTGCCGCCCGGCGAGATCGGCGAGGTCTGCGTACGGTCGCCCTTCACGATGAGCGCGTACGTGGCCGAGCCCGAACTCACCGCCCGGACCGTACGGGACGGCTGGGTGCACACCGGTGACCTCGGCTTCGTCGACGGTGACGGCTACCTTCACCTGCGCGGCCGGATCGGCGAGGTGCTCAAGACCAATGGCATCAAGATCCATCCGGTGACGGTGGAGAACGCCTTCCTGGCCCATCCCGATGTGGCGCAGGCCGCCGTCTTCTGCGTCCGGGACCGGGACCGGATCGAGTACCTGCACGCCGCCGTGGTGCTGCGCGAGGCGGGCACGGCCGACCCCGACGAACTGGCGGAACACATCCGGGCCACCATCTCGCCCAAGCACGTCCCCGCGCAGATCCGCATCCGCTCCACCCTGCCCCTCACCGGCGTCGGCAAACCGGACAAGGCGCGGCTGGCCGTGGAAGCGAGCGGGTGACACCCCATGACCCTCTCCGTGGCGGCCGTACTCGCCGAATCCGCGCTACGGCGGCCGGAGCACCCGGCGGTCGTGTTCGGTACGCGGAAGATCACCTACCGCGAGCTGTGGGACGGGGCGCGGAGGTACGCGGCGGCGCTGCGCGCGCGGGGCATCGTCCCCGACGACAAGGTGGCGCTGCTGCTGCCCAACACACCGCACTTCCCGCTCGCCTACTTCGGTGTGCTCGCGCTCGGCGCGATCGCGGTCCCGGTCCACACCCTGCTCCGGGCGGACGAGATCGCGTACGTCCTGAAGGACTCCGGGGCGGCGGCGCTGATCTGCGCCGCCCCGCTCCTGGCCGAGGGCGGCAAGGCTGCGGAGACGGCCGGCACGCCCGTGCTCACCGTCATGGAGGAAGAAGGGGACGAGGAAGAGGGGGGCGCCCGCGCGCCGCGGCTGGACGCGCTCGCGGCGCGGAGCCACCCGATCGACCGTCAGGTACCGCGCAACCCCGGGGACATCGCGCTGGTCCTCTACACCTCCGGCACCACCGGCCGGCCCAAGGGCGCCCTGCTCACGCATCTCAACGTGGTGATGAACGTCGACACGACCATGCTGTCGCCGTTCGACTTCACCGCGGACGACGTCCTGCTCGGCTGTCTGCCGCTGTTCCACACCTTCGGTCAGATCTGCGGCATGAACACCTGCTTCCGGGCGGGGGCGACGCTGGTGCTGATGCCACGGTTCGACGGACCGGGCGCGCTGGACCTCATGGTGCAGGAGGACTGCACCATGTTCATGGGGGTCCCGACGATGTACACGGCGCTCCTCGACGCGGCCCGCGCCGACCCGCGCAGGCCCGCGCTCGACCGCGCGTTCTCCGGGGGCGCCGCGCTGCCGGTGGCGGTCCTGGACGCGTTCCGGGAGACGTTCGGCTGCCCGGTCCTCGAAGGGTACGGGCTGACCGAGACGTCTCCGGTGGTGGCCTACAACCAGAAGGCGTGGCCGCTCAGACCGGGCACGGTGGGCCGGCCGATCTGGGGCGTCGAGGTCGAGATCGCCAGAGCGGAGGTGGAGGACAGGATCGAGCCGGTGCCCGCCGGCGAGACGGGGGAGATCGTCATCCGGGGGCACAACGTGATGGCCGGCTACCTGAACCGGCCGGAGGCCACCGCCGAGGCCATCGTGGACGGCTGGTTCCGCTCGGGCGACCTCGGCGTCAAGGACGACGAGGGCTATCTGTCCGTCGTCGACCGCAAGAAGGACGTCGTGCTGCGCGGCGGATACAACGTCTACCCGCGCGAGGTGGAGGACGTCCTCGCCCGCCACCCGGCGATCGCCCAGGCAGCCGTCGTCGGGCTCCCCCACCCCGTCCACGGCGAGGAGGTGTGCGCGGTGGTGAGGGCCCGCCCCGGCAGCGCGCCGGGCCCGGCCCTCGGCGCCGAGATCGTCGCCTGGTCCAGGGAGCGGATGGCGCCGTACAAGTACCCGCGGCGGGTGGAGTTCGTCGACGCCTTCCCCCTCGGCCCCAGCGGCAAGGTGCTCAAACGGGAGCTGGTCGCCCGGCTGAGCGCCGCGGATCCGGACGAGCCGCCGGGCGACCGGCCGCGCCCGCACTGAGCCCGCGCCCAGGCGGTCGAACGGGTGCGGCCCGATCGGGCCGCACCCCCGCCACCTCCCGTACCCACGGATGCTCCGTCCGGCGTGCGCACCCCGGTCCGGGGCGGGCTACGGCCTGGTGTCGTAGAGGTTGAGCCCGCCGATGATGTCCGAGCCGTCGACCCAGAACTCGCTCCTGTTGCCGTACCGGTCGTAGGCGGCGATCTCCAGCGTGTACCACTCCCCCCAGTCCGTCAGCGGCCCGTTCGGGAGGTGCCAGCCGTCGCCGCCGGTGGTGGAGTGCACCCAGGTGAAGCACAGGTAGCGCTCGGGGTAGCTCCGGTCGTAGATCCTCGCGTAGTCCCACCACTTGTTCCCGTCGGGGAAGTTGACGACCTCGCCCAGGCTGTGGCCGTCCGACGGGACGTAGTACGCGGAGTCGTGCGGCTCCTGGTTCCAGACGTAGCCGCCGTAGAAGTTCTTGCGGTGGTTGTCGGACGGGATGTGGCTGGAGAAGAACCCCTGGTAGCCGGACTGGCTGAAGCAGTTCCACACCTTGAAGGTGACGAAGTGGTTGTCCCTGGAGTCCAGCGACAGGTAGTAGTTCCAGGCGTCCGTCGTCACGTACTTGGTGTTGCCGCCGTACTTGGTCGTCGTGCGCGCGTACTCCCAGCTGACGTCCCCCCGCCGGTACACCACGGCCGACCTCGGCTTGAGCGTGACCTTGTCGTGGAACGTGCCGTTGAGGGAGCTCGTGACGCTGTCGTCGGTATCGGTCCTGACCAGAACACCGATCGACTTCGGGTTCGCCACCCCGGACCCGCAGTACACGTAGAAGGTGATCTGCTGGATCCCGTTCTCCGTGGTGGACACCACGGCGCGTTCCTCGGAAACGGAGTCGGGGGCGGAGTCGGAGTCCGTGGACCCGGGAATCGCGGTGAACTGGTTCGCGCTGTCCGTGTAGGACCAGCTCGAGCCGCTCTTCCAGGAGAGCGTCGACTCGTCGACGTAGTCGATGAGCCACATCCGGGAGAGCAGGTGCCCGGGGTCGACCCAGATGACCTCCGCGTCCTCGTCGGTCGGCTGGATGCTGACCGTGACGGCGATCCTGTTCTGTCCGTTCGCGTAGATGTCGCAGTTCTGATAACCGCTCTCGAGTACGACCGAGAGCGTCGACACACCTGTCCAGGTCGGCATGCGCTGTCTCCTTCGTCAGAGGGCCGTGTGGTACCAGTCCACCCAGGGCGAGTACGAATAGGTCGGCTCCAGCCCCAGGAAGTGCAGGACCGCGTCGTCGTTGCGGCTGTGGCAGAAGGCCGCGATGACCTCGCGGCCGACCTCGCCCTGGAGGATCTCCCCGATCCGGTCGAACGACAGGTCGGGCGTGCTGTACACCTGGACCCGCGGCTCCCAGAAGCTTCGCTTCGGCCCCCGCCGCATCCCCCTGGTCATCACCATCCTCTGGCCGAGGTCCTCGAAGTAGAAGTCCTCCTCCCGGAAGTCCAGGGTCCGTTCACCGTCCGGGCCGCCGTGGGTGCCGCTGAGGATGTCGACCTTCTTGCCGCGCCTCAGCGCGTCCTCGGCGACCGTCCTGACCAGGCCGCCGTGCACCTCGTCCTGACTGACCCAGACCCGCTCACCGTTGGCGTTCAGCACGGAGTCGAACTCATTGAGGTTCCGCTCCGGCAGGACGATCGGCCGGCCGTGGACCTCGGGCCTGGTCCTGGCGAGGTTCCCTTCGAAACGAGGGGCCAGGCTCACCTGCTCGCCGATGCCGCGCGCGGTCTCCCCGCCGAGGCGCGCGCCGCGACCGGCCGCGGTGCGGGCGAGGGCCGCTCCGCCCTCGGCCAACCCGGCCAGCCCGGTGCCGAGCGAGACCCAGCCGAGGATGCCCGAGGCCTTGGGCGAGGCGGTTTCCAGGGCGCCGCCGACGATGGCGGTGACGTCGGAGGCGACGCCCAGCCCGCCGACGACCAGGGTGGTGGCGGAGGCGGCGCTGATCGCGGCCATCACCCCGCCGGCGGCGACGATCGCCATCCCGCCGGTGACGGCGGCCAGGGCCAGGCCCGCGATGCCCAGACCGATGCCGAGCCAGGCCATCCAGCTCAGATGGCCGGAGGGGTCGATCCGGTTGACGGGGTCGCCCGCGCAGTACGTATAGGGGTTGACGCCGCCCGCGCCGAAGGGGCTCAGGGTGTCGGGGGTGGTGAACCTCAGGAGGACGGGATCGTAGGCGCGGGCCCCGTTGCCGAGGTGGTACCAGCCGGTCACCGGGTCGCCGCGCCGGCCGGTGAAGCCGAGGACGCTGTCGGCGCCGTCGACCGGCCGCTCGCCGTACGGGGTCCGGGCGTACGGCTCCTGGCCCTCGGCGCCGGCCGCCAGGTAAACGGTACCGGCGCCGTCCGTCGTGAGCAGCCGGGTGCGTCCGTCGCGGGACTGGGCCACGTAGGCGCCGTTGCCGAGTTGCAGCAGGCGGGCGGGGCGGCCGTCCTCGGTGACCGCCGCGAGGGATTCGCCCCGGTAGTGCAGGACGGTGGTGCTCCCGTCGGTCCGCTGGGTGAGCAGCCGGTTGAGCGGGTCGTAGCCGTACTGGTTCGCCGGGCCGGTCGACCGCAGGCGGCCGAGGGTGTCGTAGGCGAGGGTGCGACCGGCGGCGTCGGTGGTCAGCCGCCCGGCCGCGTCGTAGGCCAGCGCGATCCGCGGCGGGTGGCCCCCGCCGGTGTGGGTGACGGCGGTGAGCTGGCACGGGTCGGCCGGGTTCTCGTACAGGTAGGTGGCGGTGTCGGAGCCGTCGGTGAACCGGGACCGGCACGAGGTGACGTTGCCGAAGGCGTCGTACGCGAAGGTCTGCGCGGTGACCCGGTTGCCGCGGACGTCCGTCGGAGCGGCCGGTCCGTCGCAGGTGTAGGCGGTGAGCCGGCCCAGGCTGTCGTAGCCGAAGGTCTCGTCGCGCAGCAGCGTCGCGCCGGAGGTGGACGTCCGGCGGCCGAGGAGGCCGTTGTCCCGCCACTCCTGGCCGAGCGACCAGGTGCGGCCCTGGCTGTCGCGGGTCGAGCGGGTCACCTCGCGGCCGAAGTCGTCCAGGGTCAGCGTGGTGGTGAGGGTGTACCCGGACCGCGGGTCCCTGGCGGTCCACGACGTCGGACGGCCCCCGGCGTCGTAGGCCAGCGAGACCCCCATCGCGGGGTCGGTGATGCCGGTGGTCCGGCCGAAGGCGTCCCGCACGGTCTGCCGGGTGGCGCCGTCCACTCCGGTGTAGGCGCTCTCCAGGCCGCCCGGGGTGAAGGTCCACCGCGCGGTGGTGTCGGACGCCTCGGACCGGGTGGTGGTCTCGGTGCTCGGCAGACCGGCCGGGGTGTAGCCACGCGTCACCGTGACGTCGTCCTCCTGCGCGCTCGTCAGGAAGCCGGAGACCGGGTCGTGGCCGAACGACCGGGTGAGGGGGCCGGCCTGGACCGACGAGACGGCGTTGCCGAGCTGGGGGACGTAGGTGTAGGTGATCTGCCGCTGGTCGGGCGTGGTGACCCGGGCGGGGAGCGGATCACCGTCCTGGGCGTAGCGGTACGACCAGGTGCGCCCGCCGGCGCTGCTGGTGGTCAGCCGGCCCAGGCCGTCGAACGCCTGCGTGCCGTAGGCGGTGCCGTCCACGGTCAGCGCCGTCGGCAGGCCGTCGGCGGAGAACGGCGCGAACGCCCGGGTGGTGATCGTGCCGTCCGGCAGGGTGGTGCGAGCGAGCCGGCCGCGCGCGTCGTAGTCGTACCGCGTGGTGTTCCCGGCCTCGTCGGTCTCCCGGCGCACCCGCCCCCAGCCGTCGCGTTCCAGCACCCGGCGGCCGGCGGCCTGCCCCTTGAGGTCGAACCGTTCGGTGGCCACCGGCTCGCCCCGGGTGTTGAAGGTGGTCACCTCCGTGCCGCTGACCGGGCCTCCGCCGCCCAGCCGCTGGACGGTGGTCGTCAGCCCGACCGGATCGGTCCGGGTGAGCCGGCCGGTGCCGTCGCTCCAGGTGGTGGCCGAGACCTGGCCCCAGTCGTCGTACTCCGGGGTTCCGGTCAGTTCGGCCGACCGGCCACCGGTGTCGGGCAGGTGGTGCGACACCGTGGCCGTGCGGCCCTGCTCGTCGTAGCCCAGCCGCTGGACGACGTACCAGGTGCCGTCCCCGGCGTACCGGCGTTCGCCGAGGACCGGCCGCCCGGCACCGTCGTGGCTCGCGCGGCGCTGGTTGCCCAGCGTGTCGGTGGAGATGGTCACGAACGGCGTGGAGGTGCCCACCTCGTAGGCGTGGGTCTCGGTCGCCTCGTACGCGGTGCCCGGATTGACGGTGCGCGAGAGCGTGCGGCCCAGGCCGTCGTAGGCCAGGGCCACGGCGCTGCCCTGCGGATCGGTGGCGGACCAGAGCCGCCCGGTGAACCGCGAACGCCGCTGCGAGCGCGTCGTCGTCAGTCCGTCGTGGGTCGTCAGCCGGTGGGTCTGGACCAGCGCCTCGCCGTCCGACTGGAAGGTGAAGGCGTGGGACGCGGTGTACGAGGCGCCGCCCTCGCCGTCCGGGTACTCGACCTCGGCCAGCCCGGTGATCCGGCCGAACTCCGGGCCCGAGGTGCCGTACGCGACCTCCTCCCGCCGCAGGAGGAGGGCGTCGGCGTACCTCCGCTCGGTGGCCTTCACGACCACGGTGGGCACGCGCGGGTCCGGTGTCGGGTACGCGGTGTAGGTGTAGGACGTCCGGTGGACGGGGGCGTCGAACGCGGTGGCCGGCGGAGTGTGGGTGACGGACTTGAGCCGGCGGGTGAACCCGTGCGGATCGGGCGGGCAGTCCCCGCCGCTGCCGCCCGCCGGGTAGTACTCCCAGTCGGTCCGGGTTCCGTCGGGAGCGGTGCGGACGCGCGGGTTGCCCGCGTCGTCGAAGTCGGTGGTGGTGACCTCGCCGCGCGGACGGCCCTGCGCATCGGTCCAGGTGACCGTCCGCGTGGTCGGGAGCTGGAAGCGGTCGTCCTGCTGGTCGAACGTCCGGCCGACCACCGCGTAGTACTCGGTGCGCAGGTGCCGGGAGCAGCCGTTGCGGCTGGTCGTCTCGTCCGTCTGCAGGTGGTAGTTGTTGTAGGCGCGGCTGGTCCGTGTGGTCCCGTCCTCGCCGGTCACCGACTCCGTGGACCCGTACGAGTAGGTCGTCAGGACGCCGTAGAGGCTGTCGCGGTCGGGGTCCCAGGCGGCGCCGGAGTGGCCGCCGAGGAAGTTGTTGTCGGTGTAGTCGTAGTCCACCTGGACCGGCGGCTGCCCGCCGCCCGGCTTCCGGACGTGCCGGGTCACATAGGGCAGGGCCGGCAGCCGGGCGGAGTCCGGGAAGCGGTGGCCCGTCCCGCCCTGGGAGTAGGTGACCGTCTCGGACATCCCGCCCGGCATGCTCACACCGGTGATCCAGGAACCCCAGAACCCCTGCTGTCCGACCGGGCTCGGGGTGAGGTCCCACACCAGCGGCGCGTCCGCGCCGAGGCCGAAGTGGTGCACGCTCGTCAGCAGGCCGTTCTGGAAACGCAGTTCCACGGTGTAGCCCTCGGAGCGCCCGGGCAGCACGGTGAGGGTGGCCTTGGCGGTGCCGGAGTAGTCGACGGTCAGCAGGGTGTCGCTCCCGTCCGCGACCGTCCTGAGACGCGGCACCGGGCCGGCGTTGAAGTCCCAGGTCAGCGCCAGCGCATGGCCGGCGGGCGTCAGCAGCGCGACGGGCACCTTGAGACCGGACCCGTTCCGGGGGCCGGTCAGGACCTCCACGTCGCCGGACTTGTGCACCAGGCGGTAGGCGTCCGGGTCCTTGGTGAAGCGGAGCGTGTCGAGCTTCTTCTGCAGCGGGGTGACGCCGGCGGAGGTCTCCTGGACCTTGTACTGCTCGCCGGAGGACAGGGCGAGGAGGCGGTTGTCCCTGTCGTAGGTGGTCAGTCCCAGCGAGACGCCCCGGCCGAGTCCCGCGTTGACGCCGCTGAGCGGCGAGTACCTCAGGACCAGTGGCAGCGCCGGTCCGAGATTCCGGTTCCCGACCAGGTTCCCCAGATCGATCCGGACGTTGAACAGACCGGTTCTGGGATCCACGCCTCCCGCCACCGCGCTCCCGAAATTACCGGCCTGCGTGAAGAACGACGGCGTTGAACCCATCCTGAGACTCCCGTGGCGGGCGGACAGTGGGTGGGACACGAGCAGCCTCCCACCAGCCTGACGCCCCGTCACCCTTCCCGCTGCGGGAGCGCCGGAGATTGGCCGGTTCCCGTCGCGGCCCGCCGGAGCGGAGGTGGTGAGGCCTCCGCCGGCGCCGCGTCTCACTCCTTCCTCTCGGCCTCCCCGCCCTCCGCCTCGGGCAGCGCGGGCCGCTCCGCGTCCTCGATCCCGGCCGCCTCGCGCAGGTGCTGCATCCGGTCCATCAGCGCCTCAAGACGGCTGATCGGCAGCGTGTCGAGGAACGCCGAGAGATCGCCCCCGCTGATGACCTGCGGCACGGGTGCCTGGGAGATCTCCCTGAGCATCTTGAGCACCATGACGTTCGGCAGGCCGAGGGACTCGATCTCGGCCTCCAGTGGCAGCCTCAGACGCCGCCGCTCCGCTTCCACCCGCACCTTGTCGATCGCGTCCTCGCGCTCCGCGTTCTCCAGTTGCAGCGCGAGTTTCTCGCTCTCCATCTCCTCGTCGGCCGTCCGCTTGAGCATCTCGTTGAGCCTCTCGTCCTCCGCCCGGAACTCGCCCAGGTGGGTGCTCTCGGCCTCCACCCCCCAGTCACGGAGTCCGTTCTCCACCATGGTGGCGAGGTCGAGCCGGTTCTCCCGGTAGTTCTTCACGAACTCCAGCACGGTCGACGAGGTGGCGATCTGGTTGAAGTACGAGGTGACGATGGGACCCAGGACGCGTTGAACGAAGCGCTGGACGGGCAGCCGGTTGGCGTCGAGGCCGCCGATGTCCGAGATCAGGGCTCCGCCGTTCCTCCGGACCAGTCCGGGAGCGGACTGGGCGGGAATCCGGATGACCTGCTTCACATCCACGGACAGCCGGTAGCCCTGGACCGTGACCGTGATCCTCCCCAGGTGCACGTCGTAGTTGTCCTGCTTCTCGGGCGTCTTCTCGTCCCACTCCAGGACGAGGAGGCTCGTCGGGATCAGCATGACGCGGACGAAGTACGGGTTGAGCGCCGCGACCGTTCCCCCCTTGAGGACCTCCTCCTGCACCCCCCGGCGGCCGCCGTTGCGCAGGAACACCCAGGGCAGGTGGAACCCCTGGTGGTCCGGTACCACCGGTCCCATCTCGTCGCCGTCCCCCGGCTCCGCGCCGTCGAGCGTGATCACCACACCGGTCCGGTCGGCGGGGATGGCGATCTGCTTCAGGTGCTCGACGTTCAGCGGTCCGCCGCGCGCCTTCGCGTTGAGCACGGTGATGACGTCGAACAGGGCCGGGTTGATGTCGTAGTAGGCACCGCCCTGGAGAACGGCGAGCTGCTTGCCCTGCTGGCCGCCGCCGGCGAGGAACCGGTGGCCGTCCTGGAAGTCGTCGCACTCCACATGACGACCGAAGAGCGCCCCGGGCGGCCGGTTCCCGCCGGCCCTCGCGTCGACCAGGCCGATGGTGCCCGTCGGAACGTGCACCCGGTCCACCAGCGTCACCTGGAACAGGTCCGTGTTGATGGCGTAGGACTGTCCACCGGCCAGGACGCCGACCTGTGTGCCCTGTTCCCCGCCGTTCAGCAGGAAGCCCGCGCCGTCCTGGAAGTCGTCGCAGGGCACCGGCAGCGCCAGCGCCCGGTTCCCCGGCCGCGTCCGGCCCGCCTTCGCCGTCACCAGGCCGATCCTGCCCTCCGGCACCTGCGTCCGGGGGACGGTCCAGGTGTGGACGAACGGTGAAACCCGGTGGCGCCCGGGCAGGAACGTGGAGGCGAGCACCCCGTGGGTGGCGTACGGGGTGACCAGCGGGAAGTCCGGGTGGGTCCGGCCGTACCGGCGCCGCGCGAGGCCGACGTGGCCGGGTGGCACGTAGAGGACACAGAACCGGATGACGGTACCGAGCACCATCAGGAGCAGGAGGGAAACGAGGAGGACACCCATGTAAGAGACCTCTGCAAGTGTGATTCGGATCAGGACGGCGAAGGAGATGCAGGTCAGGTAGAGTTCGGACCGCTTCCCTTCCCCAGCGCGCACTTTCCGTAGGACGTAGGGGGTGTAGGCCCAGAGGCCGAAGACGTTCACCACCCCGTGGACGGAGATCGCCAGTCGAGTGCCGACGGCCAGCGAGCACAGCGCGGCCAAGGACCCGACCAGGTAGATCGCCAGATCCATCCGACTCGTCCACTTCACCGGCTCACCTCCTTTCCCCTCTGCGTAGATGCACGGCCAGAACCGTGGAAGTCCACTCGTCGTACCAGTGGTTGAACGGTTCGTTCTGCGGGTTGCGCAGCGTCGGGTAGTACGCGCCGCGGGGGCCGGGCCCCGCCCGCTCCGTCACCTCGGGGTAGAACCGCGGCACCAGCGCCTCGGCGGAGCTGCGCCAGCCGCAGGCCACCGACAGCGCGAGGAAGTCCGCGTGCCGGTTTCCGCGTACCGCGGCCCGTGCCGCCTGGGCGCTCCAGCCCTGCCGTCCGTGCGTGTGGTCGGCCCAGATGCCGTCGACGCGGGCCAGGACCTCGACGGGGATGCGGCGTGCGTGGCGGGTGCCCAGCCAGCCCTCGTCGAGACGGTCGGCCGCTTCCAGCACGATGGCGGTGGTCTGGAGGTCCGCGTGCGCGAAGTTGCCCTCGGCGAGATAGCCGTCGAGGCGTCCGAGGGAGACGGCCGCCGGCACCCGCACCGTCTGCACCGCGGGCCGCTGGAGCGGAGCCGGGAACAGGGCGGACATCTCGTCCGGCGAACTGCCGTTCCGGGAGGCGGTGTCGATGTCCCGCAGCCGGCCGAGTTCCTCCGGGCTCAGCAGTCGACCGTCCCGGGCGTCGACGTACCAGGCGTGTGCCAGAAGGTAGTTGCGCTTCCCGTCCAGCAGGACCGGGAAGAAGGGACGCTGGTGGTGCATCGCCTCCAGGACCATGTCCGTGACGTCGTCCGAGTCCTGGGAATGCGGTGACATCAGGACGATCACGGCCGTCGCGAAGTCCAACTGCTGGCGCCTCACCCAGACGTGCGAGTCCCCGGCCTTGAGGTCCGCGACCGACCAGACCTGCAGTCCGGCTCCTCTCACCTGGTCGGCGAGCGCGTGGGCGTACGCCGTGTCGGCCTTGTCGTAGCAGAGGACGACAGCGGGGCGGGCGGGCGGCACGAGGGGCCGGGGCGGCGACGGCTGGGCCGACGCGATGTTCTCCGCGTGCCCCGGTGCGACGGATCCGCCGGGACCGTGCGGGCGGATCTCGCCGCGGATGGCGGCGACGAGTTCGTCCACCTTCCGCTCGTAGTCGGCGGCGTCCGGGCTCCTGAAGTCGCGCCAGACCCGGCTCGCGGCCAGGGGCGGGAGCGGGGCGTCCCCGATCAGCAGCGGGATGAGCCGCAACTGCCGCCGCGCTCCGGCCGTGACCAGGGCCGCGTACTCCTCGCGGGCCCAGGACGAGGTGCGCGAGGCCGGGCTGATGACGACCAGGACACACCCGGCGTCCTCGATCGCGGCCTCGGTGTGGTGCACGCCCACGTCACCGGGCAGCACGTCCCACTCGTCGAAGAGGACGGTCAGGGCGCTCTGCCCGAGACGGGCCGCCAGCGCTCTCGCCCAGTCGGCGTCCTCCCTGGCGTAGGAGAGGAACACCTGGGTCATACGGCTTCGCCCCGCGGCCGAACCGCTCGCACCAGTGCGGCGAGGTTCGCGTCGTAGGCTGCGCTGCCGGGATCGCGCAGGTCCGCAGGCCGGCGGATCCGGGCGAAGGGCGGCAGTTCCACGTCGTCCACGAGCACCGGGATGAACCGCCGTCCACCGGTGTGCACGCGCTGGAGCAGCGCCGCGTACTCGTCGCGGATCGCGGCGTCGTTCATCGTCGCGCTGCTGAAGAGCAGGATCCCGTTGGCCGTGACGCGCAGGGCCGCTTCCTTCTCCAGGCTCTCCACCAGCCCCGGGCCGATCCACTCGGCCAGGAAGACCCGCAGCCCTTCGGCACGCAACCGGGTGGCGAGGGTCCGCGCAACCTCGCTGTCCGCCGCGGTGTAGGAGACGAACGCGTCGTACGTGCCGCCGGGTTCGGCGTCGGCGGCGGGTTCGGTGGCGGCGGGTTCGGCGCCGGGCTCCAACGCGGGCGGGGCGTCCGCGGAACGCCGTAGCCGTGACAGCCGCTCACGCACATCGATGCCTGCCGAGAGTGCGGCGGCCCCGGCGGTGAACAAGGCGGTGGCCGCGCCCGCGGCGGCGATCGCCACTTCCCATGACCCCATGTCCGGAGATTAGCCCCTTCGCCCGGCACTGCTGACCCCTTTGCGCCAGCCTTGAGCTTCTTCAGAGGTAGCGGCCGGCACGGTGACGGCCGACGAGATCACAACGGGCAAGTGCCCCAGGGCCGTTGACCGGGCTGTCCGACGTCTCGATCACGCTGTTCGGGGGCGTTCGCCGGTTGTCCGTCCTGCCGCGCTCGACCTGCCCCACCCGTTCGTGGAGCGGGTCGCCGTACTCATCGTCACCCGTGAGGGCGAGCCGCACCGCAGGCTCCGCCGCTCTCGGCGCGCGATGGTGGCACCGGTGCACCTGCGCGAACACGTCACCCTGGCGAAGACCGCTGCCGGGTTCGGGATCAGCGAGTCCACTGCCCCCGCTCACAGAGGCCGCCCTCGCCAACACCGCATAGCCGCCCAACCCCCTTTGCCCGCAACCTTGGCACCGACATCATCCGCTGACCTGATGGTCGACATGCCTCTGCACGATCGGTCAGGACGGCAGGGTGATCGACTGGGCGTGGTGGAACACGTTGTCTGGGTCCCAGAGCTGCTTGGCGTGTTGCAGGCGGGCGTAGTTCTGCTTGTAGTACAGGCGTTGGTAGGGGGGCGTCCGGTCGGCGGTGGTGCCGAGGTCGGTGTCGGGGTAGTTGACGTAGGCGCCGTCGGTGTCGGTGCCGGTCTCCGGGATGCCGCCGGTGGTGCGGTAGGTGTCCTGGTAGAGGCCGCGGAGGTAGGCGAGGTGGGCGGCGTCCTGGGCGGGGTCGGTCCAGTAGGTCTGGTACTGGAGCTTCATCACCGAGTCGCGCTGCGGGACGGCGGTGTCGGTGGTGGCGCGGTCGTTCACCCGGCAGCCGTAGGAGTCGATCTGGACCAGCGTCTGGGTGAGGTCGGCGCCCTCGACGTCCTTGGTGAGCCAGGTCCACCAGGTGTCGATCTGGGCGGGCGTGAAGGCCTTGCGGTGGTAGGCGGACTTGTACTTGCCGCGCTGGTTGGCGCCGGAGCCGCTGACCGTCATGGTCGCCTGGAACCAGGGAAGTTGGCGCCGCTTGTCGGGATAGGGCAGGTAGAACAGACCCGCCGGACCGCTCTGGACGGTGGCTCCGGTGCGCATGCCGGCCTCCACCTGGGCGAGGAACGCGTCCAGCGGTGCCGGGTCCTCCTCGTCCCACTGGCTGAACAGGACGACGTTCCCGTTCGAGTGGTGGGTGAGGTGGAGGATCGAGAACAAGCCCCGGTAGACCGCCTCCGCCGTCCCACTGTGGGCGGCGAAGAAGGCGCCGAAATTGGTGAGCAGGGTGCGGAAGTCCTCGGGGTGCCGGCGCAGTTCCTCCCACTTCCAGGCGACGCTGCTGAGCCAGACCCGGGGCGGCGGCGCGGGCAGGCGATGGGCGAAGTGGTAGCGCAGGACGACGCCGAAGTTGCCGCCTCCTCCTCCGGTGTGGGCCCAGAACAGCTCGCGCTCGGGTGAACCCTCGGGGTCCGCGCGGTTCGCCCGGGTCACCTCGACCCGGCCGCCGCGGACGGTGACCACGTCGACCTGGACCAGGTGGTCGACGGTCAGCCCGTGCCGCCGGGAGAGCAGGCCGTACCCGCCGCCGCAGATGTGCCCGCCGGCACCGACCGAGTAGCAGGAGCCGGCGGGGATCGTCACGCCGTAGCGGCGGAACAGGCCGGTGTAGACGTCCCAGTTGGTGGCGCCGCCCTCGACGGCGTAGGTGGCGGCGCCGAACTTGTCGGTCGCGGCGCACACGCCGCGCAGGGTGCTGAGGTCGAGGATGACCCCCTCGTCGTTGTCGACGAACCCCTCGTAGCAGTGGCCGCCGCCGCGCACCGTCGGCCGCAGCCCGTGGTCGAGCGCCGACCGCAGTTCGGCGACGGCGTCGGCCTCGTTGCCCACCAGCCGGATGTAGGCCGGCCGGCTCCGCCAGCGTTGGTTGAAGCCCTGGCCGAGCGTCTCGTAGCGGAGGTCGGAGGGGCGGACGGTCACCCCCTCGGGCTGTGCGGCCGACGCGGCATCGGCGGTCAGGCCCGGGGAGGCGGCGGCGGACGCTCCGACAGCGGCCATTCCGGTGCTGCCGAGAAACCCGCGGCGGGAGAATTCATGAGGCATTCCGGGGACCCTCTTTCCCGACTCCGAGAAGCTGGCGGCGGCGCACGCTAGCACGGACTACGGGGAGCCGCAGATCTTGCACAAATCAATGTGAAAGTATGCAAGCGAATTTCAGCCATCCCCGATGGTGCGCCAACAGCGGCGGCCGGGCCGGGGTCTTCGGCCGCCGGGCGGGCGAGCGGGCGGACAGGCGCCGGTGCGGGCGGGCGAGCGGGCGGACAGGCAAGCGAGGGGGCGACTTGACCACGCATCTGATTAGCCGCCATATTACTTCCATGGCTCAGCAGCACGAGGCCGGAAACGGCGCACCCACGCTCGACCAGGCCCGCCGGCAGCTCTCCCGGTACGGCCTGTCGGCCGACCCGCAGGCGGTTCTGGTCGCGGCGCGACTGATGGCCGCCGGCTCCCGGCTCGGCCAGGCCGGCGAGGCGCACTTCGCGCGCTTCGGCCTGTCCACCGGCCGCTACCGACTGCTGGCCGAACTGGAGGACCACGGCGGCGAGAAGTCGCCCTCGCAGCTGGCAGCCTCGCTCGGGGTGTCCCGCGCGACCGTGACCGGCCTGGTCGACGGGCTGGAACGGGACGGCCTGGTCGCCCGGCGCCCGTCCACCGAGGACGGACGGGGCAACGTCGTGGTGCTGACCACGCACGGTGCCCTGCGGCTGCGCGAGATGGCACCCGAGCACTTCGAGCGGATGCAGGCGATGGTCGGCGGCCTCACGGTCGAGGAGCGCACGGTCTTCCTCGACCTGCTGGCCCGGCTGGTCGAGGGCATGTCCGCCCTGACCGACGACTGACCACTCCCCACCCCACCCCGCTCCACTCCCCCGGGAGGCCGGCCACAGCCACCGGCGGAGCCCTTCACACTCAGATAGTTAGCCTCCTTAGCACTTATAGTTAGCCGCCTAATCACTCTGGAGCCATCCATGCCCAGCACCGTCCACCAACAGCCGGCCGCTCCGGCCACCGCGGCCCCGCCGCCCTTCGTCCTCTGGCGCGAGGTGCTGGTCTCCTATGCGGCGCCCGCCGTCATGGCCGGGATCGGCGGCTTCGCCACCGGCCAGACGGAGCTCAAGATCGCGGCCGTCACCACCATCGCCGGCACCTCCGCCCTGGTCGCCGCCCTGCTCGGCGCCCGGCACCGCCGCCGCCCGCCCGGCTCCTGGGTGGAGCGCGGGCCGCGCCCGCTGCTCGCCCTCGCGTTCGGCCTCGGCGCCGCCGCCCTGGCGCTGACCGCCGGCCTGGCGGGCGCGCAGTGGCTGCCGCGGATCCCGGCCCTGGCCGACAGCCCGTGGCCGGGTCGGCTCCGGTTCGACCTGCCGGTCTCCGCCGCCATCGCGGGGACCGCGATCACCTGGCGCTGGCGCGGCAGCCGCCCCCGGCGCCGCCGGGCGCGCTGACCCGGCCCCACCCCGACACCCAGCAACACCGAGCACACCGAGCATCCTCCCGAGAAGAGAGAGACCCGGAATGATCACCATCATGGGCGCGTCCGGCGCCACCGGCGGCGCCACCCTGCGCAGCCTCACCGCCCAGGGCGTCCCCGTCCGCGCGCTGAGCCGTGACCCCGGCCGGCTGTTGGCCGGCCTCGACGAGCGCACCCGCCCCCTCGTCGAGCCGGTCGCCGCCGACGCCGAGGACCCGGACTCGCTGCGTTCCGCCCTCCAGGGGACCCGACAGCTCTTCCTGACCATGGCCAACGGCCCGCACCAGGTCGACCACGAGCTGCTCGCCGTCGACCTCGCCGTGCAGGCCGGGGTCGAGCACATCGTCAAGGTCTCCGCACCCGCCGCCGAGCCGGACTCCCCGGTCGCGGTCTCCCGCGGCCACCACCTGATCGAGCAGCGGCTGCGCGCCCACGGCGTCACCGCCACCGTGCTGCGGCCCTACGCGTTCATGCAGAAGCTGCTGCTGCTCGCCCCCGGCATCGCGGTGGCCGGGCTGATCCACGGCGCGATGGGCACGGCCCGCTGCAACTACGTCGACTGCCGGGACATCGGCGACGTCGCCGCCGCCGCGCTCACCCGTCCGGAGGCGGCCGGCGGCAGCATCCCGCTCACCGGCGGGCGCGCCTACAGCTACCCGGAGCTCGCCGGACTGCTGGGCGCCCTGCTCGGCCGGCCGGTGGCCTACGTGGACCTGCCGCCCGGGGAACTGCGCGCCCACCTGGTCGCCCGGGCCGGGATGCCGGACTGGCTGGCCGCCCACGTGGTGGAGATCCAGCGGCTCGCCGTCGAGCGCCCGGAGGCCCCGGACGACGCCGCCACCCGGCTGATCGGACGGCCCCCACGTACCCTGGAGGCGTTCCTCCAGGAGCACCTCGACCGGTTCCGCCACCCCCTCCACTGAGCGCCCGCACCACCCCGCAGGGCCCGCCGCACCCCCGCGCGGCGGGCCCGTCACCCCGAAGGAGCAGCATCCGGTGTGGCATGGGTCACGGTCGGAAAACTGACCTGACGGACCGTCAAAACGACTGACAGGTCGTCACATGCAACCCACGAAGCCTCAGTTGTGAGCTGACACTCCGTCAGATTCGGCCACTTGCGGGCCAGTTGGGCGGAGGATCGGTCGAACCTTCGTTCATCACCCGGGGCTACCATCAGTCGGGTTGTCCGCTCCGGCCCCGGAGTGGGGTCACCCGGACAGGCGAGTGCTCCCACAGCCCCCAAGGGTCGGACATCGATCGGGACGGGGCGAGGACAAAGGAGCACACGGCAGCCATGACAGCCGAACCCAGCCGGGAACCGCGCCCGGACGCCACGACCGAGCAGACCCCGGCCGCCACCCCGACGTCGCCCGCCGAGCCGCCTCAGCAGCCCGCGCAGGCCGACCGACGTGAGCAGGCCGAGCTGCGCAAGCAGGCCGCGGAGCCCGAGCAGCCTCAGCAGGCCGCGGAGCCCGAGCAGGCCGAGAAGCAGGCCCGCTACCCGGGCCGCCCCGCCGCCGCCCCGCGCACCCTGGTCGACATCCTCGACGCGACCGCCCGGCAGCACCCCACCGAGCCCGCCCTCGACGACGGCCGCACCGTGCTCGGCTACCGGGCGCTGGCCGCCGAGGTCGAGCAGCTGCGCCGCCGCCTCGCCGCCGCCGGCATCGGCCGCGGCGACCGGGTCGGCGTGCGCGTGCCCTCCGGTACCAACGACCTCTACATCTCCGTCCTCGCGGTGCTCGCCGCCGGCGCCGCCTACGTCCCCGTCGACTTCGAGGACCCGGACGAGCGCGCCCAGCTGGTCTTCGAGGAGGCCGCCGTCGCCGCCGTCCTCGGCGCCGAGCGCGTACTCACCCCCGTCGGAGCGGCCCGCGAGCCGCTCGCCGACCAGACGCCGGCCGCGCAGCGCCCCACCCCGGCGGACGACGCCTGGATCATCTTCACCTCCGGCTCGACCGGCCGCCCCAAGGGTGTCGCCGTCACCCACCGCAACGCCGCCGCCTTCGTCGACGCCGAGGCCGCGCTCTTCCTCCAGGACGAGCCGATCGGCCCCGGCGACCGGGTGATGGCCGGCCTGTCCGTCGCCTTCGACGCCTCCTGCGAGGAGATGTGGCTGGCCTGGCGGCACGGCGCCTGCCTGGTGCCGGTCCCCCGTTCCCAGGTGCGCTCCGGCGCCGACCTCGGCCCCTGGCTGGCCGAGCAGGAGATCACCGTGGTCTCCACCGTGCCGACGCTGGCCGCGCTCTGGCCGGCCGAGGCGCTGAACGAGGTCCGGCTGCTGATCTTCGGCGGCGAGGCCTGCCCGCCCGAGCTGGTGCAGCGGGTGGTCACCGAGGGCCGCGAGGTGTGGAACACCTACGGCCCCACCGAGGCCACCGTGGTCGCCTGCGGGGCGCTGCTGACCGGCGAGGGCCCGGTGCGGATCGGCCTGCCGCTGGACGGCTGGGACCTCGTCGTGGTCGACGAGGCCGGCGAGCCGGTCGCGCCCGGCGGCACCGGCCAGCTGGTGATCGGCGGCGTCGGCCTGGCCCGCTACCTGGACCCGGAGAAGGACGCCGAGAAATACGCCCCGCTGCCCTCGATGGGCTGGGAGCGCGCCTACCGCAGCGGCGACCTCGTCCAGGCCGACCCGGAGGGCCTGCTCTTCCTGGGCCGCGCCGACGAGCAGATCAAGCTCGGCGGCCGGCGGATCGAGCTCGGCGAGGTGGACGCGGCGCTGCAGGCGCTGCCCGGTGTCGCCGGCGCGGCCGCGGCCGTGCGCACCGCGCGCGGCGGCAACCAGCTGCTGGTCGGCTACCTGGTGACCGGCGAGGGCTGGGACCGCGAGCAGGCCGTGCAGCGGCTGCGCGCCGAGCTGCCGGCCGCGCTGGTCCCGCTGCTCGCGCCGGTCGACACCCTGCCCACCCGCACCTCCGGCAAGGTGGACCGCAACGCGCTGCCCTGGCCGCTGCCCGACCTGGAGACCGCCGGGCCGACCGAGCAGCTCTACGGCACCGAGGCCTGGCTGGCCAAGCAGTGGACGGAGATCCTCGGGGTGCCGGTGAGCGGCCCCCGGGAGGACTTCTTCGCGATCGGCGGCGGCAGCCTCGCCGCCGCCCGGCTGACCACCCTGCTGCGCACCCGCTACCCGAACGCGGCGGTGCTGGACATCTACCAGCAACCGACGCTGCGCAAGCTCGCCCGCCACCTGGAGCGCACCGCGGTCGGCACCGGCGAGGCCCGGACGGTCGACCCGGTGCCGACCCGCGCCAAGCTGCTGCAGCTGCTCCTGCTGATCCCGCTGTTCACCGTGGTCGGCCTGCGCTGGACGGTCGCCCTGCTGGCGCTCGGCAACCTGCTCTCCCACCTGGACGGCTTCGGCTGGGCGCCGACCGCCTCCTGGTGGGCGGTCGGCGCGGGCGCGGCGGTGCTGTTCACCCCGGCGGGCCGGCTGGCGATCGCGGCCGGCGGCGCCCGGCTGCTGCTGCGCGGCCTGCGGCCGGGCAGCTACCCGCGCGGCGGCGGCGTCCATCTGCGGCTGTGGACCGCCGAGCGGCTGGCCGAGGTGAGCGGCGCGACCGCGCTCTCCGGCTCCTGGCTGGTCCGCTACGCGCGGGCGCTGGGCGCCAAGGTCGGCGAGGAGGTGGACCTGCACTCGCTGCCGCCGGTGACCGGCATGCTCAAGCTGGGCCGGGGCTGCGCGGTCGAGGCCGAAGTGGACCTCAACGGCTACTGGCTGGACGGCGACCGGCTGGAGGTCGGGCAGCTCAAGGTCGGTTCGGGCGCCGTGGTCGGCACCCGTTCGACGCTGCTGCCGGGCGCCCGGGTCGGCAAGCGGGCCCAGGTGGTGGCCGGCTCCAGCGTCACCGGGCACGTCCCGACCGGCCAGCGCTGGGGCGGCGCGCCCGCCGTCAAGCTGGGCCGCGCCGAGCGGACCTGGCCCAAGGAGCGCCCGGTCCGCCGGGCCCGCTGGTCCGCGCTGTACGGGCTGAGCGGTACCGCCCTGAGCCTGCTGCCGCTGCTGCCGGCGGTGGCCGGCCTGGCGGTGCTCGCCCCGTTCGTCGACCCTGCGGACGGCCTGGGCGGCGCGCTCGGCGGCGCCCTGCTCGGTCTGCTGCCGGCCACCCTGGCGTTCGGGGTGCTGTACGCGGCGCAGCTGGTCGCGGCGGTGCGGCTGCTGTCGATCGGCCTGAAGCCGGGTGTCCACCCGCTGCACGGCCGGGTCGGCTGGCAGGCGTGGACGGTCATGCAGCTGATGGACCAGGCCCGGGAGGTCCTCTTCCCGCTGTACGCGGGTCTGGTGACCCCGCTGTGGCTGCGGGCGCTGGGCATGCGGGTCGGCAAGCACGCCGAGGTGTCGACGGTGCTGGCGCTGCCGAGCCTGACCACGGTCGGGGACGGCGCGTTCCTGGCCGACGACACCCTGATGGCGCCGTACGAGCTGGGCGGCGGCTGGGTGCGGCTCGGTGAGGCGAAGGTCGGCGAGCGGGCGTTCCTGGGCAACTCGGGGATGACCGCGCCGGGCCGTTCGGTGCCCAAGCGCGGCCTGGTGGGTGTGCTGTCGGCGACGCCGGAAAAGGCCAAGAAGGGCGGCTCGTACCTGGGCATGCCGCCGGTGCGGCTGCCGCGCTCGGCCGACCGGGCGGACCAGAGCCTGACCTACGAGCCGCCGACGCGGCTGCTGTGGGCGCGCGGGCTGGTCGAGGTGGCCCGGCTGCTGCCGGTGGTGGCCTCGGGGGCGCTGGGCGCGCTGACGCTGGCGGCGCTGTCCTGGCTCTCCACCGCGTGGTCGCCGCTCGCGGCGGCGCTGCTGTCCGGCGCGGTGCTGCTGACGGCGGGCACGGCGGCGTGCGCGGTCGCGGTGGCCGCGAAGTGGCTGCTGGTCGGCCGGTTCCGGGCCGTGGAGCACCCGCTGTGGAGCTCCTTCGTGTGGCGCAACGAGCTGGCGGACACCTTCGTGGAGGTGCTGGCGGTGCCGTGGCTGGTGGGCGCGGTGCCGGGCACGCCGGTGCTGAACCTGTGGCTGCGGGCGCTCGGCGCCAAGGTCGGGCACGGCGTGTGGTGCGAGAGCTACTGGCTGCCGGAGGCGGACCTGGTGACGCTCGGGGACGGGGTGTCGGTCAACCGCGGCTGCGTGGTGCAGACCCACCTCTTCCACGACCGGATCATGCGGATGGATACTGTCGTCCTCCGCGAGGGCGCCACCCTGGGGCCCGGCGGCATCGTGCTGCCCGGCAGTACGGTGGGCGCGCGCAGCACGCTGGGCCCGGCCTCGCTGGTGATGCGCGCCGAGTCCGTGCCCGCCGACAGCCGGTGGCTCGGCAACCCGATCGAGGTGTGGCAGACCACCTCCTGACCGCCGTCCCCCGGGGGCCGGCCGGGGTTCGCCCCGTCCGGCCCCCGGGTGTCCCCGTCCCTGCCCACGTCCGGCCCCGTCCCTGTTCCCGTCCCCTGCCCAGTCCCGTGTTTCCAGGAGCGTACGACCCGGTGAACCCCCGCCCGGCGCAGTCCCCGCAGTCCCCGCAGCCCCCGCAGCCCGCCGCCCCGCCGGACCCCTACTTCCCGAACAGCGGTGACCCGCGCTACCGGGTCCACCGGTACGAGCTGGCGCTGGACTACCGGCCCGGCCCGAACCGGCTGGGCGGCACCGCCCGGCTGAGTGCCGTCTCGGTGAGCGCCCTGACGGAGTTCGCGCTGGACCTCGCCGACTTCCGGATCGGCCGGGTGCTGGTGGACGGCAAGGCGGCCCGCTACACCCACCGGGCCGGCAAACTGCGGATCCGCCCGCCCAAGCCGCTGGCGGCGGGGGCGGCGTTCACCGTCGACGTGCACTACACCGGCAACCCGCGGCCGGTGCGCAGTCCCTGGGGCGGCCTGGGCTGGGAGGAGCTGACCGACGGCGCCCTGGTGGCCAGCCAGCCGATCGGCGCGCCGTCCTGGTTCCCTTGCAACGACCGGCCGGCGGACAAGGCGACCTACCAGATAGCGGTCACCACGCCGTCCCCGTACACGGTGGTGGTGGGCGGCCGGCTGCTGACCCGGACCACCGGTTCGTCCAGCACCACCTGGGTGTACGAGCAGTCCGCGCCGACCTCGACGTACCTGGTGACGGTCTCGATCGGCCAGTACCGGCCGGTGGTGCTGGCCGAGCACCCGCAGGTGCCGCAGACCGGGTACGTGCCGGAGCGGCTGGCGGGCGCGTTCGCCGGGGACTTCGGGCGCCAGCCGAAGATGATGGCCTACTTCGGGGAGGTGTTCGGTCCGTACCCGTTCGGCGAGTACACGGTGGTGGTCGCCGACGAGGAGCTGGACGTCCCGGTGGAGGCGCAGGGGGTGGCGACCTTCGGCACCAACCACCTGGGCGGCGGCTGGGAGCGGGAGCGGCTGGTGGCCCACGAGCTGGCGCACCAGTGGTTCGGCAACAGCGTGTCGATCGGCGACTGGAGCCACATCTGGCTGAACGAGGGGCTGGCGAAGTACGCGGAGTGGCTCTGGTCGGAGCGCTCCGGAGGGCCGACGGCGGGCGCCCGGGCGGCGTTCGCGCACCGGCTGCTGGCCGGGCTGCCGCAGGACCTGCGGCTGGCCGATCCGGGCCGCAAGCTGATGTTCGACGACCGGCTGTACCAGCGCGGCGGCCTGGTGGTGCACGCGCTGCGGCTGGCCCTCGGCGACACCGCCTTCTTCCGGATGCTCAAGGACTGGGCGTCGTTCCACCGGCACGGGGTGGTGACCACGGCGGACTTCCGCGCCCATGCCGCCCGGTACGCGCGGGGGCCGCTGGACGAGCTGTTCGAGGCCTGGCTGCAGCGGCCGGAGCTGCCGCCGCTGCCGGCGGGCTGACCCGGCCCTCCGCGGTCCGCCGCACCGGGCCCGGGCCCCGGGGGGCGGGCCCCGCGCCCGGGAGCGGGGGGCCCGCGGGGGGCGGGGCCCGGGGGGGGGGGGGCCCCCCCCCCCCCCGCGGGGCCCCCCGCCGGGGGCGCGCGCGGGGGGCGCCGGACCGCGCTCAGGCGAGCTCGGGCACGGTGCGGTGCAGGCCCTTGCGGTCGTAGTAGCGGGTCATCGCGAAGCCGAAGAGCAGGGCCGCGACGGTGCCGATGCCGATCCAGATCCAGGCCCGGGTGAGGCCGGCGTCGGCCTGGGCGTCGAAGAACAGGATGGCCCGCACGCCGTCGGTGAGCTGGCGCATCGGTTCGAACAGCGCGAGGAACCGGTAGAAGGACGGCAGGGCGTCCAGCGGCACGGTGGCGCCGGAGGACGGCAGGCCGAGCACGATGAAGACGAACATGCTGACCAGCAGGCCGAGGCCGCCGAAGGCCGCGTTGATGGCCTGGACGCCGAGGCCGACCGCGCTGCTGGCGCAGACCGAGAAGATCCACAGCAGCGGCAGGTGCGCGGCGTCCATGTCCAGGATCACCACCCCGGCCAGCATGATGAGCGAGGAGGTGAGCAGCGACAGGCCCACCGACATCACGCTCTTCACGGCGAGGGTGCTGGTGCGGCTGATCGGCACCACCGGGTGGCGGGCCCGCCAGGGGCCGATCTCGTTGTCGGCGTAGCCGAGCGCGACGTCGACGCCGTTGCCGATGATGTTGGCGCCGAAGAAGCCCGCCAGGACGAGCAGCAGGGTGTAGTAGAAGGCGGAGAGCCCGAGTCCGCTGCGGTTGCCGATCGGGTGGCCGACGGTGGTGCTGAGGGCGATCGGGTCGGCGATCAGCAGCCGGGCCGCGTCGTCCAGACCCTGGGCCTGCGGGAGGGCGGTGAGCCGGGTGCCGAGGGCCAGCGAGGCCTGGTGCACGGCCTGCTGGCCGATCTGGGCGGCGATCGAGGAGCCGAGGCTGCCGACGCCCGGGTTGGTGTACTGGATCACGGTGGGGCGTGCGGGCTTGGCGCTCGCGCCACCGAGGGCGACCACGGTGGCGGTGAACTCGGGCGGCACCTGGAGCGCCCCGTAGAGCTTGCCGGAGGCCAGTTGCCGCTTCGCCTCGGCCTCGTCGAGCCGCCGCCAGGAGACGGTGTCCCCCTGGCCGGGGGCGGTGGCGATGCCGGTGACGAGCTGTTCGCCGAGGTTCTGCGGCTGCCCGCCGGCCTCGGCCCCGCGGTCGCTGTTCACCAGGGCGATCGGCAGGTGGTGCAGATCGCCGCGGGGGTCGAGGATGCCGCCGAGGTAGAGCAGCGACATCAGCAGGCTGAGCAGGCCGACCAGCACGGCCGGGACGGCCCAGACCTTGGGGTTGCGGAGCACCCGGCGGGCCTTGACGCCGGCGGGCGGCTCTGGCCGGCGCGGCTCGGGAAGGGTCGGCTCGCGGTGGGAGGGCATGACGCTCCGTGGGGTGGTCGGCGGTCAGACGGACCCTAGGAGCGCGGCGCTCATGCGGGTCGGCGCCACGCCGCCGGGGTCACCCGCCCGCACGGCGGCAGCGGTACGGCCCGGCCCCTCCGCCGAGGGGCCGGGCCGGGTCCGTGCCGTGGGTGCGTCAGCCGGTGAAGCCGGCCGTCACGGAGGTGAACTGCCAGTCGTTCTGGGCGATGCCGGAGCAGGTCTCCTGCTGGCCGCCGCCCGGGCAGCCGCGGTCGCGGTTGACCGACCAGAAGGCCATCCGGGCCAGGTGGTGGCTGTTGGCCCAGTCGCGGATCGCCGTCCAGTTCTGGACGGTGGTGATCTCACCGGTGTCGCTGAGGCCGTTCATGCCGGAGATGCCCATGTGCGCGTAGGCGGTGGCGTCGTCCCAGCCGAAGACGGACTTCAGCTTGCTCTTCAGGCCCTCGGAGGCGCTGACGGTCGCGGCGTACATGTCGGTGGACGCGTTGCCGAAGTCGAACGGCATGATGGTGAAGACGTCGATGTCCGCGCCGAGCGCCTTGGCCTGCTCGATCAGCCGGTTGCCGTAGTAGGTCGGGCCGGTGGTGGCGGTGCCGAAGGTCACGATGGTCCGCAGACCGGGGTTGTTCTGCTTGACGATCTTGAGCGCGCCGAGGATCCGGTCCTGGACGGCGGTGTTCTCGAACTCGTCGGTGTTCTCGATGTCGACGTCGATCGCCTTGAGGCCGTACGCGTCGATCACCTTCTGGTAGGCGGCCGCGAGGTCGGCGGTGGTGGCGCAGTTGGGGCCGAGCTTGTTGCCGCTCCAGCCGCCGATCGACGGGACGACGTCGCCGCCGGCCGCGCGCACCGCGTTGATCGTGGCCTGGTCGACGCCGTTCAGCAGCGGCCGCTGGCTGTCCCAGGTGGGGTTGCAGCCGTTCTGGGCCAGGACGAACGCCAGGGTGAACCACTTGATGCCGGTGGCGTTCATGACGGTGGTGGCGGCCGGCGGGTTGCCCCAGCCGTTGTAGAGGTAGGGCGCGGCCTGCTTGAAGCCGCTCGGGGCGGGGCCGCCGCCGTTGGCGTCGGTGGTGACGGTCAGGGCGGTGGAGCCGGCGGAGGTGTTGCCGGCCGCGTCGCGGGCCCTGACGGTGAAGGTGTAGGCGGTGGACGCGCTCAGACCGGGCACGGTGGCGGTGGTGCCGGTGGCGGTCGCGACCTTGGCGGCGCCCTGGTACACGTCGTAGCCGGTGACGCCGACGTTGTCGGTGGCGGCGTCCCAGGCCAGGGTGACGCTGGTGGCGGACTTGCCGGTGGCGCGCAGGTTGCCGGGCACGGTGGGGGCCTGGGTGTCGGCCGGCGGGGTGGTGCCGCCGCCGGGGCCGTCGAGGACGATGTCGTCGGCGTAGTAGGTGCCCTGGCCGTACCAGCCGTTGACGTAGACCTCGGCGCTGGTCTGGGTGGCTCCGGTGGTGAAGGAGGCGCTCAGTTTGCTGTAGTCGGCGGCGGAGGTCCAGGCGGATCCGCCGCCGGTGACGCCGAGGTAGACGTAGCTGCCGCGGACCCAGCCGGAGAGCGTGTAGGTGGTGGAGGGCTTGACCGCGACGGTCTGCACGCACTTGGCGGTGTCGCCCGCGGTGGCGGCGCCGGCGAGCGCCATGCCGCCGCTGTGCACGGGGGTGGTGACGACCGAGCCGAGGCCGCCGGAGCAGCTCCAGCCGGACAGTGTGCCGGTCTCGAAGCCGCCGTTGGTGAGCTGGTCGGCCGCGTGGGCGGCGGTGGGCGCGGTGAACGCCGCGGCGGCCGCGAGCAGCGCGGCGGCGCCGGCGGCGGGCAGTCGGGTGCGCTTGTGCACCGATGACCTCCAGTGGGGGTGTGGGGGTGGAGGTGCGGGGAGGGCCCCAAAATGGACTGGACCAATTGCTCATGTCAAGTGATGTCCGCCGGACGGACGGTGCCGGAGTGTCGGACGGGGAATCGGCGATCGGGAGAAAATGGGTGGAACCACGCGCCCGGAGCGAACTAGGTTGGGGCCGCTGTGCCATGGCACCGCGGAACGAACCCGACCGAAGCCGACCGCACCATGTCAGAGGATCAGATGACCGACCTGTCCGACGAACTGCTCCCCACCACCCGCCGCGCGCTGCTGCACCGCCTGGCCGTCGCCCAGAGCGAGGGCCGCGCCCCCTCGATGGTGGCCGCCGTGGTCCGGGACGGGCGGCCGGTCTGGAACGGCGCCCGCAGCATGGTCGACGGCCACGCGCCCACCGCCGACGTGCAGTACCGGATCGGCTCGATCACCAAGACCTTCGTCGCCGTGCTCGTCCTGCGGCTGCGCGACGAGGGCCTGCTCGACCTCGCCGACCCGGTCGAGCGCCACCTGCCCGGCACCCCCGCCGACGGCGCCACCGTCGCCCAGCTGCTCTCGCACTCGGCCGGCCTCGCCTCCGAGACCCCCGGCCCCTGGTGGGAGCGGACCGAGGGCGCGCTGCGTCCCGCCCTCGCCGACCTGCTGGAGGAGGAGCGGCCCCGGCGCCATCCGGCCGGGCGGCTGCACCACTACTCCAACCCCACCTACGCGCTGCTCGGCGCGCTGGTCGAGCGGCTGCGCGGCGAGCACTGGGGCGAGGTGCTGCGCCGCGAGGTGCTCGAACCCCTCGGCATGGACCGCACCACCCTGCTCCCGGAGCACCCGCACGCCGGCGGCTTCGCCGTCCACCCCTGGGCCGACGTCCTGCTGCCCGAACCGCTCAACGACACCGGACTGATGGCCCCGGCCGGCCAGCTCTGGTCCACCACCGCCGACCTCGCCCGGTGGGCCGCCTTCCTGGCCGACGGCGACCCGAAGGTGCTGTCCGCCGACACCCTGGCCGAGATGCGCCGCCCCGCCGTCGCCCCGGACACCGACGACTGGACCGAGACCTACGGCCTGGGCCTGCAGCTGATCCGGCACGACGGCCGCACCCTGTTCGGGCACAGCGGCTCGATGCCCGGCTTCACCGCCGGACTGTGGGTCAGCGAGGCCGACGGCCTGGCCGCGATCGCCTTCGCCAACGCCACCCACGGCTCCCGCACCCCGCTGGTCGCCGCCGAGCTGATCGCGATCACCGCGCAGCACGAGCCCCGCCTCCCCGAGCCGTGGCGTCCGCTGTCCGAGGTCGACGAGCAGCTCCTCGCCCTCACCGGCCCCTGGTACTGGGGCGCCGCTCCGCACGTCCTGCGGCTGGCGGCCGGGCGCGCGCTGGAGCTCTCGGTGCTCGGCCGCGGCGGCCGCGGCTCCCGGTTCCGCCCCGAGGAGGACGGCACCTGGACCGGGCTCGACGACTACTACGCGGGCGAGACGCTGCGCGTGGTGCGGGCCGCCGACGGCTCGGTCAGCCATCTGGACATCGGCTCCTTCGTCCTCACCCGCGAGCCCTACGGGCCGGCCGAGGTCATCCCGGGCGGCCTCGATCCGCAGGGCTGGCAGGCGTACTGACCCGACCCGACCGCCCCTCGGCCCCGCCGAGACCCCGGCGCCCACCCGCCCGGCCCCCGTCCGACCCGCTACCCGCCCGTGCCCCGGCCGGGTGCCGGGGCGACGGCGGGGCCGGGCGGGTGGGCGCCGCTGCGCAGCGTGTGCACGGCGCGCACCACGTACCCGGCGAGCAGCAGCCCGCCCGCCATCGCGCCCGAGGCATAGGTGTCCGCCGCCTGCGCCTCCGCCCAGCCGGCCGCCACCCCGATCAGCAGGTACGGCGCCACCGCGACCAGCAGCGCCACGGCCAGCGCCACCAGCGCGGCCCGCGGTCGGCGGTCGTCCTCCCAGCAGCGCTCGCCGACCAGGTGCAGGGCGAGCGCCATCGCCACCACCAGGCACCACCACGGCGAAGGTGCCAGTCCGACCGCCCTGGCCAGCAGATAGACGACGGCGAGCCCCGCCGTCGCCGCCGCCTGGCACCGCAGTACGCCTGACATGTCGCTGGCGAGTCCTCGCCAGAATCCCGCCCCCGGAATCCACCCCATGCAGCGGAGGATAGGGCGGCGCGCCGGTGCCCAACAGGTGTCCCGCACACGTCGAGTGACCGCATTCAGCAGGTGCACATCTGCGCTCCGCCGAACGGCAACGTGGATGCCAGCCGACTTGGAGAGACATACGGGTGCCGGTTCGCAGACCCGTCGACCGTACGGGCCTGGCCGGGCCGGTGCCACGGGAACCCCGTGGCCGCCGCCGTCGTCCGTGCTGCCCTGGAGGGTCCGCCATGACCACCGCCCCCACGTACGCTCCGCCCGCAGTCACCCCCGGCCGGGCCGCCGACGCGGTGCCCGCCGCGCGCCAGGACGGCGCCGCCGGCTCCGCCTCGGCCGTCTACACCGTAGCGCTGGCCCGCGACGAGGCCGACGTCCGGGCCGCCCAGCGGCTGCGCCACCAGGTCTTCGCCGACGAACTCGGCGCCACCCTGCACAGCACCGTCCCCGGGCTGGACGTCGACCCGTTCGACGAGTTCTGCGACCACCTGCTCGTCCGCGAGGGCGAGGACGGCGCGGTCGTCGGCACCTACCGGCTGCTGCGCCCCGAGGCCGCCCGCCGGGCCGGGCGGCTCTACTCCGACGGCGAGTTCGACCTCTCCGGCCTCGCCCCGCTGCGCGAGGGGCTGGTGGAGCTCGGCCGCTCCTGCATCGCCGCCGAGCACCGCGGCAACGGCGCGGTCATCAACCTGATGTGGGGCGGCATCGCCCGCTACCTCGCCGACACCGGCAACACCTGGGTGGGCGGCTGCTGCTCGATCTCGCTGGAGGACGGCGGCGCCACCGCCGCCCGGGTGTGGGACACCGTCGCCGCCAAGCACCTCGCCCCCGAGCAGTACCGGGTGACCCCGCACCGCCCGTGGGACGCCACCGGTGTGGAGCGGGCCGCCAAGGCGCCGCTGCCGGCCCTGCTCCGCGGCTACCTGCGGCTCGGCGCCTGGGTCTGCGGCCGGCCCGCGCACGACCCGGACTTCGACTGCGCCGACCTCTACGTGCTGCTGTCGCTGGAGCGCACCGACCCGCGCTACCTGCGGCACTTCCTCTCCGGCGTGGGCGGCGTCGGCACGGCGGCCCCGGCCCCGGCCCCGGCCCCGGAACAGGTCTCATGAGTGTCTGGCTGCCGACGGCCTCCTGCACCCCGGAGGCCTGCCTGACCGACCCGGCGCCCACCGTCGCCCTCCCCCGCCGGGTCCTGCGGCTGGCCGCCTGTCTGACGGTGCTCACGGTCGGGCTCGCGCTCACCGTGCCGACCCGGGCCCTGCCGCGCGGGCCGCGCGACCGGCTCGCCCGGTTCTGGGCTCGCACCCTGCTCGGCTCGTTGGGGGTCGCGGTGCGGATCGAACCCGGCCCCCAGGCGGAACCGGGGGGCGGGAGCGGGATGCTGCTGGTGGCCAACCACGTCTCCTGGCTGGACATCCCGCTGATCGCCGCCGCCAGCCCGGGCCGCTCGCTGGCCAAGACCGAGGTGCGGCGCTGGCCGGTGCTCGGTCCGCTGGTCGCCCTGGGCGGGACCGTCTTCCTCGACCGCAACCGGCTGCGCTCACTGCCGACGACCGTCGCCGAGGTGGCCGCCGCGCTGCGGGCCGGTCACCCGATGATCGTCTTTCCGGAGGGTTCCACCTGGTGCGGCCGGGAGAGCGGCCGCTTCCGCCCGGCCTTCTTCGAGGCCGCCGTCCGGGCCGCAGCCCCCGTCCAGCCGGTGGCGATCCGCTACCGGCTGGCCGACGGCCGCCCCACCAGCGCGCCCGCCTTCGTCGGCGAGGACGGTCTGCTCACCTCGCTGGCCCGGGTCGTCGCCGTCCGGGGCCTGGTCGCCGAGCTGGCCTTCCGCCCGGCGATCCCGGCCCCGCCCGGCGACCCGTCCCGCCGCTGGGAGGCCCGCAAGTCCCTGGCCCGCGCCGCCCAGTGCGCGGTGGAGGGCATCCGCTGAGCGGGCTCCAGGTCGGCGGGTGAGCGGGCGCGGGCGCTACGGCGCGGTCCCGGCGACGGATCCGGTCCCGGCTCGAGCCCCGGCCTCGGCCCCCGCTTCGGCCTCGGCGGCGAGGTCGTGCTCCGCGGGGCCGGGGGCCGCGGCGGCCGGCGGACGCCGACCCGCGCGCAGCAGCAGGGCGACCAGCACGGCGGCCACCGCCAGGGCCGCCGCGCCGCAGCGCAGGGCGAGGTGGATGCCGTCGGTGAAGGCGTGCTCGACGGCGTACCCGACCGGGGCGGGCAACGACTCGGCCGGGGCGGTGGTGGCGGTGGCCAGGGTGTCCGCGGCGCGGCCGAGCGTCCCGGACGGGAGGCCGAGGCCGGCCGGCGAGGCGGTCAGCACGGTCGTCAGGCGGTGGGTCAGCACGGCGCCGAGGACGGCGATGCCGAGGACGCCGCCGAGCTCGCGCAGGGTGTTGACGGTGGCCGACGCGGTCCCCATCCGCTCGGGGGCGACCCGGTGGAGAACGGCGATCGACACCGGCGTGAAGGTCATCCCCATGCCCAGGCCGAGCACGAACAGCGTCCACAGGTACTCGGCGTAGCGGGCCTGCTCACCGTACAGCGACAGGCCGGCCAGGCCCAGCGCGCACAGGGCGATGCCCAGGACCAGCGGCAACCGGGGCCCGTGGCGGCCGGTCAGCCGGGCCGAGACGGGGCCGGCGACGACGATCATCGCCGTCATCGGCAGGCCGGCGAGGCCGGCCGCCGTCGGTGACCAGTCCAGCACGCCCTGCATCAGGAGCGGCAGGAAGAACAGCGCACCGAACATCCCGAAGCTCACCATGAACCCGCCGAGCAGCGCGCCGCCGAGCACGCCGTCCCGGAACAGCCGAAGGTCCAGCATCGGCTCGGCGATCCGCCGTTCGAGCAGCACGAAGGCGACCAGCAGCAGCACCGCGAGCACCGCGGTGGTGATCACCCGGGTGTCCGTCCAGCCGCGCCCGGGGCCCTCGACGAGGGTGTGGACGGCGGCGGCGAGGCCCGTCGAGGACAGCACGAGGCCGCCGAGGTCGACGCGGCGGGCGCGACCCGGGATCGCGGGCAGCACCCGGCCGGAGAGGACGAGCGCGGCGACGCCGATCGGCACGTTGATCCAGAACACGCTCGCCCAGCCGAAGGCCTCCACCATCGGGCCGCCGACCACCGGGCCGACCGAGAGGCCGAGCGCGGAGACGCCGGACCACGTCCCGATCGCCTTGGTGCGCTCGCGCTCGTCGGTGAACACCTGCCGCAGGATCGCGAGGCTGCCCGGGGTCAGCAGGGCGGCGCCGACGCCCTGGAGCATCCGCGCGGCGACCAGCGTCCCGACGGTTCCGGCGAGCGCGGCGGCGGCCGAGCCGGCCGTGAACAGCGCGAGCCCGAGCCGGAAGACGGCAGTGCGGCCGTAGCGGTCGCCGAGCGCGCCGCCGGTGAGCAGCAGGGCGGCGAAGACCAGGCTGTAGCCCTCGGCCACCCACTGGAGGCCGGTGATGCCCGCGTCGAGGTCCCGGCCGATGCGGGGCAGGGCGTTGTTGACGATGACGTTGTCCAGCATGGACATGAACATGGTGATGCAGAGCGTCGCGAGCGCGAGCCGGCGGCGCCGGGCGCCCGGCGCCGCGGTCCCCTCGGTCTCCCCCATCGGGTGGCCCTCCTGATTCGGTTGATTCGGTCGCACGAAGTGCTTCGACCCACAGAGTCCCTAACGGCGTTAGGGACTCGTTCGACGGAGGACAGCGTGCACCTAACGGTGTTAGATTGCAAGTGCGATCGCCGCCCGCCCGACGAACAGCGAGGACCACATGCCGGCCGACGAGCAGGACGCCGCCCAGCCCGCACTCACCCGCGAGGCACTCGCCCAGGCCGCGCTGCGGGTGCTGGAGCGCGACGGCCTGGCCGGCCTGTCGATGCGCAAGGTGGCCGCCGAGGTCGGCGTCAAGGCCGCCTCGCTGTACTGGCACGTCCGCAACAAGGAGGAGCTGCTGGACCTCCTCAACGACGCCCTGATGGCCGGTGTCGAGGCCCCGCCGCGCACCGGCGACTGGCGCGTCCAGCTGCGCGGCTACTGCGATCGCCACCGCGCCCACCTGCTCGGCAGGCGGGACGCGGCCAAGGTGGTGGCGGGCCGCCTCGCACCCGGTCCGAACCTGCTGCACCTGATGGAGGACCAGCTCGACCGGCTGCGCGGGGCCGGCTTCTCCGCCGCCGATGCCGCGATGGTGTCCTACCTGCTCGGCGCGTACGTGCAGGGCTTCGTGCTCCAGGAGCAGTCCCCGATGGCGGCGGCCGAGACCACCGGCACCGGCCGGCGCGCGGTCGCCGACGCCGCCGCCGAGCGGTTCCGGGCACTGCCGGCCGACGAGTTCCCGCGGCTGGTCGCGATGGCCGACGAGCTCACGGGGCCGGACCTCGACGCCCGGTTCGCCTTCGGCCTCGAACGCATCCTCGACGGGCTGGCGGCGCTGCTCCCGGCCGAGCGCCGCTGACCGTCCGGGCGCGGGACCCTCGGCGCCGTCCGCCTCACGATGGCGCCGGCATCGGGCGGGTGCCGTCCGAAATCGTTCGACCACCGTCCGTCAGACCGCTAGTCTCGCGGGCGCGCACGATCCGTCCCAACGAGGAGGCACCCGCATGACCGCTTTCCACCCCGTCGGCGAGCCCTACGCGGAAGGCCTGCTGGACGTCGGCGACGGCCAGCGGATCCACTGGGAGGTGTCCGGCAACCCGGACGGCAAGCCCGCCGTCGTGGTGCACGGCGGACCGGGCTCCGGACTGAACACCGGAAACCGGCGGTACTTCGACCCCGAGCGCTACCGGCTGGTGCTGTTCTCCCAGCGCAACTGCGGCCGCAGCGAGCCGCACGCCGCCGACCCGGCGACCGGCCTGGAGCACAACACCACCGCGCACCTCGTCGCCGACCTGGAGCGGCTGCGCGAACACCTGGGCATCGAGCGGTGGCTGATGTTCGGCGGCTCCTGGGGCTCCACGCTGATCCTCGCCTACGCGCAGGCGCACCCCGAACGGGTGTCGGAGATCGTGATCAGCGCCGTCACGACGACCAGGCCCGAGGAGATCGACTGGCTCTACCGGGGCGTCGGGCGGCTGTTCCCGCGCCCCTGGGAGGCCTTCCGCGACGCGCTGCCGCCCGAGGACCGCGACGGCGACCTGCTCGTCGCGTACGACCGGCTGCTCAACGACCCGGACGAGTCCGTGCGCCGCGCGGCCACCCTCGCCTGGGCGACCTGGGAGGACGCGGTCATCTCCCACGAGACCCAGGGCTCCCCGAACGCCTACACGAACCGGCCCTCCGAGGCGCTGACGGCCTTCGTACGGATCACCGCGCACTACTTCTCCCGCCGGGCCTTCCTGGAGCCCGGCCAACTGCTGCGCGACGCGCACCGGCTGGCCGGCATCCCGGGCGTGCTGATCCACGGCGCCCTCGACCTCGACAGTCCGCTGGACACCGCCTGGGCGCTCGCCAAGGCCTGGCCGGACGCCGAGCTGACGGTGATCCAGAACGCCGGACACACCGGCTCCCCCGCCACCCGCGAGACCGTCCTGGCGGCGATGGAGCGATTCGCGGGCGAACGGCCCCCACACGTTCAGTGACGGGTCATCAACGGTCCGGAGCAGGGGGGTGACAGGCCGGCGCCGGCCGCCGACACTGGGAGGAGAAGCTCGCCAGTCAACGGGTCGGCCGGTGCCGGCCGGTACCGGCCGCGGAGAGGGCAGGCCGGCCATGAGCACGCCGTCCGCCGGGCTCCCGATCATCTACGTCCGGGGATACGCCGGAGGCACCCCCGGGATCGAGAAGGCCGTCACGGATCCGTTCTACGGATTCAACCAGGGCTCGACGCACATCCGCGTCGGCCGCCAGGACAACCCCGTTCTCTACCAGTTCGAAAGTCCGTTACTGCGACTGCACCTCGACGACGGCTACCACATCGTCGTCGAGGGCGGACCGCGGCCACAGAAGGAGGAGGACCCTCCCCCCGAGAGCATCTGGATCCACCGCTTCTACGACCTCTGCTCCGGCAGTTGGGGCGGCCGAGCGCAGTCGTTCGACCTGGAGACGGCCGCCCGTGACCTGCTGCGGCTGATCGACCACGTACGGGAGCGGACCGGCGCGCGCCGGGTGAACCTGGTCGCCCACTCGATGGGCGGGCTGATCTGCCGCTGCCTGCTGCAGAAGATCATCCCGGCCGAGCGCAACGAACGCGCCACCGACTACGTCGCGAAGCTGTTCACCTACGGAACGCCGCACGGCGGCATCACCTTCGCCGTCGGCTTCGGGGTCCCGGAGGCGCTGCGCGACCTCTTCGACATCAACGGCGCCGACATCTTCGGCCCGGACCGGATGTACCAGTACCTGACCCCGGCTCCGGACCCGGACGGACCGCCGGACGGCTGGCGCGCGGTGGACATCGGCGACGACGACGGCAGCGGGCCGGCCGCGAACGCCGCCGGCCGCTTCCCGCTCGACCGGGTGTTCTGCATGGTCGGCACCGACGCCCGGGACTACGACGTCGGCCACGGCATCTCGTCCGAGGCGGTCGGCCCGCGCAGCGACGGGCTGGTGCAGATCGAGAACGCCCAGGTCACCGGCGCCAACCGGGCGTTCGCCTACCGCAGCCACAGCGGCGCCTACGGGCTGGTCAACTCCGAGGAGGGCTACCAGAACCTGCGCCGCTTCCTGTTCGGCGACGTGCGCGCCGACACCGACCTCGTCGACGTCCGGCTGCCCGGGGACCCGGAGGTCACCTGGCAGGCCGAGGTGCGGGTCACGGCGCGCGGGCTGCCGGTGCTGATGCACGAACGGGCCGCGCCGCACTGGTGCCCGATCCAGCTGTCCGATCCGACCGAGGCGAGCCTGCGCGCACGGGCCGCCACCGCCGGGGACGGCGCCGTCCCGCTGGCGACCACCTTCCTCTCCAGCCGGCTCCGCCCGCAGGACTCGGGCGCGCTGCGGTTCGTGCTCGACCTGAACCTGCTCTCGCTGCGCGAGACGCACGGGCTCTTCGGCTTCGGCGACCACCTGGAGCAGACCGCCGACTTCTCGGACACCCTGATCGTCGACGTGGCCGCCGACGGTGAACGGCCGGCGGCCTGGGCGCACTGGAACTCCGAGGTGCCCGGGGCGATCCGGGACCTGAGCCCGACCGGCGACCCGCTGCCCGACGAGGCCCCGCAGGGCGACGGCTCCTGGCTCACCCATGTGCCGCTGCCGGCCACCACCCGGCCGATCCTCGGACCGGACGCCCGGATCCGCCTCACGGTCGGGCCCTGGAACTGACGGCCCGCCGCCTCGGGACGGTCTCCGGCGTGCCGACCCGGCCGTGTCGGATCAGCCGTGCCGGATCAGCCGTGCCAGCCGGTCTCCGCGCGGTCGGTCCGCGGCCGCAGGCGGTCGGCCGGGGCCTCCGGCACCGGCTGCTCGGCGGCCAGCAGGACGCGGCGCAGCAGGTCGGAGAGCTGACGCCGTTCGACCGGGGTGAGGACGCCGAGCAGGCGCTGCTCCTCGTGGCCGACCACGTCCAGCGCCCGCCGCCAGGCCAGCCGGCCCGCCTCGGTGAGTTCGACGTCGACCCGGCGCCGGTCGTCGCTGGAGGGGGTGCGGACGACGAATCCGCGCCGCTCCAGCGCCTCCAGACGGCCGGTCACCGAGGCCGGCGCCAGGTTGAGGTCGGCGCGCAGGTCGGAGGGGGTGGCCCGGCCGCCGCGGCCGGCCAGCCCGTGCAGGGTGTCGAACTCGTGCTTCTGCAGGCCGTAGTCGGCCACCCCCTGCTCGCGGACCCGCCCGAGGTGGCGGGTGAGCTTGCTCATCCGGGTGACGGCGCCCTCGACGTCCGGGTCGAGGTGCGGCAGCACCGGCCGCCAGCGTTCGACGTGGCCGTCGGTCCAGTCGCGGGGCCGCTCGGCCGCCGTCCGGTGGGTCGCGCGTGTCATGCCCCGAGTGTAGGCGTCCGTGAGCTGCGGGTTTCGGGTCGCCGATATTTCGTTGCCGAAACTTCGGCAACGAAATACAGTGCTTCCCGTGACCCTGCTTCAGCACCCGCTGCGCCTACCCGACTTCCGGCTGCTCTTCCTCGGCCGGACGATCTCCACCCTGGGCGACGCCGTCGTGCCCGCCGCCCTGGCCATCGCCGTCACCCGGGCGACCGGCTCCTCCGGCGCGCTCGCCCTCGTGCTCGGCTGCGCGATGGTCCCGCGTCTGCTGCTGCTCCCGCTGGGCGGCGTGGTCGGGGACCGGGTCAACCCCCGGCTGGTCGCGCTCGTCACCGACCTGGTCCGGGCCGCCGCCCAGCTGGCCGTCGGCCTCGAACTCTTCGCCGACCAGCCCCGGCTGGCACCGATCGCGGCGGCCGAGGCGGTCGGCGGGATCGCCTCCGCGTTCGCCATACCGACGGCGACGCCGCTGGTCGCCGCCACCGTGGCGGGGCCGCACCGGATGCGGGCCAACGCGCTGCTCGCCTCGGCCGCGAACGCCGCACGGCTCGGCGGCCCGGCACTCGCCGGACTGCTGATCTGGACGGCCGGCCCCGGCTGGGCGTTCCTGCTGGACGGCCTCTCCTTCCTGGTCAGCGCGGCACTGCTGACGCGGCTGCGGGTGCGGCACACCCCCGGCGAACGCCGCTCGCTGCGCACCGATCTGGTGCGCGGGTGGAGCGAGGTGCGCTCGCGCGACTGGTACTGGACGAGCCTGATCGGCCACGGCGTGTGGAACGGCGCCGCCGCCGTGCTGCTCACCCTCGGCCCGCTGATCGCCACCCGGCAGCTGGGCGGGGACGGCGTCTGGATCGCCATGACCCAGGCCGCCGCGGGCGGCGTGCTGGTCGGTTCGCTGCTCGCCGGCCGGTACCGGCCGCGGCGGCCGGTGCTGGTCGCCAACCTGGGCCTGGCCCTGTACGCCCTGCCGCTGACCTCCCTCGCCCTGGCGGCGCCGGCCCCGGTCACGGTGGCCGCGTACGCGCTGGCGATGACGGGGCTGGGCTTCCTCAGCCCGGTGTGGCAGACGGTCGTGCAGCAGGAGTTCCCACCGCAGGTACTGGCCCGGGTGACGTCCTACGACTGGCTGCTGTCGCTCGCCGCCGCCCCGCTCGGGTACGCGCTCGCACCGCTGGCCGCGGACGCCTGGGGCAGCACCGGGCCGCTGCTGGTCACCGCTGTCCTGGTCGCGCTCGCCTGCGCCGGCACCGCGGCCGTCCCCGGCGTCCGCCGGGTCGGCCGGCCGGTGGAATCGGACCGGGACGGCGAGGGAAAGGCGGTCGAAACGGATACTACCGGCGGGTATCCCGCGGACCGGGAGGCCCGCGCCGAAGCCGTCCGGCCGGACCCTACGATACGGACATGATCGCCTATGCCCCAGCGGCCTTGTTCTTCCTCCTGTGTGGGATCGGAGTCCTTCGCGACCGCCGCCGGTTCAGCAACGCCGTCCTGCTCGGCATCGCGGTCTCGCTGCTCGCCCTCGCACTGATCGCCGAGCTCCGCCGGGCACCCAGCCTGGTCGCCGAGCTGGCGGTCGCCCTGATCGCGCTGCTCCCGACCGTCGGCACCATCGCCCTGGTCTGGTTCCTGCTCTCCAACGGGCTGACGATGATCCGCAAGGAGGGGCGGCGGCCGGCGAACCTGCTGTCCCTGCTCGCCGGACTCGGCATCCTGGGCCTGATCGGGCTGTTCATCGTGGCGCTGCTCACCAAGTCCCCGAGCATCGGCATCCTCGCCGCGACCGCGCTGCTGGTGGTCGGCTACGTCTCCTTCCTGTTCGTCTGCTTCGTCGGCTACGCCTTCCTCTACCAGCTCCACCGGCCGCGTGGCGACGTCGACTTCGTCGTGGTGCTGGGCTCCGGGCTGATCGGCGGCGAGCGGGTGCCGCCGCTGCTCGCCAGCCGGCTGGAACGCGGCCGCGACCTCTACGAGAAGCAGGCCGCGCGCGGCAATCCGCCGGTGCTGATCACCTCGGGCGGCCAGGGTCCGGACGAGAAGCTGCCGGAGTCCCACGCGATGGCGAACTACCTGACCGAACGCGGCTTCCCGGCCGAGCGGCTGGAGCGCGAGGACCGCTCGCGCACCACCGAGGAGAACCTGCTGTTCAGCAAGGTGATCATGGAGCAGGCCAAGGCCGACTACCGCGCCGTCGTCGTCACCAACAACTTCCACGCCTTCCGTGCCGCCCTGACGGCCCGCAAGACCGGTGTCACCGGCCAGGTCTGCGGCTCGCCCACCGCCCGGTACTACTGGCCGAGCGCGACCATCCGCGAGTTCGCCGCCGTCTTCCTCTCCCACAAGGTGATCAACCTCGGGATCTGCGGCTTCGTCGCCGTCTGCGGGCTGGTCGCCGCGGCCCTCGGGGCGTAGTGGTGTCCGGGGCACGGTGCCGCCGCCGCGCACCGGCCGCCGCCCACCGGCCACCACCCGTCGGCCGCCCCGTCACGGCCGACGGGCCCCGCGGTCGGCAACCGCGCCGACGCGCGCGGGCGAACCGCCGGGAGCCCGGAGCCCTGGGCCCGTTCGGGTGCGTCAGCCGGCCCGACGCGGGGCCAGGACGGCACAGGTGGTGGTCGCGTGCGCGAAGAGCCGGCCGTCCTCGCAACCGATGATCCGCGCCTCCGCGGTGGCGATCGTCCGACCGACGTGCAGGGCGACCCCCTCGCAGCGCACCTGGCCCGAGTCCGCGAACAACGGCCGCACCATGTGCACGTTCAGCTGGGTGGTGGTGTAGCCGACGCCGGCCGGCAGCCGGCTCAGCACGGCGCAGCCGAGCGCCGAGTCCAGCAGGGTGGCCAGGTACCCGCCGTGGACGGTGTTCATCGGGTTGAAGAGGTGGTCGCCGAGCTCGCCGTCGAAGACGGCCGTCCCGGGACCGGCCTCCACCAGCCGGAAGCCCATGGTGCTCCCGATCGGCGGCTGCGGGATCCGGCCGGCGATGATCTCCTGGAGGATCTCCTCGCCGGTGAGGTGCGGGAACGCGGAGATGGGCGGACCGGACTGCCAGTGATGGGTGCGGGTGCGCGGCGCCCCGGCGGCCGACGGGTCGGCCGGATCGATCTCGAAGGTGGTCATGGCATCACCCTTCCGGTCCCCCGCCGCGCGCTCAAGCGTGACCCCGCCCACACACAACCGGTCATGGTCATGGCGACCTTGACGAAAGGTTGACCTGCTCACGGCAGAACGTTGGGGGCGACAAATCCTATGGTCGGCCCATGCCTCCACTGCCCGCCGGACGGACGGCTCCCCTTCCCGTCCTGCCCTACCGCAAGCCCACTCCCGGCCGCGACTACTGGGTGTTCGACGACGTCCTGCCCGACCCGGACAGCGTCCGGCGCCGCTGCCTGGAACGCAACGACTGGGCCGAGGGCTACCCCTACCGCCCGGAGACCTGGCCCGGCCTGCGGACCATGCCCGGCCTCGAACCGGACGAACTGGTCCGCGTCGAGGCACTGGTCCGCAAGGCCACCGGGGCACCGCGGCTCTGGGTGCAGACCGCTCCCGGCGGCGGCACCCTGAACCACAACTGCGTCCAGCTCGTCGGCGCCGCCGAATCGGAGCCGCGCCCGCACACCGACTCCCGCGCCCTCTGCCGCTACGCGGCCGTCCTCTACCTGACCCCCGGCGCCCCCAAGGGCGCCGGCACCGGCTTCTACCGCCAGCAGTTCCCCGGCGGCCGGCTCGGCGGCAACCTGGTCACGGCACCGCACAACAACCTCGTCGAGGCCCTCGGCACCCGCCGGGTCCCCGCCGACGCCTTCACCGAGGACGTCTGTGTCCCCAACCGCTTCAACCGCCTGCTCGTCTACCACGCCAACCTCATCCACAGTGCCACCGCCTACCACGGCCTGTCCCTGGAGGACCGGCGGATGACGGCGGTCTTCTTCTGGATGGCCTGACCGAGCAGGAACGCACCCGCGCGCAGGCGCAGGCGCGCCACCACGGACCTGGCAGGATGCCGGGGTGATCCACGTGCTCCACCCCGACCGCGTCCTGTGCGGCCTCGCCGCCAACCCCGCCCTGCCCGCCGACCTGGTCGACCGGCTGATCGCCCTCGCCTCGACCACCCCCGACCGGACTCGCGCCGACGACCTCGCCGCCGAGCTCACCGACCGGGACGACCTCACCGCGTCCCAGGTCCGCGCGCTCACCGCCGCCGTCGACGGCGCGAGCCGGCCCGAGGCCGCGCTCACCCTGCTGGAGCGCGGCGAGAGCCGGCCGGACCTGGCACGACGGCTCGCGGCCGACCCCGACCCCTGGCTGCGCGGCCGGCTCGCCGCCTGCCCCGACCTGCCGGACGACGTCATGCGGCGCCTCGCCGAGGACCGGGACCCCGAGGTCGTCGCGGAACTCGCCCTCGCCGCACCGCCCGATCTCGCGGCGGCCCTCGCCCACCACCCGCACACCACCGTCCGCCGCGCGGTGGCCGCCAACGACCGGACACCGCCGGACGTCCTGCTCGCCCTGCTCACCGGCGACGCCCTGCTCGCCGGCGATGCACTGCTCGCCGGCGACACGCTGCCACCGGCCGGTGCCTGCCCGGTCTGCGAGCGGCACACCGTGCCCTACGAGCACGGCCAGGACTGCGAGTTCCCGGACTGCCCGGCGCTGCCCGGCAGCGCCTGCTCCGGCGAGCACGAGACCGCCCGGCACCACATCACGGCCAACGCCCTCGCCCACCCCGCGACGCCCGCCGCCCTCGCCGCCCGGTTCGCCGACCACCCCGCGGTGCCGCCACGCTCCGAGCTGGCGACCCGCACCGACCTGCCGCCGGAGGTGTACCGCCGGCTCGCCACCGACCCGGTGCGGTGGGTTCGCAGCACGCTCGCCGAGAACCCGGCGATCGACGAGGACGTGATCCGCATCCTGGCCGAGGACGAGAGCAGCGACGTCACCGGGCCCCTGACCGACCACCCACGGCTGCCGCTCGACGTGCTCACCCGACTGGCCGTCCGAGGCCGCAGCCACCCCGTCCTGGTACCCCGGATCGCGGCCGCCTCCCCCGCCGAGGTCGCACAGCTGGCCGCCTCCCCGATACCGGCCGTCCGGATGCTGGTCGCCGAGCGCCGCGACCTGCCGCCCACCGTCCGCGATGCCCTCGCCGCCGACCCCGATGCCAAGGTCCTGAAGGCGATCGCCCCGCACCCCGGTCTGCCCGAGCCGCTGCTGCGCGCCATGCTCACCCGGCACGGCGTCCGCGTCGCCGCCCGGATGGCCACCAACCCGGACGCCTCACCGGCCCTGCTCACCGACCTGGCCCACCACCGCCCGCCCGTCCAGAAGGCCCTGCGCGCCATCGCCTCCCACCCCGCGGCCCCGCTACCCGCCCTGACCGTCTGCCTGGCGGACCAACAGGCCCGCCCGATCGCTGCCGCCCACCCCTCCCTCCCGCCCACCCTCCTCACCGAACTGATCGGCGACCCCGTCCCCCACCTCGCCGAAGTCGCCGCCGCCAACCCCGCCCTCCCGATCCCCCTCGCCCGCGCCCTCCTCAACCAGCTGACACCCCCCACCTGAGCAGCCCGGTCATCGACCCGCCCGGTCGCTGCTGCTGCCGCGCCCAGGCGTGCCACGGCGGTCGAGGTCAAGCCCAGGCCTGCCGCGATCTCGGCGGCCTCACGCGCTCGGCGGCGGCGAGGAGCGGGTCGCCGTGGGGGTGGCTCAGGCTGAGGCGGGTGAGGGCGGCGGCGAGGCGGGCGAGGTCGTGCGGTGGGGTCAGGGCGGCGAGGGCGGTGGGGGTGTGGGGCAGGCCGAGGTCGGCGGCGGCGCGCAGGGTGCGGGCGTCGAAGGAGGGACGCAGGGTGGGCCAGACGGCCTGGGCCTCGCGGCAGAAGATGCCCGCGCCGACCGGGCCGATCCGGGGGAACTCGCGGAGCAGTTCGGCGATGCGGTCCGGGTCGCCGCCGGCCTCGTCGCGCAGGCGGCGGAGGTCTCCGTGCCAGCGGCCGAGGAGCAGTTCGGCGCCGTGGCCGAGGGCGGTGGCGGTGCTCTCGTCGTAGCGGACGTAGTGGGCGCGGCCGAGGGCGTCGACCCGGTCCTGCCGGCGGGAGGCGGCCATCGCCTTCGGGGTTCGCAGGCCGGCCGCGGAGAGTTCCCACGCAGCCGCGACCGCGAGGGCGGCGCCGATCCGCACCGAGCTGAGCGTGGTGAGGACCAGCAGCCGGTAGAGCGGCGACGGTGTGTCGCGGAGCCTGATGCCCGCCTCGTCGGCGTAGGTGCGGCCGAAGCGTTTCAGCAGGGCGGCGACCGTCTCCTCGTGGCCCACGGCCCTCTCCTTTCCTCGCCCGTGCGGCGCCTGCCCCGGTTGCCGGCCGTCATGCGCGGGGAGGGAGGCGGTATGGACGACACCGACCGCCCGGCCACCGAGGTGGTGCGGCCGCAGTGGGCCGGCCTCGACCGGCTGGGGACGCTGGAGCTGCTGCGGCTGCTGAACGCCGAGGACCGTACGGTCGCCGGGGCGGTGGCCGGGCAGCTGCCGCGGATCGCCGTCGTGGTGGACGCGGTTGCGGAGCGAATGGCCCGGGGCGGGCGGCTGGTCTACGCGGGCGCCGGGACGGCGGGGCGGCTCGGGGTGCTGGACGCGAGCGAGTGCCCGCCGACCTTCAACACCGCCCCGGGTCAGGTGGTGGGCGTGATCGCGGGCGGCGCGCAGGCGCTGGTGCGCGCCGTGGAGGGCGCGGAGGACCGTCCCGAGCTGGCGACCGCCGACCTGGCGGCGCTGGCGCTGACCTCCGAGGACACCGTGGTGGGCGTCTCCGCCTCCGGTCGCACCCCGTACACGGTGGCGGCGGTGCGCAGCGCCCGCGCCGCCGGGGCGCTGGCCGTCGGACTGGCGGGGACCGCCGGGTCGCCGCTGGTCGCAGCCGCCGAGCTGGGCATCGAGGTGGTGACGGGGCCGGAGGTGGTGGCGGGTTCGACCCGGCTCAAGGCGGGCACGGCGCAGAAGCTGGTGCTGAACCTGCTCTCCACGGCGGTGATGGTCCGGCTCGGCAAGACGTACGGAAATCTGATGGTCGACGTCCGGGCGGGCAACGCCAAACTGCGCGACCGGGCGCGGCGGATCGTCACCGGGATCACCGGCGCGGACGAGGAGACGGCACGACGGGCGCTGGCGGCCACCGGCGGCGAGGTGAAGGACGCCGTGCTGGTCGTCCTCGCCGGGGTGGACGCCCCGGCCGCCGCCCGGCTGCTCGCCGCGGCGGACGGCCGGCTGCGCGAGGCGCTGGAGCTGGCGCGGGGACAGGCCGAAGGCTGACGACTTCGGAACGCCATGGAGGTGTTGACAGCGCGGCTAGGTTCGGATCATGAGCGTACGAGGGGCGGACGGCAGCGCGGGGGATGCGGACTACGGCACGATAGGCGGCGGATACGCCACCTACCGGCAGCCGGACATCAGGATCGAGCAGGCGATCACCGCCGCCTTGGGCGGGGCGCGCACGGTGGTCAACATCGGGGCCGGGGCGGGGTCGTACGAGTCGACGACGCTGGAGGTGACGGCGGTCGAGCCGTCGGCGTCGATGCGTGCCCAGCGCCCCGCACACCTGTCGGCCGCCGTCGATGCCGTGGCCGAGAACCTGCCGTTCGACGACGGCGTGTTCGACGCGGCGATGACCACCTTCAGCGTGCACCAGTGGGGCGACTTCCGGGCAGGGCTTCGCGAGATGCGCCGGGTGGCGCGCGGCCCCGTCGTCGTGCTCACCTGCGACCCCGATCTCGTTCGGGACTTCTGGCTGTACGAGTACGCGCCGGAGGTCCTGGACACGGAGGCGCGCCGCTATCCGATGATCGCGGATCTGACCGGGGCTCTCGGCGGACACACGACGGTGACCCGGGTGCCGATACCCGTCGACTGCACCGACGGCTTCAACGAGGCCTACTACGCGCGCCCCGAGATGCTGCTCGACCCTCGTGCTCGACAGGCGTGCTCGGCGTGGAGCTTCGTCGACGAGCAGTCGCGCGAACGATTCGCCGCGGATCTGCGGGACGACCTGGACAGCGGAGCATGGGACGCCCGGTTCGGCGCCCTGCGGCAACAGCCTTTTTACGAAGGCTCGTTGGTTGTGATCCGATCCGTTCCTGCCTGATACCCGCGTCGCAGCCCCGCTCGCGCCGTGAGCCGGGCCCAGGGAGCCGGGCCCAGGGAGCCGGGCCCAGGGAGCCGGGCCCAGGGAGCCGGCCGCAGACCGGAGTTCAGCCGAGGTCGCGACCGAGGCTGAGACCGCTCCGGTCGACCACCTCGCCGAAACGGGGCAGCGAGAGGGCGACGGACGCCCGGTGCTCCTCCTCGGTCAGGGCCGTCATGGCCGGCTCGACGAACACCGCCGCGTAGCCGTGGTCGGCGGCCGACCGGGCGGTGGACTCGACGCCGAGGTTGGTGGCGATGCCGCCGAACACCAGGGTGTCGACGCCGCGCGCCTGGAGCAGCTCGTGCAGGCCGGTGCGGTGGAAGCCGCCGATGGTGCGCTTGACGACGACCTCGTCGGCGAGGGCGGCGACCTCGGGCAGCAGGTCGCTCCCGGGCGGCTGCTCGGCGACGCCGGGGCGCTCGACGCGGATCGCGATCACCGGAGCGCCGGCGGCCCGGAAGGCCGTCGCGAGGTCGAGCGCCGTGGCGACCACCTCACTGCCGGGGCGAGGGGCGAGCGGCAGAGCGGCGATCCGCTCCATGAGGTCGACCAGGACGAGGGCGGTGCGGGCGGGGTCGAGAGTTCTCATGGACGGTCAACTTAGCGAATCGGTCCGGGACCCGGCCTCCCCTGCACCCGCGGCCTCGCGGGCGATCTCGGCCCGGAAGCCCTCGATCAGCACCCGCAGCCCGTACTCGAAGTCCGCGTCGTGGTCCGTCATGCGCAGGACGTCGGCGGCCTCGCGCAGCAGCGGAAGCCCGCGCAGCACCTCGTCCGGGAAGGGCGCGCCGTCCCGCTGTTCGGCGTCCTGCCGCCACGCCTGCTCCTCGGTGACCCAGCCCATGATGTAGCGGTCGATGGTCAGCAGCAGCCGCAGCGCGGTGCGCGGACGCAGACCGGCCTCGCAGAGCGCGCTCAACTGCGCTTCGACGGCGGGCAGTTCGTCGGCCGTGGGCAGGGTGCCGGCGTGCACCCGGGCGCCGTCGCGGTGGGCGAGCAGGGCGGCGCGCTTGGCCCGGGCGTCGGCGGCGAGCCAGTCCGGCCAGTGCGCGGGGTCGGGTTCGCGGTCCGGCGGCAGGGCCTCGGCCAGCATGGCCTCCGCCATCAGGTCGAGCAGTTCCCGCTTGCTCTTGACGTGCCAGTACAGGGCCGGGGACTGCACGCCGAGCTCGCGGGCCAGGCGGCGGGTGGTGAGTCCGTCGATGCCGACCTCGTCGAGCAGCCGCAGGGCGGTGCGCACCACCGTGTCCCGTGTCAGCGCCATCGTGCACCGCCCTTCCGCCGCCGGGGCCGGCCCCCGGTTATTGCCTTGGCACCTCACTTTATCGCTGCTAAGTTCCGGCTCGGACTTTATCAGCGATAAGGAACCGTCACCGCGTCTCCGCGCCTCCCCGGAAGGGACCCACACACTCATGACGACCACCGGTACGGGCCCGGGCCGCCCGTGGTCCCGGCTGCTGCCGAACACCGCGCCCTGGCGGTCCTCCCCGGACTTCCGCCTGGTCTGGACGTCCGGCGCCGTCACCATGCTGGGCTCGGTGTTCACCCTCACCGCGATCCCGCTGCAGATCGCCGACGCCACCGGCTCGCCACTCGCGGTGGGCGCCGTCGGCGCGGTGGAGCTGGTGCCGACGGTCCTGCTCGGCCTGTACGGCGGGGTGCTCGCCGACCGGCTCGACCGCCGGACGGTGGCCCTGGCCACGGAGATCGCGCTCGCCGTGCTCTGCGCGCTGCTGCTGCTCAACGCGCTGACCGGCGAGCCGATGACCTGGCCGCTCTATGCGGCGGCGGGCTGCGCCGCCGCGCTCCAGGGGATCCAGCAGCCCTCGCTGGAGGCGATGGTCCCCCGGCTGGTGCCGCACGACCAGCTGCTCGCGGCCGGAGCGCTGCTCTCACTGCGGTGGACCGTGGTCGGGCTGGCCGCGCCCGCCGCCGCGGGGGTGGTGATCGCGACCGCCGGGGTGCGCACCGCCTACCTCGTCGACCTGGCCACCTTCCTCCTCTCGATCGCGCTGCTCGCCCGACTCCGCCCGCTGCGCCCGGCCCGGGAGGAGCAGGCCCCGGCGCTGCGCGAGCTCACCGAGGGCGCCCGCTACGTGGCCCGACGGCCGGACCTGGTCGGCGCCTGCCTGGCCGACCTCGCGGCCACCGCCTTCGCCCTGCCGACCGCGCTCTTCCCCTTCCTCGCCGACGAGCTGGACGCGCGCTGGGCGCTCGGCCTGCTCTACTCGGCCTCGGCGGCGGGCGGGCTGCTGGCCGCCGCGACCAGCGGCTGGACCGGGCGGGTGCACCGGCACGGGCGGTTCGTCCTGCTGTCCTGCGCGGCGGTCGGCGCGGCGACGGCGACGGCCGCGCTCGGCTCCGGCGTGTGGGCGGTGCTGCTCTGCCTGGCCGTCGCGGGAGCCGCGCACTGGGTGGGCGACACCTTCCGAAGCGCAATCTGGAACCGGTCCGTCCCGGACGGGCTGCGCGGGCGCGCGGCCGGGCTGGAGCTGCTGGTCGGCGCCGCCGGGCCGGCCCTCGGCGACCTCCGGGCCGGCGGCCTGGCCGCCCGCTACGGCATCCGGGCCGCGCTGCGCACCGGCGGCCTGGCCTGCCTGGTGAGCGGCGGGGTGCTGGCCGCCGCGCTGCCGGCGCTGTGGCGGTACGACGACCGCACCGACCCGCACGTCGCCGAGGTGCGCGCGGAACGGGCAACGGCACCGGATCCGTCCTGATCCCCCGACGCCGTTCGCGGCGCCGAGGGAGGCACCGAAGGCGGCGGTCAGACCTCCTGGGTCTCCAGCCAGTGCAGCAGCACGGTGCGCTCGGTCTCGGTGCCGGCCCGGCTGGCCGGGTCGAGCGCCCAGGCGCGGATCCGGCGCAGGGTCTCCAGGTCGAGGTCCAGGTAGAGCCGCCAGTGCGCGTGGTGGCACTCGACGTCGCGGGGCTCGCCGCACTCCCGGCAGTGGGTGAAGAAGGCATCGACCAGACGGTGCACGATCGTCTCGACGGGCATGGGCGGCGTGGGTCCTCACTCGTTCGGCTACCGGGTCTGCTGGTGGGTCCGCCGGTCTTCGTGAACCGGCGGACCCGCATTCCAGGGTGCGGAACCCAACGGGGCGGGCGGCAGGGACCAACGTCACCTCCCCGGAGACCCAGCTCCGCCCGACCTGCCGGGGCGGCACCCCCGCGGCACCCCGGCAAGTCGGAAACGGGCCCGCGGCCCGGCCCCGGGACACACCGCCGTGACCGCCGCCCTCCCCCACCCGACGGCGGTGGCCACCCATCCGGGACCCGGGCCGGGACGGGACGGCGAGCGCGGCCGACCGGGACGTGCCCGGGACACCCGGGACCCGACCGCCTCCCGGCCCCGGGCGGAAACCCGGACCGGAAGGCGGCCGTCGCCCCAGGCGGACGGGACATCGGGCGGCCGACCTTGGGAGTCACGCCCGGTCGGCGCACCGGGCGGCCGTACCGGCCCCCGACCTCAGGGAACCCCCTCATGACCGCAGAGTCCGTCCCGTCCGCCGTCCTCCTCGACGCCGTCCGCCGCTCCCTCTGCCTGCCCGACCTGCTCCGCGCCCAGGCCGCCACCCGGCCCGACGCCACCGCCGTGACCGGCGAGGCCGGCCGGCTCACCTTCGGCGAACTGCGCACGGCCGCCGACGCCCTCGCCGCCCGGCTGCACCGGCTGGGGGTGGCCGCCGACGACTGCGTCGGCCTGTACACCGAACCGTCCCTGGAGCTGATGACCGGGGCCTGGGGCATCCTCCACGCGGGTGCCGCGTATCTGCCGCTCTCGCCCGAGTACCCGCAGGAGCGGGTGCGCCGGATGATCGAGTCCAGCGGGACCAAGGTGATCGTCGCCCAGGAGCACCTGCGGGTCCGGCTGGCCGAACTGGTCCCGCCGGGTACCCGGATCGTCACCCCGGCCGACGCCGCCGAGGACGCGGAGCACCCCGGTGCGCCCCCGATCCCGCACCAGAGCCAGGGTCCCGCCGCCCCGGAGCCGGAGTCCCTCGCCTACGTCATCTACACCTCCGGCAGCACCGGCCGCCCCAAGGGCGTGATGATCGAGCACCGCAGCATCGTGTCGCAGCTGCGCTGGCTGGCCGACGCCGGGCACCTCGGCCCGGACACCACCGTGCTGCAGAAGACACCGATGAGCTTCGACGCGGCGCAGTGGGAGATCCTGGCGCCCGCCGCCGGGGCGCGCGTGGTGATGGGCGCGCCGGGCGTCTACCGGGACCCGGAGGCGCTGATCGACACCGTCCTCGCGCACGGGGTGACCACCCTCCAGTGCGTGCCCACCCTGCTGCAGGCGCTGCTGGACACCGAGCGGCTGGCGGACTGCACCGGTCTGCGCGGGCTGTACTCGGGCGGCGAGCCGCTGTCGGTGCGCCTGGCGCGGGCGCTGACGGCCGCGCTGCCGGATGCGGCGCTGGTCAACCTCTACGGCCCGACCGAGTGCACCATCAACGCGACCGCCCACCGGGTCGACCCCGAAGCGCCGGGCGACCCGGGCGGCTCGGTGCCGATCGGCGTGCCGGTCGACCGCACCCGCTGCTTCGTACTGGACGGGGAGCTGGCGCCGGTGGAGGCCGGGGCCACCGGCGAGCTGTACATCGGCGGCGTCCAGCTGGCCCGGGGCTACCTCAACCGGCCGGATCTGACGGCCGAGCGGTTCGTCGCCTCGCCCCACCTGCCGGGCGAGCGGCTGTACCGCACCGGCGACCTGGCCCACTGGAACACGGACGGCACGCTGCGGTGCGCCGGCCGGGTGGACAACCAGGTCAAGCTGCGCGGCTACCGGGTGGAGCTGGACGAGATCGCGCTCGCGATCGAGGAGCACACCTGGGTGCGGCGGGCGGCGGCCGTGGTCACGGACGACGCGCGGACCGGGCACCGGAACCTGGTGGCCTGCGTGGAGCTGAATCCCAAGGAGGCCGCCCTGATGGACCAGGGCAACCACGGCGGCCACCACCAGTCCAAGGCGAGCCGGCTCCAGGTGCGGGCGCAGCTGTCCAATCCGGGCGTGCGCACCCCGGCCGAGCTGGCCGGGCGGCCGGTGGTGGAGCTGCCGGGGCGCCGGGAGACCAGGCGGCAGCGGCGGGAGACCTTCGCCCGCAAGACCTACCGCTTCTTCGAGGGCGGCCCGGTGACCGCGGACGACCTGCTGGCGCTGCTGGCCGCCCCGCACCCGGCCCCGCCCGCGGTGCCCGCCGCACCCCGGGAGGCTCCCGTCACGCTCGCCGAACTCGGCCCGGTGCTGCGGTGGTTCGGGCAGTTCCACAGCGAGGAGCGACTGCTGCCGAAGTACGCCTACGCCTCCCCCGGCGCGCTGTACGCCACCCAGCTGTACCTGGAGACGGACGGCTCGCACGGCGCGCCGGCGGGCGTGTACTACCACCACCCGGTGGAGCACACCCTGGTCCGGGTCGGCGAGGCCGACCCCGCGGGGCCGCCGCTGGCGGTGCACTTCCTGGGCCGGCGTGGCGCGATCGAGCCGGTGTACCGCAACAACATCCGGGAGGTGCTGGAGTTCGAGACCGGCCACATGCTGGGCGTGCTGGAGGAGGTGCTGCCGGAGTACGGGCTGGCGGTGCGTCCGCTGGGCCACGAGCCGGCCGTCCGGCGACGGCTGGACGTCGCCGAGGAGGACTTCTACCTGGGCAGCTTCACCGTCGCCACGGACGACGGGCGACCGCGCCGGGACGACACCGAGCTGTTCGTCCAGACCCATCCGGGCGGGGTCGAGGGCCTGCCGGCGGGCCTGTACCGGTACGAGGGCGGCGAGCTGGTCCGGGTCTCGGACGAGATCGTGGAGTCCCGGCACGTCATCGCGATCAACCAGCAGGTGTACCGGCGGGCGGGTTTCGGCATCACCGCGGTGAGCCGGGCCGCCGAGCCGTGGCTGGAGTACATCGGCCTCGGCGCCCGGCTGCACCACCTGCAGCGCAACGGTCTCGGCTTCGGCTTCATGTCCTCGGGCTACAGCTCGCGCAGCGGCCACCCGCTGCCGTCCGCCCGGCGGATCGAGACGGTCCTGACCGGCTGCGGGATCCCGGCCGGGCCGTCGTACTTCTTCCTCGGCGGCCGGGTGAGCGAGGAGCAGATCCGCAGCGAGGGCATGCGCGAGGACGCCGTGCACATGAAGGGCCCGGCGGAGCTGATCAGGGACGAGCTGGCGGCCGTGCTGCCGGACTACATGATCCCCAACCGGGTGCTGGTGCTGGACCGGCTGCCGCTGACCGCCAACGGCAAGGTGGACGCCAAGGCGCTGGCCGCCGCCGAGCAGGTCCGCGACGCCGGCACGGGCGCGCCCTTCACGGCGCCGTCGACGCCGACGGAGCGCCGGCTGGCCGGGGTGTGGGCGGCCGCGCTGAAGTACGAGGCCGTCTCGACGGCGGACGAGTTCTTCGCGGCGGGCGGCAACTCACTGATCGCGGTGGCGCTGGTCAACCGGGTGAACCGGGAGTTCGGCACCCGGCTGCCGCTGCAGGTGCTGTTCGAGTGCCCGAAGCTGACGGACCTGGCGGCGCGGATCGACGCGGCCCGGGCCGCCGGCGGGGCGGGCGGCGGCGGGCCGGTGTCCCGGCTGGTGCCGCTGGCCCGCGACGGCGCCGGGGAGCCGGTGTTCTGCTGGCCGGGGCTGGGCGGCTACCCGATGAACCTGCGCCCGCTCGCCGGACGCTCGGGCCGGCCGTTCTTCGGGGTGCAGTCGTACGGGATCAACCCCGGGGAGACGCCGTACCCGACGATCCGGGAGACGGCCGCCGCCGACCTGGCGGAGATCCGGCGGATCCGGCCGCACGGCCCGTACACCCTGTGGGGGTACTCGTTCGGCGCCCGGGTGGCCTTCGAGACGGCCTGGCAGCTGGAGCGGGCCGGGGAGCGGGTGGCCGACGTCATGCTGATCTGCCCGGGCAACCCGGAGCTGCGGCGGGCCGACGGGGAGCGGTACGGGCGCGAGTCCTCCTACCGCAACCCGGCGTACCTGACGATCCTGTACTCGGTGTTCGCGGGGTCGATCGGCGGGCCGGAGCTGGCGCGGTGCCTGGCCGAGGTGCGCAACGAGGACGGCTTCGCCGGCTTCGTCCACGGGCTGCTGCCCGACCTCGACGAGGAGCTGATCCGCCGGATCGCCCGGATCGTCGGCGAGACGTACGAGTTCGAGTACAGCTTCCGGGAGCTGGCCGAGCGGCGGCTGTCGGCCCCGGTGACCGTCTTCAAGGCCACCGGTGACGACTACTCGTTCATCGAGGGCATCGAGGGCATCGAGGGCGCCGACGGCATCGGCCGCAACGGGGGCGGCGGCCAGGGCCTCGCCGGCCGACCGGTGGCCGCGCCGCGCACGCTGCGGCTGGCCGGCGACCACTACGGCGTGCTGCGGGAGCCCGGGGTGGCGGAGCTGGCCGCCGCGCTCGCCGCCGCGACGCACGGCTGAACCCGACCGGCCGTCACCACCCGCGCCGTCGACGCCTCCCGGGGCCCGGTCACCGGCTGTCGGTGACCGGGCCCCGGGCCGGCCGCCGGTTCCAGTCGGCCGCGAGGCCGGCCAGCCAGCGCGCCGCGGAGTCCAGGGCGGCCGGGCGGACGGTGTAGCGCACCTCGCGCCCGGCCCGGTGCCCGGCGACCAGGCCGGCGGCGTCCAGCACCGCGAGGTGCTTGACCACGGCCTGCCGGGAGACCGGCAGGCGCCCGGCGAGGGTGGTCGCGGTGGCCTCGCCCTGGGCGGCGAGCAGATCGAGCAGCCGGCGGCGGGTCGGGTCCGCGAGGGCGCCGAGCACGCCGTCGACCGCCGCGTCGCCGGGGCCGCGGTCCACCGTCGCGGTGTCGTTCATGGGGCTGCTCCTCGGCCGTCGCCAGCGGTTGCAACCTCATGGTTGCACGTGGCCGGGAGCAGCGGCAATCCGACGGCCGGCCGCCCCGGGGTCAGCCCCACCACTGCTCGGGAACGGCGGCCGGCTCGCGCTCGGCCCCCTCCGCCGCGACCACGGCCCGGGCGGGGCCGCCGGTGACGACCAGTCCGTCGGGGCCCGCCTCCGCCACCCGGTAGCCGGACTCGCGCAGCACCGCGGCGACGGCACCGGTGACCGCCGCCCGGATGCCCCGGGCGGGCGGCGGGTCGCCGGCCGCGCCGTCCACGGACGGCCAGCCGATCACCACCCCCTGCGACTCCCGGTCGATCCGCAGGCCCGAGGGCCCGCTCCCGGTGTCGAAGCCGGCCCTGGCCAGGTCGGCCGTCACGTCCTCGAAGAGTTCCGCGTGTTCCACCATTGGCGCAGCGTAGGCCCGGCCCCGCACCCTCCCCGGGTGCGGCGCGCGCCGAAACGCTTCACCGTGCCGCCAACAGCACCCGAGCGCAGCATCGGGGCTGCGGCGGGGGCCGGAACGGTGCGCCGCACCCCCCGGACGGGCCGACACGAGCGGCCGGACGGGCCGATGGACGTGCACAGTCGGCGTGCTCCCGACAGCATGACAGAGTAAGCGCTCCATCACTTTGAGCAACGGGGCGGCGGGTCGCCGGATCCGCGCGCCGGCCTGCCCGGCACCCCCGTATCGAGAGGTCCGATGATCACATCACTCCATCGGCCGGCCGTTTCGCGGCCGGGCGTCCAGGACGTGCCGCGGCGGACGCCGGGGAGCCCGTCGTGAGAGCCGACCGCAAGCCGGGCCCGGAGCCGGCCACCAGCACCCGCGCGGAGCCCGCCAACAAGGTCGAGGCCCTCGCCGACTGGACCGACGGACGGCTCGGCATCTACGCCCTGTCCAAGTCCAACCTGCGCAAGATCTTCCCGGACCACTGGTCCTTCATGCTGGGCGAGATCTGCCTCTACACCTTCATCATCATCATCCTGACCGGCGTCTGGCTGACCCTCTTCTTCGTCCCGTCCATGGGCGAGGTCGTCTACGACGGCAGCTACGTGCCGCTCAAGGGCATCCGGATGTCGGAGGCCTACGCCTCGACGCTGGGCATCAGCTTCGAGATCCGCGGCGGCCTGCTGATCCGCCAGATCCACCACTGGTCCGCGATCGTCTTCGTGGCCGCCATGTTCACGCACATGTTCCGGGTCTTCTTCACCGGCGCGTTCCGCAAGCCCCGCGAGATCAACTGGCTGTTCGGCGCGGGCCTGCTGATCCTCGGCATGTTCGACGGCTTCATGGGCTACTCGCTGCCCGACGACCTGCTCTCCGGCACCGGCATCCGGTTCATGGAGGGCGCGGTCCTCGCCGTGCCGATCGTCGGAAGCTACATCGAGATGTTCATGTTCGGAGGCCAGTTCCCGGGCTCCATCATCATTCCGCGGCTCTTCACCGTGCACGTCCTGCTGATCCCGGGCATCATGCTGGGCCTGCTGGTGGCCCACCTGATCCTGGTCTTCTACCACAAGCACACCCAGTTCGCCGGGCCCGGCCGGACCAACGAGAACGTGGTCGGCATGCCGCTGATGCCGGTCTACATGGCCAAGGCGGGCGGCTTCTTCTTCCTGGTGTTCGGCGTGGTCGCGGCGATGGCCGCGATCGCCACCGTCAACCCGATCTGGCTGTACGGCCCCTACCGGCCCGACCAGGTGTCCACCGACGCCCAGCCCGACTGGTACATGGGCTTCTCCGAGGGCCTGATCCGCATCATGCCGGGCTGGGAGATCGGCCTCTGGGGCCACACGCTCGTGATGGGCGTGTTCCTGCCGCTGATGATCTTCCCGCTGATCCTGGTGGCGATCTGGTCCTACCCGTTCCTGGAGGCCTGGATCACCGGGGACAAGCGCGAGCACCACATCGCCGACCGGCCGCGCAACGCGCCGGTGCGCACCGCCTTCGGTGCCGCCTGGATCGCCCTCTACCTGATCCTGCTCGCCGCCGGCGGCAACGACCTGCTCGCCACCCACTTCCACCTGTCCATCAACGCCATCACCAACGCGGCCCGGATCGGCTTCTTCGTCGGGCCGGTGATCGTCTTCGTGATCACCAAGCGCTGGTGCCTGGGCCTGCAGCGGCGGGACCGGGAGAAGGTGCTGCACGGGCGCGAGACCGGCGTCATCCAGCGGCTGCAGCACGGCGAGTTCGTCGAGATCCACGCGCCGCTGCCGCAGGACCGGCTCTACACGCTCACCTCGCACGACCAGCCGCAGCCGGTCGTCCTGCCGCCCGCGGTGGACGAGAACGGGGTGCCCCGAAAGGTGTCCATCTGGAAGCGCGCCCGGGCCAAGCTCTCCCGCGGCTTCTACGGCGAGGGCGCCCAGATCACCAAGCCGACCGCCGAGGAGCACGAGAAGATCAGCAGCGGCCACGGCCACCACTGAGACCCGCGCACCGCGCGTACGGGCCCGCCGCGCACCCGAGGGGTGTGCGGCGGGCCCGTACGCGGCCGGTGGCGGGCCGTCAGGCGCGCAGCGCGGCCGGGAGGACGGCGAGCAGCGCCGCGGCGAACGCCACCGCCAGGCAGACCGCCGCCCAGCGGGCGCAGACCCGGCGGCACTCGGCGCGGTAGCGGGCGGCCAGCTCGCGGCAACGGCCGACGGCCCGGTCGACGACCTCCTCGGCGTACCGCAGCCGGTCGTCGGCGTAGGCGCGCTCCACCGCCTCGCGGTCGTCCTCGGGGAGCCACGGGAAGCGGTCGGCGAAGGCCCGGGCGTCCCGCTCGGCCGCCGCGACCTCCGCCTCCCAGGCGAGGTAGCCCTCCAACCTCGCGATCTCCGCCCCGGTGTCCGCCACCGAGCGGACGTTCCGCGCCTTCGGCGGACGCTGCCTGCCACCCATGACCGCTCCCTCTGCCGTGCCGTCCCCGGCTGTCCCGACCTCCACCCCCGGCGGATCGCTCCGCAAGCACGCCATCACTACCAGTGACCGTCCACCATCCGGCCGCCGACTCGCCGGACCGCCGCGCACCGCCCCCGGGAGCCGCCCGGCCGGCAGGCGGCGCGCACCCGACCGCGCGCGCCGGGGCCGCTCCGGCGCACCGCGGCAGGCACACCCGGCCGATGGCTCCCCCGCGCCACCGTGGACACGCTCCGCACACACCCGTGTACCATCGGCGATCGAGGCGGCGCCCCTGCCCGGCGCCGGAGCGGCCCGCCGTCCCCGGCCCCGTCCGGGACGCGAACCAGGAGGTCAGCCATGCCCGACGCCGGTCGGTTCAGCGAGTTGGGCGAGCAGGGCTCGCGCGCGGTGATGGAGGCGGCGGCCGTCCTGGAGCGCGAGCTGGCCGCCGGACTCGCCGACGCCAGGGCGGCGACGGAGCGGCTGACCGGCGAGCACCGCGTCGACCAGGAGGAGTTCGACCGGCTGGTGCGCCGGGTCTCGGAGAACACCCACCAGCTCATTGACGCGGTCAGCGAGCGGGTGCTCGCCAACACCACCGGCGAGGTCTCCGAGCACACCCAGCGGCTCACGGCCAACGCCCATGACGTCCTCGACCTGCTGCTCGGCCTCGGCTCGCTCGTCCCCGGCCTCGCCAACCGCGGGCTGCAGGACGCCTTCGGACCGCAGCGCACCGCACGGCCGGGCGACGGCGCCGGCCCGACACCCGGCGCGGCGCCCGGCGAGCGGCCGGACGAGCGGCCGCGGGGGTGAGCGCCCCGGCCGCGCCCCCCGCCCTCGGCGCGCCGCTGGTCGAACACGTCCTGGCCCGCTACCGCGAGCGGACCGTCGCCGAACTCCTGCGCCACATCCCCGAGCAGAGCCCGCCGTACCTCTACGACCTGGCCGCCGACTACCCGACCCGCCCCTGCAAGGGCCTGCGCGGGGCACTCTGCCTGGCCACCTGCGCGGCCTTCGGCGGGCGCTCCGAACGGGCCCTCAACCCGGCCGTCACCGTGGAGCTGTTCCACAACGCCTTCCTCGTCCACGACGACATCCAGGACGGCAGCGAGCTGCGCCGGGGCGCGCCCACCCTGCCCGCCCGGTACGGGGTCGAGGTCGCGCTGAACGTCGGCAACGCGATCAACCTGCTCGGACTGCGCCGGGTGATGGCCAACCGGAGCGGGCTCGGCGGCGAGCTGGCCTGGCGGCTGTTCGAGGAGACCGAGCTGATGTGCCGCCAGTCGCTCGAGGGCCAGGCGCTGGAGATCGGCTGGATCCGGGACAACGCCTGCGAGTTGACCGCCACCGACTACTACCGGATGTGCCTGAAGAAGACCTCCTGGTACACCTTCCTCTACCCGTGCCGCTCCGGCCTGCTGGTCGCCGAGGGCGCGGGCGCCGACGCGACCCGGCTGGACCGGTTCGGCTGGTACCTGGGCGCCGCCTTCCAGATCCAGGACGACGTGCTCAACCTGACCGGGGCGGCCGAGGAGTACGGCAAGGAGATCGCCGGGGACCTGTGGGAGGGCAAGCGCACCCTGATGCTGATCCACCTCCTGGAGCGCGCCACCCCCGCCGAACGGGCCCGGGTGGTGCGCCACCTGAGCCTCACGCGGGCGCAGCGCGGCCCCGGGGCGGCGGCGGAGGTGGCCTGGCTGCTCGACCGGATGGCGGCGTACGACTGCGTGGCGAGCGCCCGGGAGGCGGCGGCCGGGCTGGTGGCGGCCGCCGGACGGGAGGTCGGGGCGGTGCTGGCGGGGGCGCCGGAGCCGCCCGACGAGGAGGCGGCGCAGGCGCTGGCGTTCCTCGCCGCGCTGCCGGACTTCGTGGTGGCCCGCGGCCGTTGACCCTCCGTCCACTCCCCGCCCCGGACGATGTCACCCCCGTTGCGTAGGATCCGCGACACCGGTCCCGGAGACAGGGAACCGGCCGCGCGGCGCTCCGCGTCACCGGGGGTGACGTCGCACAGGTCGAGCTGGGGGTGGGGTGGCCGATGTCCTTACGGTCAGGTCTGCGGGAACTCGAACGGCTCGCCGGGCGGTTGCCGGCCGGCGCCGAGCTGTACCGGCTGCGCCCCGACGGCCGCGTGCTGCTCGCGGACCGGGACGGCGCCCGGGAGTTGGGACCGCGGTCGGCGCACGGTCCGGCCGGTGAGGAACTGCTCCGGTTCATCGACGAGGGCCAGTTCGCCCACTACCTGGTCGGCGACGCCAAGACCTCGCCGGAGCGGCCGTCGAACGCCACCTACAAGCTCGGCATCGTCGCGCCGCGCAGCGCCTTCACCCCCCACGCGCACGGCGGCGAGCACCTGGTGCTCAGCCTCGGCCACGCCGCCTGCGGCCTCTACGACGCCGAGCGGCGCCGGGTGGTGGACGTCCCGCTGACGCCGGGGCTGCTGATCCGGATACCCGAGCTGATGCCGCACTCCTTCGCCAACCGGGGCCGCGAACCGCTCAACATCCTGGCCGCCAACACCGGGTACGGCATCGACCACGAGGACTACGCGATCACCGCGGCCGAGGCCGAGCGCCGCGCGGAGGCCGAACTCGCCGAGGCGCTGCGGGCGGTGGAGCGCGGTCAGCGGATCGGGCCGGTCGGCCGGCGGGAGCGGCTGGCCGCGGGGCTGCGCAGGCTGGCGGCGGCGCTGGAGGAATCGGGCCGATGATCTGTCCGCACTGCGAGGCCCGGTTACGCGGCCGTGAACGCGCCGGGCGGGTCTGCGGACGCTGCCGGAAGCCGTTCGCGCTGGAGCCGAAATTCACCCGGGGCCTGCACGACCTGCGGGTGCGGCGCACGGTGGAGCGGCTGGGCGACGGCGGCCGGGTCGTCCTGACGGTGGAGCAGCTGCGCTGGGCCTTCCACGAGCGGCGGCCGCCCGGGCCGGTGCCCCGCGAGAACCCGCCCGCGCGACCGAATCCGCCGAGGTTCGACCATCCGGTCGTCATCGCCGTCAACTTCGTCGTGGCTGCGGCGGCGATGACCGGTGTCTGCTACCTGCTCACCCTGTCGATCGGCCTGATCGTCTTCACGCTCCCCCTCGCCGCCATCGGCCTCATGGTGCTCCACGGGGCGGTGACCGAGCTGGTCCGGTGGTCCCGGCGGCACGGGCTGAGATCCGCCCACGAGCAGGCCGAACGGGCCTGGCAGGAACGGAGCAAACGCCTCAAGCAGGAGCAGGCCCAGTGGACCTCACCGCTCAGCAACGACTCCGCCTGGAACGCGGACATGTTCCGCAGCTCGGTCGTCGAGCGCTGGATCGCGGTCCACGGCGCGCTCCCGGAGGGCGTGGTCGAGGAGTCCGCCGTGCGGCCGGCCGAGCTGGACGGCCCGGCGGCGCTCGGCGTGCTCTGCCCGGATCGGACGGTCACCGCGTTCCTGCACGCCAACGGATTCCCCGCGCGGTACCGGGCGGTGCTTGTCGCCACGCCGGCCGAACTGCCGAAGGGCCTGCCGGTGATCGTCCTGCACGACGCCTCGCCGGCGGGCTGCCTGCTGGCCGGTGAGGCCCGCGCCGCGCGGCCGGACAGCCCGGTGGTGGACGCCGGGCTGTCGGCACGCACCGTCCTCGCGGCGGGCGCGCGGGCCGTCCAGCTGTACGAGCATCAGCTGCGCGAGCCGCTGAGGCGGCAACTGCGGCGCCTTCCCGCACTCACCGGGGCGGAGCGCGCCTGGTTCGCCCGGGGCCTGTGGAGCCCGCTCGCCGCCCTACCGCCCAGGCGCGTCCTGGCGACGGCCGAGCGGGCCGCCGACCGGGCGCTGCGCCGCGATGTCGGATTCCTCAGCTGGCCGGTACCGGAGGTGCCGCAATGATCTGCCCGCACTGCTCGAAGGACCTGCTCCAGCGTCAGCGCCCCCGGCACCGCTGCTCGTACTGCCGCAAGGAGTTCGCGCTCGACCCGAAGAGCGACGGGGTCGGCCTGCACGACCTGCGGATCCGCAAGGTGATCGCGAAGCTGACGGACGAGGGCCGGCTGACCGTCACCAGTGGACAGCTCAACTACGCCCTGCAGCACCGCGGGCGGCCCCCGGTGAAGTTCCGCGGCAGCCGGAGCGACGCGGCGGCGCTGTTCACCTTCGCGGTGATCGGCCTGGTGGTGTCCCTCGTCCTGAGCGGGACCGGTTTCGGCCGGTGGATCCTGCTGGCCGCGCTCGTCATGATCGGCTTCGGCATCCGCACCTGGGTGCTGGCCGACTCCCCCGTGCCGGACACCTCGGTGAACTCGCGCTGGACCGAGGAGCAGTTCCGCCGCACCGTGCTGGACCGCTGGCGGGCCGTCTACGGCGCCCTGCCGGCCGGGCTGGTGGAGGACGGGCTGGTGCAGCCCGGACCGCTGCCCGCCGACCCGGCGTTCGTCGTGCTCTGCCCGGACCGGACGGTCGGCGCGTTCCTGCACGCCAACCGCTACCACGAGCGCCACCGCGCGCTGGTCGTCACCGATCCGCGCGCCGTCCCGGCGGGCCTGCCGCTGGTGGTCCTGCACGACGCCTCGCCCTACGGCCACCTGCGGGTCGCCGAGGCCCGGGCCGGACGGCCCGGACTGCGGGTGCTGGACGCCGGGCTCTCGGTGCGCACCGTGCTGACCGACGAGCACAGGTACACGCTGCTGCGCGACATCCACCGCTCGGCGGAGCTGCCGGCCCGGCTGGAACGGGAGCTGCCCGAGCTGACCGGCAGCCAGCGCGACTGGTTCGCCGAGGGCTGGTGGACCCCGTTGGCGTCGCTGCCGCCCAAGCGGCTGCTGGCGCTCGCCGAGCGGGCCGCCGAGCGGATCACCGCGCCCCCGGCGCCCCGGGACCCGGCCGTCCCCCGGAGCGGACCGGTGCGCTCCCCGGCGGCGGGGCGGCCGGAGACCCCGGTCGAGACCCGTCGGCGGGCGCTCGCCGTGGGCTTCATGACCTGGCCCGAGCCCGGGCCGGACGGCACGACCGAGGACGGCGGCCGCCCCGGCGGCACCGATCTCCGCAAGGGCCCCGCGTGACGGCGGGGACGACGAGAGGCAGGAACCCATGACGCTGCGTCCGCTGCTGGACGGCGCGCTGACCGTCGCCGCCGCCCGGGCCGGGGCGCCCGGCGGGCTGCGGTACACCGAGCGCCAGCTCTACTACGAGCTGTGCCGGGTGCTCCAGCCGCTGCACGCCGGACCGCGCCGGATCCCGTACACGCTGGCGCCGCCCGTGCGGTACGCCCGGTTCGCCGCCGCGCTGGCCGCGCGCCGCGAGGAGCTGCCCGGCCTGCTGCCGGCGCCGCCCGCACCGCGTCCGGCCGGTCCGGGGGCGGCCCGTCCGGGGGCGGCCGACGCGGCCGAGCCCGACCTCTACGACTACGGGCTGCCCCGGCTGCTGGTCTGCCAGAGCCGGGAGATCACCGCGATGCTGCTCGCCAACGACCTGCACCTGGAGGCCGCCTGCCCGATCGTCGCGGCCGGTGACCTCCCGCTGGACGCACGGCTGGTGGCCGCGCTGGAGCGGGCCGGGGGCGCCGTCGTGCACGTGCTGCACGACGCCAGTCCGTCGGGGCTGGCCTGCTTCGAGGAGGTCCGGGCCGCGAACCGGGAGGGCGGGACGGCGAGCGCGCCGCAGGGCGTCCGGGTGCGCTCGATGGGCCTGGTGCCCCGGCACGCCGCCACCCTGCACCTCACCTCCGGACGCGGCCCGCACGGCTACCGGGGGCCGCTGCCCGCCGGGCTGCGCCCCGAGGAGCGGGCCTGGCTCGGCAGCGGGCGGACCATCGAACTGGCCGCCGTCGCCCCGGCCCGGCTGCTGCACACGGTGATCCGCCAGGTCCGCGGCGACGGCACGGCCGGACCGCGCCGCACCCCGCTGCGCCGGCGCGTGCGCACCGCGCGCGGCAGCGGCTTCCTCAGCTGGCCGACCGGCTGAACCCGCACCCCCTCCCCGTCCCGTCCCGATCCGTGAGGACCCCGCACCCATGAGCAACGCACGCCACCTCGGCTACCGCGACGAACTGCTGGCGGACGGCCAAGTGCACCGCCGGTACGAGGACGGCCGCAGCGAGTGGCGCCGGCGCGGCACCGACCGGCAGATCCACTGGCACGACAGCCTCGGCCGCTCCGGCACCGACGAACCCCTCGGCCGCGACCTCGTCAAGCGGCGGCACGCGGACGGCGCCACCGAGTACGGCCGTGACATCGGCTACGGGCGCACCGTGTGGGGCGGCGGGCTGGTCACCCTGAACCGCAGCTCCTTCGGCGGGCGGCTGGGCGTGGTGGTCGGCGCGCTCGGCGTGGCCGGGGTCGCCGCGATCACCGCCGCGCAGCTGCCGCCGGACGAGCTGTCGGAGGCGGAGGAGGAGGAACTGCGCGCCGAGGCCCGGCGACAGGCCGCCGGCGGCGGAGGCGGTGACGGGGGCGGGGGCGGCGACGTCTCCACCGGCGACGACGGCGACAACGGCCACCACGTGGACCCGGCCGCCGACGACGGGTCCGCCGACGACTTCGGCGACTGGAACGACTCCGACGACGGCTGGGACGGCGACGACTTCGGCTGAGCCGCCCCGCCGCCCCGCGCGGCCCCCTGCACCACCCCGGCCCCGCCCCGGCGGGCCGCCTCTCGATCGAAAGGCACCGCACCACCATGCCCCGCTGCTGCGCCTGCGCCGGTCCGGACGCCGACCGGGCCCGGACCCACCTCGCCGCCCTCACCGGCTCCCCCGCCCCCGACGGCGCGCAGGCCGCCCTGCTGCACGCCGAACCCGGCTTCGCCACCGGCCCGTTCACCGTCGACGGCACCACCGCCGTCGGCGAGGTCACCCTGCACAACCGCCCCGAGCTGCTCGCCGCCCTCGCCGCGGCCGGCTCCCCCGCGCCCGCCGGCTGCCCCGACGGCGAGCTGCTGCTGCGGCTGTGGCGGCGGCTCGGCGCGGACGGCCTGCGGCGGGCCGACGGCATGTTCGCGCTCGCCGTCGTCGACGGCACCGACCTCGTCCTGATCCGCGACCACGCCGGCACCCGCACCCTGTTCTACGCCCGCGCCGACGACTGCTGGGCCGCCTCCACCTCGCTGCGCGCCCTGCGCCACTGGCCCGCGCTCGGCACCGGCCTCAACCTGGCCGCCGTCCGCTCCTTCCTCACCTTCGCCTACCTGCCCGGCGAGGAGACCCTGCTGCGCGGCGTCCACGAGGCGCTGCCCGGCCGCGCGCTGCGTCTGGCCGCCGACGGTTCCGCCCGTCAGGAGCCGTTCTGGGAGCCCGCCGAGCGCCTGCCCGAGGGCGAGGCGCCGCCGGCCGAGGCGTACGCCCGGGAGCTGCGCGGGCTGCTCGAACAGGCCACCGCCCGGCGGCTGCCGGACGACGGGCCGGTCGGGGTGCTGCTGTCCGGCGGCGTCGACAGCTCGCTGGTCACCGCGCTCGCCGCCCGGCTGCACGACCACCCGGTGCACACCTACTCGATCAGCTTCGGCGACCGGCTGCCCAACGAGCTGGGGTACTCCGGACTGGTCGCCGACCACTGCGGCACCCGGCACCGGATCCTCACCGTCTCCGGCGAGGAGGTCGCCGCCCGGCTCGCCGACACCGTCGCCCTGCTCGACAGCCCGGTCGGCGACCCGCTGACCGTCCCCAACCTGATGCTCGCCGAGGCCGTCGCCGCCGACGGGATCACCGTCTCGCTCAACGGCGAGGGCGGCGACCCGGTGTACGGCGGGCCGAAGAACCTGCCGATGCTGGTCCACGAGATGCACCGGGACGACCCGTCCCCCGAGGCACGGGCCGAGGCCTACCTGCGGTCCTACCGCAAGTGCTACGAGGACCTGCCCCGGCTGCTCACCGCCGACGCCCTGCACGCCCTGGCCGGCGAACCGCGGCCGCACCGCTTCGTCGCCCCCTACCTGGCCCCCGGGCCGATGCGGGCACTGCTCAACCAGCTGCTGCACTGCAACCTGCGCACCAAGGGCGCCCACCACATCCTCACCAAGGTCGAGCGGCTCACCGCCTCGCGCGGGGTGCAGGGCCGCTCACCGCTGTTCGACCGGCAGGTCGTCGACCACGCCTTCGCCACCCCGCCGACCCTCAAACTGCGCGGCACGGTGGAGAAGTGGGTGCTCAAGGAGGCCGTGCGGGACCTGCTGCCCGCGGCCGTCGTCGACCGGCCCAAGAGCGGCATGCGGGTCCCGGTCCAGCAGTGGCTGCACGGCCCGCTGCGCGAACTCTCCGGCGAGCTGCTGCTCGGCCGCACCGCCCGCGAACGCGGGCTGGTCCGCCCGGACACCGTACGCACCTGGATGCGCCGCGAGGGCACCCTGCTGCCCCGTCAGGGCGGCAAGCTCTGGCTGGTGCTCACCCTGGAACTCTGGCTGCGCTCCTACGATCTGTGACCCGCTCGCCCACGTCCCCTGCTGCCCCGGCCCGGGAGGCCCCGCCATGGCACCGTCCACCGCTTCCGCCACCGACCTCGCCACCGATTCCGCCACCGATTCCGCCGCCGCACCCGAGCTCCACCTGACCGACCCTCGCACCGGCCACACCCGGGGCACGCTCGTCCCCGCGCGCGCCGGGCAGGTCGCCACGACCGTCACCCGCGCCCGGGCCGCTGCCGCGCGCTGGCGCGCGCTCACCCCGCGCGAGCGCGAGCGCCGCCTGGACGCGCTCGCCGACCTGATCGAGCGCCACCTCACCGAGTACACCGTGCTGGAGCAGGCCGGCACCGGGAAGCCCGAGGCGGAGGCCACCGCCGAGATACGCGAGGTCGCCGACCTGTTCCGGTTCTACGCGGGCGCCGCGCGCACCGGCACCGCGCCGGCCGCCGGCCGCTACCTGCCCGGCCACGAGAGCTGGGTGCGCTGGGAGCCGGTCGGCGTGGTCGCCGCCGTCGTGCCGTGGAACTATCCGCTGCTGATGGCCGCCTGGCGCGGCGCCCCGGCGCTCGCCGCCGGGAACGCCGTCGTGGTCAAGCCCGCCGAGACCACCCCCGACTCCGCGACGCTGCTCGCCGCCCACGCCGCCGAGGCGCTCGGCGAGGACGTGCTCACCGCCCTGCCCGGGGACCGCGACACCGGCCGGCTGCTGGTCGCGGCCGAGGTGGACCTGATCGCCTTCACCGGCAGCGCGACCGCGGGCGCCGACATCGCCGCCCGGGCCGGGCACCGCCGGGTCAGCCTGGAACTCGGCGGCAACAGCCCGGTGCTGGTGCTGCCGGACGCCCCCGCGCACACCTGGTCCGCGCTCGCGGCGGCGTGCACCTACAACGCCGGGCAGAGCTGCGCCGCGCCCGCCCGGGTGATCACCCTCACCTCGAAATACGAGCGGACCGTCGAGGCCCTCGCCGCCGCGCTCGGCGAGCGCGAGGCCGGCCGGGACTTCGGCCCGCTCAACAACCCCGACCAGGCCGCCCGCCACGACCGGATCCTCGCCGCCTCGGGCGCCGGGCGCTCGCTGCCCGCGCCCGGCCGGAGCGACGGCCTCTGGCGCCCGGCCCGGCTGCTCGCCGACCTCCCGGACGACGACCCGGCGGTGGTCGAGGAGGTGTTCGGCCCGCTGCTCACCGTCCAGCACGCCCCCACCGTCGACGCCGCGCTCGCCCTCGCCAACGCCGTGCCGCAGGCGCTCGGCGCGAGCGTCTGGACCGCCGACCTGTCCGCCGCTCTGGACCTCACCGCCCGGCTGGACGCCGGCGAGACCTGGATCAACTGCCACCTCGTCCAGACCGCCGAACTCCCGCACGGCGGCCGCGGCGCCTCCGGCCAGGGCACCGACCTCTCTGTGCTGGCCCTGCACGAGTACCAGCGCCCCAAGACGGTGACTGCCCGGCTCTGAGGACCGGCTCCGAGAACCGGCTCCGAGGCCCGGGGGGGGGGGGGGGGCCCGCCGGCCCCCCCCCCCCCGGGGGCCCCCCCCGGGCGCGGGGGGGGAGGGCGCCGCCGCAAACCCCCAACACCCCACACCCCGGGGGGGGGTGA
>NZ_JBHVRK010000006.1:0-221825 GCF_042885845.1 Kitasatospora sp. NPDC058032 | reverse complement strand
ACTTCACCCCCCCCCCCCTGCGGGTTCCGCCCGGCTTCGTGCGCCGGCCCCCGCACCCGGCCGCGGGGGCGGGGGGGGGGGGGCCCCCCCCCCCCCCCCCCCCGGGCCGGGCCCTACACCGGGTCAGGCGGTCAGACGGTCACCCAGTCACCCCAGGAACCGGGAACCGGGCGGGTCTTGTACCAGCGCCGGCCGTCGATGCCCATGACCGAGATGGTCACGCTGGACGCCGAGGGCGAGATGGCGATGTACGGGGTGTCGAGCGCCCACTTGCCGCCGAAGTTCTGCCAGCTGCTCAGCGAGCCGCCCGGGTAGCTCCAGCGAGTCCAGACCGCACCGTCGATGCCGATCACGAACAGCTGCCGGGTGCCGTCGGACAGGTTCCACCAGGTCTCGCCGCGGTTGGGGTCGGCCAGGTCACAGACGTACTGGCCGCCCCAGCTGAAATGGCTGCAGACCGAGACCGGCGAAGCCTGCGCCGTCGGCGCCACGCCCGCGATCGTGCCCGCCACCGCGGCCGCCACCAGCAGCCCCTTGAACCGGTTCTTCATGATGTTCCCTCCCCTTGGTCGTTCTACCGAGAAGACGCGGAAAGACACCGCCGGCCGCGGAGTCCGCTCCCCCGCCGGCGCGTCCGTCCATGGTCGCAGGGGTTGACATGTCATGGACAGACCAGCTTTCTGGGGTGCCGGATCACCCCGAATGAGAGTCAGGACTCCGCTTTCCCGGACTCGAGGGCCGGGGCCGTCGGGCGGGGACGACGGCGCCCCCGCCCCCTCCGGAGAGGGGACGGGGGCGCGTGTACGCGGGTGGTGCTACCGGCCGGTGGAGGCGTGCACCCGGTCGGCGGGGTCGTCGTCCTCGACCGGCTCCGGCTTGCCGGACGGGTGCGGCACCCGGACGGAGCCCGGGACGCTCCGGCCCTTGCGGGCGGCCTCGGCGAGGGCGAGCTGCCGGTCGGCCTCGGCCTGGATGGCGTCCTTGTCACCGATCTCGGCGTCCGGCAGCGCGTCCGGCAGGATGTCCTCCAGCAGGCGCAGCGGCCGGTAGGCGAGGCCGAGCAGGCCCCAGACGAAGAGCACCAGGCCGACCACCACGAGCAGCAGTCCGGCGCCGCGGCCCGGCCCGGTGCCGAGCACCAGGCCGACCGAGTCGGCCAGCGCGCCGCCGGGGCGCATCATCGGCTCGAAGACGTGGTCGGAGAGCGGGCCCGCGGTGAGGAAGCCGAGCGGCATCATCGACATGGCGAGCATCTGGTTGGTCGCCAGGACGCGGCCCTGGAGCTCCATCCCGACCTTGGTCTGGATCAGCGCCATCCAGTGCGAGTTGAGGATCATCATGGCCGACCAGAGGACGAAGAGTCCGCAGGCGGTCAGCACGGTCTCGGGCCGGCTGCCGGCCAGCACGGCGGCGAGGCCGACCACCGAGGTGAAGCCGATCATGCCGATGGTGCGGCGGCGGGTACCGCCCCAGAGCCCCATGACCAGGGCGCCGACCATGGCCCCGAGGCCGCCGAGCGCGGTGATGACGCTGAGCTGCAGGGGCGTGCCGCTGGCCAGCACCATCGGGGTGATCAGCACGGTGGCGACGGCGAACAGGTAGTTGAACACCACGAAGAAGACCACCATCGCAACCAGGCTGTGCCGACGCGCGATGTACCGCCAGCCGGTGACGACCTCGCGCCAGAGCGGCTCCTCCTGCTTGTCGAACATGGCGTCCGGGAAGCGGACCAGCAGCAGGCAGGTGACACCGGTGAGGAAGGTGACCATGTCGAACAGCACGACGCCGTGCAGGCCGATCAGCGTGACCAGCACGCCGCCCGCGAGGATGGCCATCATGTCGCCCGCGCCGGTGCCGAGCTGGGCGAGGCCGTTGGCCTGGCCCAGGTAGCGCTTGGGCACGAGCTGGGTGATCGAGGCGAGGTAGGCGGGCCGTTGGAAGGCTCCACAGGTGGAGCCGATGCAGGCCACCACGTAGATGTGCCAGATCTCGAGCAGGTCGGCCCAGAGCAGCAGACCGAGGCCGAGCATGCCGGCGGCGGCCACGGTGTCCGTGATGATCATGATCTTGCGCCGGTCGACCCGGTCGGCGAGCGCGCCGGCGACCGGTAGCAGCAGGACGGCCGGCAGCACCGCGATGAACGAGATCATCGCGAAGTCGAAGGCCGAGTTGGTCTGCTGGTAGACCCAGACGCCGAGCGCGAAGGTCGACAGACTGGTGCCGATCATCGAGACGAACTGGCCGATCGCCACCTTGGCGAAGATCCCCAGCTCGGCCCGGGCGGCCGGGCGCTTGACCGCGGCCGGGGTGGATATCTTCCCGGTGGCGGCGAACTCCGCCAGCACCCGGGCGAGTTCGTCGGCCTGGTGCTTGAGGAAGTAGTGCCCGGCGCGCGGCACGACGGCGAGCTCGACGGTGTCGCCGAAGTGCTCCCACTCGGCGTACCGCTCCTCGTAGAGCAGGGTGGCGCGGTCCTTCTCGCCGACCACGCACAGGATCGGGGCGTCGATCTTCTCCGGCCGCGCGTCCCCGTAGGCGCGGGTGTAGAAGTCCTCGGCCTGCCGCACGTCGTGGCGCAGCGCCCGGACCAGGAAGTCCTGCTCGGCCTGGTCGTAGACGTCGGTGAAGCCGCCCATGGCGCGCAGGTACTCCAGGTAGCCGCGGTTGGACAGCACCCGGTCGCCCGGCATCCGGCGGGCCATCCACTCGGCGAAGCGTCCGGGCAGCCGGGCGGCCGGGAAGGTGCCGCCGAGCGCGAGGCCGCGCAGGTCGACGCCGGCCGCCTCCAGCCGGGCGCCGAGGGCGGTGGCGAGCGCGCCGCCCAGGCAGTGGCCGTAGAGCAGGACCGGGCCGTCGACCTTCTCCAGCACCTGGGCGGTCAGCTCGTCGGCGAGCCCGTCCAGCTCGGCGAGCTCGTCGTCGGGGCGGCTCGGGTCGTGGCCGGGCAGTTCGACGGCGTACAGCCGGTGGCCGGCGGGCAGCGCGTCGGCGAGCGGCTGGAAGGTGATCGGGCTGCCGCCGCCGTAGGGGACGCAGACCACGTTGATCCCGGCCGGGGCGTTGCCGCGGGTGAGCTTGTGCAGCAGGCTGCGCGGGCCCTCGTCGGCGGTGCCGCCGGCCCGGGCGTCGATCAGCGCGGCCAGCTCGTGCACGGTGGGGTGCTGGAACAGGTCGATGACCGACAGGCCGTCACCGATCAGGCGCACGGCCTTCACGGCGGAGAAGGAGTCGCCGCCGAGCGCGAAGAAGTCGTCGGCCGCGCCGATCTCCTCGGCCTCCAGCACCTTGCGGTAGACCTCGGCCACCGCGTGCTCGGTGTCGGTGGTCAGCTCGCCGCCGCCGGAGACCGGCTGGGCGGCGACCGGCTCGGGCAGCGCGGCCCGGTCGACCTTGCCGTTGGCGTTCAGCGGCAGGGCGTCCAGGACGACCAGGGCGGCCGGGACCATGTAGTCGGGCAGCCGGGTGCGCAGCGCGGCGCGCAGCTCGCCCGGGTCGGGCGCGGCGGCCGGGTCGGCGGGCACCAGGTAGCCGACCAGGGAGCGGGCGGCGCCCTCGCCGCGGGCGACCACGACGGCCTCGCGCACCTCGGGGCGGGCGGTCAGCTCGGCCTCGACCTCGCCGATCTCGACCCGGAAGCCGCGGATCTTGACCTGGTGGTCGATCCGGCCGAGGAACTCGATCGCGCCGTCGGGGCGGCGGCGGACCAGGTCGCCGGTGCGGTAGGCGCGGTGGCCGTCCACCTCCAGGAAGCGCTCGGCGGTGAGGTCGTCGCGGCCGAGGTAGCCGCGGGCGACACCGCCGCCGGAGACGTACAGCTCGCCGGGGACGCCGAGCGGGACGGGGCGCCGGTGCGCGTCCAGCAGGTGGGCGCGGACGTTGCCGAACGGCCGGCCGAGCGGCGCGGTGGCCGCGTCGCCGAGGTCGGCGGGCACCGGCATGCCGAGCATCGAGACGGTGGTCTCGGTGGGCCCGTAGTGGTTGTGCAGCGGCAGGTCGGGCCGGGCGGCGCGGATCCGGGCCACCAGGTCGGGCCGCAGCGCCTCGCCGGCGCAGATCAGCAGCCGGGTGGGGAGGATCGCGCCGAGGCCGGTGCCGTGCGCGGCCAGGCCCTCCAGGTGGCTGGGGACCAGCTTCATGGCGTCGATCCGGTGCTCGGCCGCGTAGGCGGCGAAGGCGTCCGGGTCGGTGGCCTGGTCGCGGGTCAGCAGGTGCAGGCAGCCGCCGGCGGTGAGCGCGCCGAACACGTTGGTGGTGCCCAGGTCGGCGGCGAAGGTGGAGACCAGCGCCCAGTTCCAGCCCTGCTGGTCGCCGCCGATCCGCTCGCGCAGGCCGTGCAGGTAGTTGCGGTAGTTGCGGTGCTCGACGGCGACGCCCTTGGGCGCGCCGGTGGAGCCGGAGGTGAAGATGAGGTAGCAGAGGTGCTCGGGGCGGACGTCCGCCCCGGGCGCGTCGGCGCGCTCCTCGCCGTCCGCGACGACCACCGGCAGGTCGGCGGTGAGCCGCTCGCGCAGGTCGTCGGTGGTGACGACGGCGGCGGCCCCGGCGGCGTCGAGCAGCGCGTGGATGCGCCCGTCCGGATAGACCGGGTCGAGCGGCAGGTAGGCGCCGCCGGCCTTGAGGATGCCGAGCATGCCGACCACCAGGGCGGCGGAGCGCTCGACCAGCAGGCCGACCGGGCGGTCCGGGCCGACGCCGTGCTCGCGCAGCCGGTGGGCCAGCGCGTTGGCGCGCCGGTCGAGTTCGGCGTAGCTGAGGACGCCGTCGGCGCCGCGCACGGCGGGCGCGTCGGGGGTGCGGCGGGCCTGCTCCTCGACCAGGCCGTGCAGGGTGCCGTCGAGGTCCCAGGTGCGCAGGGCCTCGTCGTCCCAGGCGGTGAGCTGCCGCTGCTCGGACGGGGTGAGCAGGGCCAGCTCGGCGAGCGGGCGGTCGGGGCCGGCGGCCATCGCGTCGAGCACCGTGGTGAGGTGGCCGAAGACCCGCCGGACGGTGGCCTCGTCGTACAGCTCGGTGCGCCAGACGAGGTCGGCGGCGAGGTCGCCGCCGGTGTCGACGACGGCCACCGACAGGTCGAACTTGGCGGTGTCGGTGCCGATCGGCTGCCAGTCGACGCTGTGGCCGGGCAGCTCGGGGCGGGCCTCGGCCTGGTTGTGGACGTTCAGCAGGACCTGGAACAGCGGGGTGTGGGCGAGTTCGCGCTCCAGGCCGAGGGCGTCGATCAGCCGCTCGAACGGCAGGTCCTGGTGGCCGTAGGCGCCCAGGGTGGCGTCCTTGACGCGCTCCAGGAGCTCACGGACCGTCGGGTCGCCGGAGAGGTCGGTGCGCATCGCCAGGGTGTTGACGAAGCAGCCGACCAGCGGCTCGGTCTCGCTGCGGGTGCGCCCGGCGATCGGGGTGCCGACGGTGACGTCCTCGCTGCCGGTGTAGCGGCCGAGGACGGTCTGCAGGGCGGCCAGCAGCACCATGTAGACGGTGCTGCCGGTCTGTTCGGCGAGGGCGCGGATGCGGCGGCTGCGCTCGGCGCCGAGCTCCGCGGTGAACCGGGCGCCGGTGGTGCCGGCGACGGCCGGCCGCGGCCGGTCGGCGGGCACCGTGACGGTGGCGGTGGCGCCGCGCAGGCGCTCCTGCCACCAGGCCTGCTGGCGGTCGAGTTCGGCGGCGAGCTCGGTCTGCTGCCAGTGCGCGACGTCCGCGTACTGGACGGGCAGCGGCGTGAACGCCGGGGCGGTGCCGGTGCGGCGGGCGCCGTAGGCGGTGGCGAGGTCGCCGAAGAGCACGCCGATCGACCAGCCGTCGGCCGCGATGTGGTGCAGCACCAGGCTGAGCACGGCGCCGTCGCCGGTGCGCAGCAGGGCGGCGCGCAGCGGCAGGTCGGCGGCGAGGTCGAACGGACGGCGGGCCTCGGTCTCCAGCCGGGCCTCGATCTGCTCGGCGGGGACGTCGGCGGTGGTGAGGGTGAACCGGTCGGCGGGCAGCGCCTCGGGGCGCACCTCGCCGTCGACCTCCGGGTAGACGGTGCGCAGCACCTCGTGCCGGGCGAGGACGTCGGTGAGGGCGGCGGCGAGGGCGGCCTCGTCGGGCTCGCCCTCGATGCGCAGGGCGAGCGGGATGTGGTAGGCGGCGCTGTCCGGCTCGTACTGGGCCAGGAACCACATCCGGCGCTGGGCCGAGGAGAGCGGCGCCGGGGTTCCCTCGGGGCGCGGGGCGATGGTGCGGCGGTCGGTGCCGCCACCGGCCGCGGCCGCCTCCTTGGCGGCCTTGGCCTTGGCGAGGCGGCGGCGCAGCAGTTCCTGCCGTCTGGCGGCCGGATCCGGTTCCGGGACGGTCCCGGCGGTGGGCTGGTCGGTCATGCGGGCTCCCCCGTTCGGGCGCCGGTGTCTCCGGCGGCCGGGCGTGCGTTGGTGGTTCCGGGCTCTCCGGTGTTGCCGGTGGTTCCGGATGCGGTGCGGTGGCTCACTGGGCGCTCCCGGCGGTGGCGTCGAGGCCGAGGTCGTCGAGGTCGTCGATCTCCTCCAGCAGGCGCTCCTCGACGCGGCGGGCCAGGGCGGCCAGGGTCCGGTCCTCGAAGACGACGCGCAGGGGCAGTTCGGTTTCGAAGGTGTCCCGGATCCTGGCGAGCAGCCGGGTGGCGAGCAGCGAGTGGCCGCCGAGCGCGAAGAAGTCGTCGTGCCGGGAGACCCGTTCGACCTTGAGGACCTCGATCCACAGGTCGGCGAGCAGTTCCTCGCAGTCGCCCTCGGGCGGGGCGCCGGCGCCGCCGAGCTGAGGCACCGGCAGCGAGGCGCGGTCGACCTTGCCGGCGGGGGTCAGCGGCAGCGCGTCGAGCAGGACCAGGCCGGCGGGCACCATGTAGTCGGGCAGCCGCTCGATCAGGGCGCTGCGCAGCGCGTCCTCGGTGAGGCCCGGGGCGACGGCGTAGCCGGCCAGGGCCGCTCCGGCCGGGGTCTCGACGAGCCGGGCGGCGCCCGCGGTGACGCCGGGGACGGCGGTGATCGCGGCCTCGATCTCGCCCAGCTCGATGCGGAAGCCGCGGAGCTTGACCTGGGCGTCGGCGCGGCCGTGGTACTCCAGGCGGCCGTCGGCGCGGCGGCAGGCGAGGTCGCCGGTGCGGTACATCCGCGCGCCGTCGGTGCGGCCGGGTTCGGCGGTGAACCGTTCGGCGGTCAGGTCGGACCGGCCGTGGTAGCCGAGCGCGACGCCGTCGCCGGCGATGCACAGTTCGCCGATGCCGTTGACCGGCACGGGCTGCCCGGCGGTGCCGAGCAGGTGCAGCCGGGTGTTGGCGATGGGCGCGCCGAGGGCCACCACGCCGCTGTGGGCGGCGATGTCGGGGGTGACCCGCTGGACGGTGGACCAGACGGTGGTCTCGGTCGGGCCGTACATGTTCCACAGCGTGCCGACCCGGTCGAGCAGGGCGCGGGCGAGGTCGGCGGTGAGCGCCTCGCCGCCGCACAGGGCGGTCAGCCCGGGGCGGCCGGCCCAGTCGGCCTCCAGCAGCATCCGCCAGGTGGCGGGGGTGGCCTGGACGTGGGTGACGCCCTGCTTGTCGATCCAGGCGCCGAGCGCGGTCCCGTCGGTGGCGGTGGCGCGGTCGGCGATCTCCAGCCGGGCGCCGGTGACCAGCGGCAGCCACAGCTCCAGGCCGGCGATGTCGAAGGTGACGGTGGTGACGGCGGCCATCACGTCCCGCTCGGTGAGGCCGGGTTCGCGGCCCATCGAGGTCAGGAAGTTGACGATCGCGCGGTGCGGCACGGCGACGCCCTTGGGCGCGCCGGTGGAGCCGGAGGTGTACAGCAGGTAGGCCGGGTCCTCCGGGCCGACGGTGACGGCGGGCGCCTCGGCGGGGGCGGCCGCGTGCTCGGGGCCGTCCACCAGGACGCTCTCGCGGCCGTGCAGCAGCTCGTCGCCGGCGGTGGCGGTGTCGGCGACCAGCAGGGTGACGCCGGCGTCGTCGAGCACGCCGCGGTTGCGGGCGAGCGGCTGGTCGACGTCGAGCGGCAGGTAGGCGGCGCCGCTGCGCAGCACGCCGAGCAGGGCGACGGGCAGCAGCCGGCCGCGCCGGACGGCGACGGCGACCAGGCTGCCGCGGCCCGCGCCGCGGGCGGCCAGCAGGTGGGCCAGCCGGTCGGCGGCGGCGTCGAGTTCGGCGTAGCTCAGGGTGCCGTCGGCGGCGGACACCGCGGGCGCGTCCGGGGTGCGGGCGGCCCGGGCGGCGACCAGCTCGTGCAGCCGGGCGTCGGGGACCGGCGCCTCGGTGCGGTTGACCGGCTCGTCGGCGGCGAGTTCGGCGGCGGAGAGCATGACCAGTTCGCCGAGCGGGCGGTCGGGTTCGGCGACGGCGGCGGCGAGCAGCGCGACCAGGTGGTCGAGCGCGGCGCGCACCGACCGCTCGTCGTAGCGGGCGGTCCGGTACTCGGCGGACAGCAGCGGGCCGGCGGTCGGGAACTCCAGGAACAGCGAGAGGTCGGTCTTCGCGGTGCTGTTGCACACCTCGGCGACGAACGTCAGGCTCAGGCCGGGCAGTTCGACGCCGGCCACCGGGTGGTTCTGGACGGCCAGCAGCACCTGGGAGATCGGCGAGGCGGTGAGGCCGGCCGAGCCGCCGGAGGCGCGGGCGTGCTCGACGAACGGGAAGCCGCTGTGCTCGGCGGCCTCCAGGACGGCCGGGCGGACCCGGGCGAGCAGTTCGCGGAAGCTGTCGGTGCCGGCCACGTCGAAGCGCAGCGCGACGGTGTTGATCAGCGAGCCGAGCACCGTCTCCAGCTCGGGCACCGGGCGGACGGAGAAGGGGCTGAGCACGGCGACGTCGGTGCGTCCGGTGTAGCGGTGCAGCACCCCGCCGAGCGCGGCGAGCACCGCCATGTAGAGGCTGGCGCCCTCCTGGGCGGCCCACTTCTCGACGCCGGTGACCAGGCCGGCGTCGAGCCGGCGGGCGATCCGGCGGCCGGCGACGTCCTGCGGGTTGGGGTGCGGGCGGTCGCCGGGCAGGTGCTGGTCGCCCTCGATGCCGCGCAGCCGCTCGCCCCAGCGCTCGGCGGCCTCGCGGCCGGCCGCGACGTTGAGCTCCTCCCAGCGGGCGACGTCGGACAGCTGGAGGTCGGGCTCGGGCAGTTCGCCGTCCCGGTAGGCACGGGCGAGCTCGGCGAGGAACAGCCCGGCGGCCCAGCCGTCCATCGCGGCGTGGTGCACGGTGAACAGCAGCTCGTGCCGGTCCTCGCCGGTGCGGATGGCGAGGGCGCGCAGCAGCCGGCCGTTGAACAGGTCGAGCGGGCGGCCGGCCTCGGCGCGCAGCGCGGCGTCGAGCGCCTCCTCGTCGGGCTGCGCGCCGTCGGCCCCGGTGAGGTCGAGCAGCGGCACCTCGACGGCGTACGGCGGGCGGACGTCGGCGTCGACCGGGTCGTGCTCGGTCGGGATCGCGGCTCCGCGCAGCGCGGTGCGCAGCGCCTCGTGGCGGCGGACGACCTCGGTCAGCGCGCGGCCGAGCGCCTCGCGGTCGAGGGCGCCCTCGGCGCGGATCCGCAGCGGCACGTTGTAGAGCGGGCTGTCGTGCTGCATGGACTCGTGCAGCCACAGTTCGCGCTGGAAGTCGGTGGCGCGGGCGGGCAGGTCGGCCCGGCGGTGGGGCGGCTCGACGGAGGCCCGTCCGCCGCCGCCGTTGGCGACCCGGACGGCCAGGGAGGCGATGGTCGGGGCGGCGAAGAACTCGGCGAGCGGGACCCGGGTACCGAATTCGCGCTCGATCCGGGCCAGCAGGCCGGCGGCGAGCAGCGAGTGGCCGCCGAGGTCGAGGAAGACGTCGTGGACGCCGACCTCGGGGACGCCGAGCAGGCCCTGCCAGAGTTCGGCGATCCGGCTCTCGACGGGGGTGCGGGGGGCGACGAACAGCTCGTGCCCGGCGCGGCTGCGGGCGACCGGGGGCAGCGCCTTGCGGTCGGTCTTGCCGTTGGGGGTGAGCGGCATCTCCGCCAGGACGGCGACGGCCAGCGGCACCATGTAGCCGGGCAGCGAGGCGGCGCAGTGGGCGCGCAGTTCGGCGGGCGTCGGCTCGGCGGCGCCGGCGGCGGGCTGGACGAAGGCGGCGAGGTAGTCGCCGGCCTCGTCGCGCTGGACGACCGCGGCGGCGGACTCGACGGCCGGGTGGGTGGCGAGCACGGCCTCGATCTCGCCGAGCTCGACGCGGAAGCCGCGGACCTTCACCTGGTGGTCGACGCGCCCGTGGTACTCCAGGTCGCCGTCGGGCAGCCGGCGGACCAGGTCGCCGGTGCGGTAGCAGCGCAGGCCGTCGACGTGGACGAAGCGCTCCTCGGTGAGGTCGGGGCGGCCGTGGTAGCCGCGGGCCAGGCCCTCGCCGGAGAGGTAGAGCTCGCCGATGCCGCCGTCGGGCACGGGTATCCGGTGCTCGTCCAGGACGTGGCCGAGGGTGCCGTCGAGCGGGCGGCCGATGACCGGCTCGCCGGCCCCGTCGCGGGAGACCAGCGACCAGGTGGAGTAGACGGTGTCCTCGGTGGGCCCGTACAGGTTGTAGAGGCGCTCGACCAGGGGCTGGGCGTAGACCTTGTCGGCCAGGTGACGGGGGAGGGCCTCGCCGGCCAGGTTGACCACGCGCACGGTGCCCGGCAGACCCCCGCCGCCGGGAAGGCCGTCGCCGCGCAGCAGCGCCGCCATGGCGCTGGGCACGGTGTTGACCAGGGTGACCTCGTCCCGGGCGGGCAGCTCGGGCAGGGCGAGGACGTTCTCCGCGACGATGATCGTGCCGCCGACGGAGAGCGGGAGGAACAGCTCGTACACCGAGATGTCGAAGCACACGGAGGTGCCGAAGAGCACGCCGGCGAGGTCGGCGGCGGTGTAGGTGCCGGCCGCCCAGCGGAGCATCGCGTTGACGCCGCGCTGGGTGACCGAGACGCCCTTGGGGCGGCCGGTGGAGCCGGAGGTGTAGAGCACGTAGGCGAGCGCGTCGGTGGTGGCGTCACCGGTGGTGGGGCGCGCGGCGGCCGGGTCGAGCGGAGCGGCGGGGCTCTCGCCGTCGACGTACAGGAGGGTGGCGCCGGCCCCGTTCAGCAGGTGCTCGTGGGCGCGGTCGGTGACCACGACGGGGGCCTGCGCGTCGCCGACCACCAGTTCGAGGCGGTCGCGCGGGTACGCCGGGTCGAGCGGTACGTAGGCGCCGCCGGCCCGCAGCACCGCCAGCAGGCTGACCACGAGGTCCGCCGTTCGCGGTAGGCAGACGCCGACCAGTGTCTCGGCGCGCACGCCGGCGGCGGCCAGCCGTCCCGCCATCGCGTCGGCCGCGGCGTCCAGTTCCCGGTAGGTCAGCCGGCGCGTGCCGTCGATCACGGCGGTGGCGTCCGGTGTCCGTCTGACCTGCGCGGTAACCAGTGCGGCCAGCGGCGCGGCCGGATCCAGCGGGGGAAGTCCCGTCGAACTCATCACTCTCTCCCGAGGGGTGCTGCTGCATCGACTTGTGGTCGGCGAGAAATGGGCGGTGTGCCCTGGGAGATGGTGGGGTAAAGATCTACGAATCACCAGCACATTTCCGTCACTCGTTCGATATGCCGGAAAGATCACCCCCGACACGCCCGCCAGCGGTGCTCAAGTGTGACGGTTCGTTGGCGATTTCGTACACATTGTCAGGCGCCTTGGCAGGGACAGTGCGGACCGATACGGTCTCTTTCGACACCCCGTCAGCTACGGGCACGCATGCCCTGACGTCGGTGCAAGCGGATTTCCGCCTTCCGAATTGTCGGAGGACGGTCAACTTCAGGCCATTCCGCCGCGCCGGCGGAAGAGCTCAGGAAGGGCCCCCGGAAGGCCTCGGCGGGACCACTGCGGTCCACCCCGCCGGACCGCGCCCGCACCGCTTCGGAGCCGGCCCCGCGAGGCGCCAGAATGGACCCATGTCCCGACGCCGATCCGCCGAGCGCGCCACCGCCCCCGCGCCGCGCCTGCTGCCCTCCTCGCCCTGCCCCTGCGGCCTGCCCGCCAGCTACGCCGAGTGCTGCGGCCGGCTGCACCGCGGCCAGAACGCCGCGACCACCGCCGAGACCCTGATGCGCTCGCGCTACAGCGCCTTCGCCGCCCGCGACGAGGCCTATCTGCTGCGCACCTGGCACCCGGACACCCGGCCGGACTCGGTCGACTTCGACCCGGGGCTGCGCTGGCTGCGGCTGGAGGTGCTCTCCACCACCGAGGGCGGGCCGTTCCACGCCGAGGGCACGGTGGCCTTCCGGGCGCACTACGCGGACGGGCGGGAGGAGGGCGTCCTCACCGAGCACAGCCGGTTCGTCCGGCACGAGGGCGCCTGGGTGTACCTGGACGCCCTCTCGCTCGACTGAGCCGCCCCCTCCCCCGCCCGCCGGCCCCGGCTACAGGTAGTCGTCCAGCCGGGCCAGCGCGAAGCCCTGCGCGGTCACCTCGTCGACCACCTTGCGCAGCAGGTCGGGCATGGTGCCGTTCCACAGGTCGGTGCCGCGGAAGTGGGTGAGGATGATGTCACCCGGGTGGAGCCGCTGGTCCTCGTAGCGGTACTCCATGTGGTCCGGGAACGCCTCCTCGTTCCACAGCGGCACCGCCTGGACGCCGCAGGAACCGGCCGCCCGCAGGGTGTCCTCGTTGTACTCGCCGTACGGCGGACGGAACAGCCGCGGTCGGGTGCCGATCTGCTCCTCCAGCTGGTCCTGCTGGCGGCAGATCTCCTCGTGCTGGGTGCCGTAGTCGAGCACCTTGAGGTTGCGGTGGTTGATGGTGTGGTTGTTCACCGCGTCGCCCTGGGCGGCCAGCCTGCGGAAGTAGCCGTAGTCGGAGCGGGCCAGGTAGTCCGCGACGAAGGTGGACAGCGGGACGCCCAGTTCGGCGGCCATCCGGCTGAACTCCGGGTCCTTCTCGGCGCCGTCGTCGACGGTGAGGAAGACGATCCGCTCCTCGGTCGGCACCCGGTAGACCACCGGCGGCAGCCCCTCCGCGAGCTTCACCCCCTGGGTGGCGAACAGCGCCGGGCGGCTCGCCGGGGGCGGCGGGGCGGGCAGCGGCGGCCGTGCCAGGCCCCACCGCGCGGCCGTCTCCAGCGCCGTCCTGGCGGCGCGCGCCTTGCGGGCCACGGCTTCGCCGCCGGCCTCCTCCTCGGCGCGGGCCGGGCCCGGCAGCACCAGCGGCGCCGCGGCCGCGCGCGGCCCGCCCCGGTCCGCCGACGTGCCCTCCGCGTTTGCCGCCGCGCCCGCTGCCGTGCTCGTCGGCGCGCTCCTCGGCGCGCTCGCCGCGGTCCGCTCGGCCGAGGGCGCCGCGCCGCCCCCGCCCGGAGCGCCGCACCCCGCGACCGCGGCGGCCAGGCACACCGCCGCGACCAGCCCGTTGCGCCCCCGCCGCGCCTGCCGCCCCGCCAATCCCCCACCAGTACGACTATCTGATGGTCTATCCATAGCCCCACTGCTCCCCCGCCACGCCGACCGCCCAATCCCCCCGTCACCCACCCGGCCCACCAGGGCGTGGGCGATCGAGAGGATGATCGAAAAGGGCTCGCAACAGGGTCGGCGAGCGACCGATAATGCGCGCATGACGATCAGCACGCAGCGCAGCACCACCGAACTCTGGGCGATCGCGCCCGCCGATGTCGGGTCCACCGAGGCCCTGGCGCTGCTGCGGGACTACTACGTCGACGTCGCCAACAGCTACTACCGGCTGCACCTCGGGCGGGACGGCACCCCCGAGGAGATCGAGACCGGCCTCGCCGGCTCCCCCAGCGACGACCTCGCCCCGCCCACCGGGGTCTTCCTGCTCGGCCGCTACGCCGACGAGCCCGCCGCCTGCGCCGGACTGCGCGTCATCGACGCCACCACCGTCGAGCTGACCCGGGTCTACGTCCGGCCGGTCCGACGCGGCACCGGCGGCGGCGCCCGGCTGATGGCCGCCATCGACGAGGCGGCGCGGGCGCTCGGCGCCGAACGGATCGTCCTGGACACCCGGCTCGACCTGGTGGAGGCCCGCACCCTGTACACGCGGCACGGCTACCGGGAGATCCCCGCCTACACCGACCGCCCGTACGCCGAGATCTGGTACGCCAAGGACCTCACCCGTGCAGACCGTTGAGCTGCTCTGCGACCCGCCGCTGGACCGCGCCGTGCGCGCGGTCTGGCGGCAGCTCGCCGACGGCGGCGTGGACAGCCTCGCCCACAACCCGCACCCCGGCCACCGCCCCCACCTCACCCTGGCCGCCTGCGCGGGGATGCCCGCCGAGGCGGTCGAGCGGCTCGACGAACTCCTCGCGGACGCCCTGCCGCTGACCGTCCGCCTGACCGGCCTGCTCTCCTTCGCCGCCCGCAGCCGCCGCCGGGTGCTCAGCTGGTCGGTCGTCCCGACCCTCGAGCTGCTGCAGCTGCACCACCGGGTCTGGCAGGCCCTGGAACACGCCGAGGAGCCCGACCCCCACTACGTCCCCGGCCGCTGGTCCCCCCACCTCAGCCTCACCCGCCGCCTCCCCCCGGACGACGTCACCCTCGCCCACACCCTCCTCGGCCGCCACCCCGACCTCACCGGCACCTTCGACACGGCCCGCACCTTCGACTCCGACACCCAGCAGACCCGCCCCCTGGGCGCCTGACCCGCCGCCGCGCCGAACGGCACGCTGGGCCTCGGTCGGCACAACGCGCGCCGGAACATCCGGAACATGATGAACGCTCGGCCCACGTGCCGACACCGGCACGAGCGAGCATGCCGCCACATCACGGCGGGGTCAGCAGCCGGGGCCGATCGGCGCAGACGCTGTCAGGGCGAGCGCCGCGATCCGCAGCTCGGCGTCCCTCGACAAGTCTCGCCGCCAGTCTGCGCAGGCCGTGGCGCCGCGCCAGGCCCCGGGCGGGCAGCTCGATCCCGGACTCGGCGAGTGCTTGCTCGAAGGCGCTGCGGATTTCGTGGTCGCCGGCGTCGCGCGGCCGGCCGGCGAGCTCGCACAGCGTCGGAGTGTCGAGTCCGGCCGCGAGCGCGTCAGCAGCGATCATCGGCAGGTCCTCCGGGCGGACTTCATCCGCTTGATAGCGGCACGCCACCTCACCCGGAATCGTGAGCCCGCTCCGCGTCGGGGCTTCCGCTTCCGGTGTCGTTCCTGCCGCTCCCATGAGTTCCACGATGCCGGCACCGTTCCCAGGAAGGCCGGCCAGGGGGCGTGTCCGCCGCGCTCGGAGCTGGGGGGCGTCACCCGGTGCCGGCCGGTTGTGCGTGGGTGGGAGCGCCGGCCGGCTGCTCCGCCGAGGTGAGCGTGGCGATGGTGATCGCGGCCGTCTTGCGACGGGGCCGACGTGGGGCTATCCGCGCAGGGCTGCCGCCAGTTCGACGGTGTCGGGTGGGGTGGCTCCGGGGCGGGTGACGGTGAGGGTGGCGGCGGTGGTGGCGCGGGTGAGGGCGGTGGGGAGGTCGGCGCCGGTGTGGCGGGCGTGCAGGAGGGCGGCCGTGAAGGCGTCGCCGGCGCCGACGGTGTCGGCGACCCGGACCGGGCGGGCGGCGGCCTCGATGCGGCGGCCGTCGGCGGTGAGCGCGAAGGCGCCGGCCGGGCCGCGGGTGACCGCGACGGTGGCCGGGCCGAGGCCGAGCCAGTGGTGGGCGGCCTCCTCCGGGGTACGGCCGGGGTAGAGCCAGGCGAGGTCCTCGTCGCTGGCCTTGACCAGGTCGCTGAGCGCCACGCAGCGCTCGACCCGGCGGACGGCCTCGGCGTGCTCGCCCATCAGCGCGGGCCGCACGTTCGGGTCGTAGCTGACGGTGGCCCGGCCGTGCCACCGCTCGACCAGCGCGAGCACGGCCGCCGCGCCGGGCGGGGTCACGGCCGCGATCGAGCCGATGTGCAGGTGCCCCGGCGGGACGGGGAGGTCGCCGGCCGGGAGGGTCCAGCCGATGTCGAAGGTGTAGTGCGCCCGGCCCTCGGCGTCCAGCCGCACCACCGCCGACGGGGTGCGCGGGCCGGTGGCGGCGGCGGACGGCTCGCGCAGCAGGGTCACCCCGGCCGGCTCCAGGTGGGCGCGGATCAGCCGGCCGTAGGGGTCGTCGGCGAGCTCGGTGAGCAGCCCGACCGGCTCCCCCAGCCGGGCCAGTCCGTACGCGACGTTGGCCGGGCTGCCGCCCGGGTGGACGGTGTCGGGCGCGCCGTCGGTACGGACGACGTCGGCGACGCACTCGCCGATCACCACGAAGTGCGGGCTGGTCACGGGGCTTGCTCCTGCCGGTCCGGTGGGCCGGCGGGGCTGCGGTCGGCCGGCGCGGCTGCCCAGCCTACGAGGCGGCGGGCACGGCGGGAACGGCGTGCGGGCACGAGTACGGCCGCCGGTCCTGGCCAGGCGCTCCGGCGGCCGTGGCCCCGCCCGTCAGGGGGCGGAGCTCTTCGACGATATGACACTGCGCAGCCGCTCGGCTACCGAAGTGCTCCATCCGGGCGACGCCGCGTGTCGCATCGATTGTCGGAGCCCTCTGCTACGGTCCGTGCCCAGTAGATCGCTCACCGGAACCGGGGCCCGCTCCGGCGCCGGGAGCGGGTCCGTTCGACAGGAGAGCTTCGACACGAGAGAGGTGATCGCCTTGTCCTGGCGCCGTTCCGTCCTCACCGCCGCGCTCGCGCTGGCCGTGCTCCCGCTCGGGCCCGCCCCGGCGGCGGGCGTGCCGACGGCGGGCAGCGGGGACCCCGTGTTCCCCTCGCTCGGCACCACCGCCTACGACGCGCTCGCCTACGACCTCGCGTTCGACTACCGCCCCGCCGACCGCAAGGTCGACGGCACCACCGTGCTGACCGCCCGGGTGCTGAAGCGGTCGACGGGCCTGGAGCTGGACGCGCTCGGCCTGGACGTGCACGCCGTGCGGGTCGACGGCCGCCCGGCCGGCTTCCGGGCGCACGAGGAGAAGCTGACCGTGCTGCCGACCCGACCGGTGCGGGCGGGCGCCGTGCTGCGGGTGGAGGTCGTGTACACCGCCGACCCGCGCGCGGCACTGCCGCACACCGGGTGGGTGGTGACTCCGGACGGTTTCGCGGTGGCCGGGCAGCCGGACGGCGCGCACACCGTCTTCCCGTGCAACGACCGGCCGGGCGACAAGGCCCGCTTCGCCATCGCCGTCACCGCGCCCGACGAGCTGTACGGCGCGGCCAACGGCCTGCTCACCGCCACCGAGCCGCACCCCGACGGCACGACCACCCGGCGCTACGTCTCGCGCGAGCCGATGGCGACCGAGCTGGTCCAGGCCTCGGTGGGCCGCTACACGGTCCGCGAGCGTCGGGGCCCGGACGGCCTGCCGCTGCGCGACGTCGTGCCCACCGCGCGGGCCGCCGACCTGGAACCGGCTCTCGCCCTGACGCCCGGCCAGCTGGCCTGGGCCGAGCAGCACCTCGGACGGTTCCCGTTCGAGACCTACGGGCTGCTGCCCGTCGACACCGACGATCCGGCGGCGTTCGGCTTCACCGGGCTGGAGACGCAGACGCTGACGCTCTACAAGCCGGACTTCCTGCGCCGGGCGGAGCCGCTGATCGGCTCGCACATGATGCACGAGCTGGTGCACTCCTGGTTCGGCAACAGCGTCACCCCGGGCAGCTGGGCCGACCTCTGGCTGAACGAGGGCCATGCCGACTTCTACGGGCTGCTGTACCACTACGAGCGCGGCTGGCCGGACTCCGGCGGCTTCACCACGCTCACCGACCGGATGCGCGCCGTCTACGCCCGGGGCGACCAGTGGCGCCACGACTCCGGTCCGGTGGCGGCGCCGACCGCCGCGACGCTGTTCGACAGCCAGCGCTACACCGGGGGCGCGCTGGTGCTGTTCGCCCTGCGGGAGCGGGTCGGGCCGGAGGTGTTCGACCGGATCGAGCAGGCCTTCCTGCGGCGCCACGGCCACGGCACCGCCACCACCGCCGACTTCCTGCGCACGGCCGACGAGGTGTCCGGGCAGCCACTGAGCGCTTTCCTCCACCCATGGCTCTACGGCGAACGGACCCCGCCGATGCCCGGTCACCCCGCCTGGACGGTGGACCAGGTGGATCCCGGCGTCGCCCGGGAGACGGGAGGTGTGCCGCACGGGTCGGGGACGCTCTGAGCGGTTCGGGGAGGCGGCGGCGTGGGGCGGCGGCGTGGGGCGGCGGCGTGGGGGGGGCGGGCGGCGTGGGGCGGGCGGACCGCCCGGTCAGGCGCGCCCTGCCGGTGCCCCCGGGCGCCCTTCGCGCGCCCTTGGCTGGCCGTGGTGGGGGGCGGATCGTGGTGGCCACGGCCCGCCCGCCGCCCGGCCGAGTCCCGGCCGGCTCGCGGGCCGTCCAGCATCCGCCTCCGGCTGCACCCGGCTGCCCCTGGCCGCTCCCGGCCCGCTCCCGCCCTGCACCGCGACGCCCCGTCCCGCCGCCCCGGCACCCCTGTGGAGCCCCGGCCGGACCCTGCGGCAGAGTGGACGGGAAAACCGGACCGCCGAGCGGGGCAACCCGGAGCGGACCCCAACGCGTTCAGCAGCCGTGAGAACGACAGCGAGGACCCGGCGGCCACGGCCGACCGGCAGGACCGCCGCCGACGTGGCGGCACGGGTGACGGAAACGGCGGCGGGAACGGCATGGCGGGGGCAGCGGGATGAGGAACGCGACACCGGACTTCGAAGAGTTCGTTGCCGCCCGCAGCCCCCGGCTGCTCCGGATGGCCTGGCTGCTGACCGGCGACCCGCACCTGGCCGAGGACCTGTTGCAGACGGCGCTCGCCAGGGTGTGGCCTCGCTGGGAGCAGATCTCCATCGACCGGCCCGAGGCGTACGTGCGCCGGGTGCTGGTGAACTCGCACGTCTCGTGGTGGCGCCGTCGCTGGCACGGGGAGCTGCCGCACGAGCAGCTGCCCGAGCCGCCGGCGGCCGCGGACCCCTTCGACGACGTGGTGATGGGCCAGGTGGTGGCGGCCGCCGTCCGGGCGCTGCCGCCCCGGCAGCGGGCCGTGGTGGTGCTGCGCTTCTTCGAGGACCTCAGCGTGGAGGACACCGCCGAGGCCCTGGGCTGTACCACGGGCACCGTCAAGAGCCAGACGCACCGCGCCCTGCAGGCGCTGCGCGGTCGGCTGCCCGCCCGGGAGCTGCTCATGAACGGAGGTGGTCGTCGTGACGGATCCTGAGTTCACCGCTGCGGACGCCGGGGAGCGGGAGACGGCCGAGGACCGCGAGGTGGCGGACGAGCTGCGGGTCCTGCTCCAGCTGGCCGCCCCCCAGCTGCCCTCGCCCGAGGACCGGATGCAGCGCGTGCTGGCCCGGGTGCTCCGGACCCGCCGCCGTCGTCGCCGCGCCGCCCTCGCGGGCGGACTGGCCGTCGGACTGACCGCCGCCGTACTGGCCGCGGCGCCCGCGCTGGCGCCCGGACCGCCGGCCACCGCGCTCGGCCCGGCCGCCTCCGGCCCGCCCGCCGACGCGTCGCCGAGCGCCTCGCCGGAGAGCGGGGCCGCCGACCAGCGGACGGTCCGCTTCCGCGGGCTGGACGACATCGCCGTCGACGTTCCGGAGGGCTGGTACGACCTCACGGTCCTGCCCGCCCCCAACCATCAGGAGCCCGTCGGCTACCTCGCCTCCCAGCAGCTGTCCGACGAGTCCGCCTGCCCGACCCGCGTCGGCCTGCAGGACTCGGTCTGCGTCTCCGCGGGCGGGCTGTCCAACGGCGGCGTGGTGCTCGCCCTCCGGCTGGTGCGCGATCCGGGCGCCGTCGGCAAGTACGGGGGCGAGGAACTGCTGCGCCCCGCGCTGAACGACGAGGACTGCGGGGTGATGGGCGGCACTCAGCGGGTGATCGGCTTCCGGAAGCTCGTGCTGGGCGGACGGCCGGAGGTCGTCCAGCTGACGGGCTGTCTGCGCCGTCCGTCGAAGGAGACGCTCGCGACGCTGGACACGATGGTCGCCTCGGTCCGCCCGGCCGGACAGGCTTCGGACGGCCCGCTCACCCCGTCCGCCCTGGCCGCCCCGACCACCCCGGCCGACCGCACGAAGTGACCACCCACGAGACGTGACCGTGGGGGCGCGCCGCCGACCCCGGCGCGCCCCTGAACCGCGGCCGGGCCGTGACCCGGGTGGCGGAGCGTCGTTGGAGGGGGCATGAAGAAGCGCAGCATGCTCGCCGTCGCCTCGCTCGCCGTCGGCGTCGTGGCCTCCCTGACCGCCCCCAGCGCCCACGCCGCCGGCCTCGTCGGCCAGGGCGACCTGACCGGACCGCTGCAGAGCGGGCCGCTCGCCTCGGTGCCGAACGCCCTGCCGGGGCAGGTCGGGGACGCCACCGGGGTGGTCGGCCAGACCACCGGCCACGTCACGGGCGAGGCGCCGGGGCTGGTCGGCCTGCCGGTCTGACCGACGGGTGCGTCTCGGCCCATCGCTCAGCCGAGCGGGGTGCCGAGGTCCTGGGTCCAGTAGGAGCCGCCGGGGCCGGTGGCCACGCCGATGCCGACGTCCTTGAACGCGCAGTCCAGCATGTTCGACTGGTGGATGCCGCCGTCCATCCAGCGGGAGAAGACCACGGCCGGGGCGCTCGGTCCCCGGTCGAGGTTCTCGCCCCACTGCGACCAGCGGTAGCCGGCTGCGGTCAGCCGGGTGTCCGTCCGGCTGCCGTCGGGAGCGACGTGGTCGAAGAAGTTGCGGGCGGCCATGTCCTCGGAGTGCTTCTGGGCGGCGGCGTGCAGCTTCGGGTCGATCCGCAGCGGGGCGCAGCCCCGCCGGGCCCGCTCGGCGTTGACCAGGTCGACCAGCTGGCGCTCCGGATTGGCCGGGACGGCCGGGGCCGTGCTCGGCCGGGTACTGCTCGCGGTGGGCGTGAGCGCCGGACCGGTCGTCGCCGCCGGTGGATCCGCCGGGGCGGGCACGGCAGTGGCCGACAGGGGTGCGCTCGGGCTCGGCGCGGCGGGTGCCGGGGGCGGCAGTGCCGGGGCCGACGGGGTTGATGCTGTCCGGTCCGGGGCGTCCAGGGCGGTGGCCGGGGTGCTCGCTTCCGGGGCGGGGTCGCCCGGTCCGGAGTGCTGGGGCCAGACCATCGCGAGCGTCGCCGCCGCGAGCACGGCCGCCGTCCCGCCCGCCAGCACGGTCTTCCGGCGGGCGTACCCGGCCCAGCCGCCGGTTCCTCCGGCCGGGTCGGCGGGCGGTGCGCCGGGCGGCGTGCCCCCCGCGGTACCCGTCGCGCCCGTCCCGCCCGTGGCACCCGTCGCGCCCGTCGTCTGGAAGACCAGCCCGTGCGGGCCGTTCAGCGGCACCGGAACGAGCGCCAGCCCGGCCAGCAGCCCCTCCGCCGGGACGAGGTCGCGCCCCAGCCCGTCGCAGGCGGCGCAGCCACGGATGTGCCGGGCTATCCGCTTGCGCCAGACCGAGTTCGGCGTGCCGTCCCAGCCCGCCGTCAGCTCGGCGAGTTCCGGGCAGCGCGGGTAGGCGGAGAGCGCGCGGACCACCACCCGGCCGGCCTCCAACTGCTTCTTCATCCGCTGGACGCGCACGGCGGCGTGCTGCGGCGTCAGGTCGAGCGCCTCGGCGAGTTCGGCGCGGGTGAGTTCACCGCCCGCCTCCAGCCACCAGAGGGCGAGCAGGTCCCGGTCGTCCGGGTCCAGCCAGCGGGTGGCCTCGGCGACCTCGCGGCGCTGGCCGGAGAGGCCGAGCCGGAGGATGGTCAGGTCGGTGAAGTCCGCGCGCGGGTCGGCCAGTTCCCAGCTCTCGTCCAGGCCTCCGACGGCGGCCTGCTGCTGACCGGTCGAGCGGCTGCGGACCTGGTTCATGGTGATCGCGACCAGCCAGGACCGGAACGCCTCCGGGTCGCGCAGGCCCGCCAGGCCGTCCAGGGCCCGGATCATCGTCTCCTGGGCGACGTCGTCCACGTCGGCGTGGCCGTTCAGCGCCCGGCCGGCGACGTTGTAGACCAGCGGGAACCAGGCGGCGACCAGCGCCTCGCGCGCCTGCGGGTCGCCCGCCTGGGCCGCGAGCACCAGGGTCGTCCCGGTCCTGCTCTGCACGTCTACGTTCATGGGTCCGCACTCCGTCTTGCTGTCGTCCGTCCGCCGCTGCCTCCTCGGAGACTTCTGGAGAGTGCTCAGATAACAACAATTCACGCTGATTCGGAAAATCGGAGCCCGCCGCCGTCCGGCGGGCCCGGACGGCGGCGAGGAGGCAGCCCGGAAGGACGGCCAGGACGGGCGGTCAGGACGGCGCGGCGAAGACCTGCGTCCACCAGGGGCCGCCCGACCCGGTCCGGACGCCGACGCCTATCTGCTTGAAGGAGCAGTTGAGGATGTTGGCGCGGTGGCCTGGGCTGTTCATCCAGGACTCCATCACCGCCGCCGGGTCCTTCTGGCCGCGCGCGATGTTCTCGCCCCAGGTGCTCCAGCGGTAGCCGGCCGCCTCGATGCGGTGGTCGGCGTGGTAGCCCTCGGGGCTGGCGTGGTCGAAGAAGCTCCGGTCGGCCATGTCGTCGCTGTGCACCTGGGCGGCGGTGGTCAGCCGGGCGTCGACGGTGAGCGGTCCGCAGCCGGCCTGCGAGCGCTGGACGTTGACCAGGTCCACCACCTGCTGGGCGATGGAGCCGTTGGACGAGCCGCCGGGCTTGGTGGTGGCGCTCGGACGCGGCGCGGTCGTGGAGGGCTTGGCACCGGCGGTCGCGGTGGCGGTCGCGGTGGCAGGGGCGTCGGGGGTGGCGGGGGCCGAGGCCGGAGCGCTCGGCTGCTGCGGGTCGGTGCCCCCGCCGGTGGCGGCTGCCGCGCCACCGGGTGCCGTGCTCGCAGCGGGGGTGTGCGGCGCGGCGGAGGCGGTGCCTGGCCCGCCGGAAGCGGACCGGCCCGGGGTGCTGGCCGCCGGGGCGGCGGAGGTCACGGGGCTCGTGGGTGAGGTCCCGGCCATCGGGGCCTGGTCGGTCGCGACCGGGGCCGCCGCCGGGGCGGCGGCGCCCGCCCCGGGTACCTGGATACCGTTCCGGTCGCCGGCCTCCGCGGCGACCAAGGGCTCGTGGGAGACCGCCCGGGCGGCGGTGTCGTTCCCCTCCTCGCCCCGGTACACCGCGTACCCGGCGCCGGTCAGTGCGGCGATCACGCCCGTCCCGGCCACGGCCGCGACGACGGCCACCACCGGTCCGGCCCCGCCGCGGCGGCGCCGCCGGCCGTGGCCGCTTCGCCGTTCCGCCGCGCGCCGCGCGGAACGCCCGCCGGGGCCGGGACGCCCGGTCGCGGGGAGGATGGTGGTCCGGTCTTCGCTGTTCACCTGCGCACGCTTCCTGTGTTCGGGTCCGTCGGGTCCGACGGGAGGGTCCGCCGGACGGGTGCCGACACAGGGGAGACCGTCGGGAGATCACCGAATAACGGAAAAGTGCGAACTGATTTCCGAACAGGACGGCGGAGCAGCAGGACGGCGCAGGACGGAGTGACGCAGCGGCGCGGCACCGTCAGGCGTCGGCCGGGGGCATGTCATAGGTGACGAACCGGGTGCGCGTGGCGACCTGGTCGTACTTGCTGCGGGCGCGGTAGTTGTCCTCCGAGGTGATCCAGCGGACGGCGTTCCAGCCGCGCTCGGCGGCGATCTCGCGCAGCCGGGCGAGCAGCAGGTCGACCGCGCCGCCGCCCCGCGCCTCGGGAGCGACGAACAGATCGTCGAGGAATCCGGCGACCGCGCCGTGCAGCGGGCGCACGAAGGGCCGGTAGTGGGCGAGGCCGACCGGGGTGCCGTCGGCGTCGCGGACCAGCAGGCCGTCCAGCTCGTGGGCCGGGTCCGTGAGCCACGACCAGACCAGTTCGGCCTTCTCGTCGGGGATCGGCACCCGGTAGAAGGCGCAGTAGCCGCGGAACAGCTCGCGCCAGGCGGCGAAGTCGGCCTCGGTCGGCGCGTCGACGCTCCAGCGGTCGGCGGTGACCGGGGCGGCAACGGCCGGTTCGGTGACGAGCGGTTCGGTGACGACCGGTTCGGTGGCGGCGGTGTCCGAGGTCATGCGGGGCTCCCTCTGGGTGGGTGGGTGGCGGGTGGGCCGGGATGCGCGCCAGCATGACGGCCCGTCGGCTCGGGCACCGATCGACAGCGTGGCCAAGAACGCCGCACCGCCACGCCAATCCGTCGGCTGGACCAGCTGCGCCTGGACCGGCTGCGACCGGCCCGGGTGCGGCCGGCCCCGCTGCCCGCCGCGCGTCGGCGGCCCGGATCGCCGATCCTGGACGCCCGGCCGGCGATGCCCCCGCCCCCGGAACCCCGCCCTCCCGAGGAGGCCCGCGATGCTGCTCCGCCGCCTGGCCCTGACCTCCCGCGCCGTGGCGGCCGAGCCCGGCCGCCGGGCCAAGACCGGGCTGCTCGCCGACTGTCTGCGCGCGCTCGGCCCGGACGAGGCGCCGTCGGCGGTCACGCTGCTGTCCGGCGAGTCGCAGCGGCTGCGCACCGGCCTCGGCCCCGCCGCCCTGCGCGACCTCCCGCCGCCCGCCGCCGAACCCGGGCTGGGCGTGCGGGAGACGGAGCGGACGCTGGAGGCGATCGCCGCCGTGCACGGCGCGGGCGCCCGCACGGAGCGGCACCGCCTGCTGACCGGGCTGTTCGAGCGGGCCACCGACGCGGAGCAGGCGTTCCTGCGCGCCGTCCTGCTCGGCGATCTGCGCCAGGGGGCGCTGGACGCGGTGGTCGCGGACGCCGTCGCGCAGGCCGCCGGGGTACCGGCGACGGCGGTGCGCCGGGCGCTGATGTTCCGCGGCTCGGCCCGGGCGGTCGCCGAGGCCGCGCTGACCGGCGGGCGGGCGGCGCTGGACGCGTTCCGCCTGGAGGTGGGCCGGCCGGTGCGGCCGATGCTGGCGGCCTCGGCGCCGGACGTCGCTACGGCGCTGGAGCGGTTCGCCGGGCCGGTGGCACTGGAGTGGAAGCTGGACGGCATCCGGGTGCAGGTGCACCGGGACGGCCGGGACGTCGGCGTCTTCACCCGGTCGCTGGACGACATCACCGCCCGGGTGCCCGAGGTGGTGGAGGCCGCGCTGGCGCTGCCGGTGCGGGCGGCGGTGCTGGACGGCGAGGCCCTCGCGCTCGGGCCGGACGGCCGGCCGCGGCCCTTCCAGGAGACCGCCGCCCGCACGGCGGCCCACCGGGACCCGGAGCGGCTGCGCGCCGAGGTCCCGCTCGGCGTGCACTTCTTCGACCTGCTGCACCGGGACGGCGAGGACCTGGTGGACCGCCCCGGGCGGGAGCGGTGGGCCGCGCTCGCCGGGGCCGTCCCGGCCGGGCTGCGGGTGGCGCACACCGAGACCGGGGACCCTGCCGAGGCGCTCGCCTTCTTCGAGCGGGCCCTCGCGCACGGCCACGAAGGGGTGCTGGTGAAGGACCCGGCGGCGGGCTACCGGGCCGGGCGGCGCGGCGCCGGCTGGGTCAAGGTCAAACCGCGGCACACCCTGGACCTGGTGGTACTGGCCGCCGAGTGGGGCAGCGGACGGCGCCGGGGCTTCCTCAGCAATCTGCACCTGGGCGCGCGGGCGGGCGGCGAACCGGGGCTGGGCCCGTGGGTGATGCTCGGCAAGACCTTCAAGGGGCTCACCGACGAGACGCTCGCCTGGCAGACCCGGGAGCTGCTGGCCCGCGAGGTCGAACGGGACGCCCGGACCGTCCGGGTACGGCCCGAGCTGGTCGTCGAGATCGCCTTCGACGGGGTCCAGCGCAGCCCGCGCTACCCGGCGGGGCTGGCGCTGCGGTTCGCCCGGGTGGTGCGCTACCGGGGCGACAAGAGCGCGGCGGAGGCGGACACCGTCGCCACCGTCCGGGAGATCGCCGTCGCGGAGGGCCTCGGCTGAGCTCCCGGACCCACCGGCACTTACCCGGAACAACCAACTGATGGCATATCAAACTCCGTTTTTGGCAAACCGGTTCACGACCGGAGGCATATCGGCCATTCTCCGCGAAGTGGCCGTCCACTCTTCGTGTGCGACGAGAGCCGGGGTTAGCTTGGCCATGACAGCGGAGGGCGACCCGGCCCCGGCGCGCCGGTGCCACACCACGGAGAGGTGTCCGACATGCAGGTGAACGTCGACCGGGACCGCTGCTGCAGCTCCGGCCAGTGCGTCATGACGGCGCCCGAGGTCTTCGAACAGGACGAGCGGGACGGCCTGGTGAACGTCCGCCCGGCCGCCCTCCCCGCCGCGTTCCTCGCCGACGTTCGCCTCGCCGCCGACCTCTGCCCCGGCGGTGCGATCAGCGTCACCGAGACCGACACCCGCACCGACACCACCACCGAGACCGGGGCCGACGGGCCCGGCACCACCGACTGACGACCACCGCCCGGACCCCGCCGCCCTCCCGCCGTCTCCCACCGCCTGCCACGGCTCTCACCCGTCACGCGAGGAGACCACCCTTGAGCATGTCCACCGTCCCCGTCACCCCGATCCCCGCCCGGCACGACACGGCCTGCCCGTTCGCGCCGCCGCCCGCGTACACCGAGGCCGCGAGCACCGGCCCGGTCAGCCGCGCGGAACTCCCCGACGGCAGCCCCTGCTGGCTGGTGACGGGCTACCAGGAGGTCCGCACGGTGCTGTCGGACCGCCGGTTCAGCGCCGACGCCCGGCGGCCCGCGTTCCCGTTCCTGAGCGAGGGGCGGCGCGCGCTGGTCGCCGCCAACCCGTCCTTCCTGCGCCTCGACGACCCCGAGCACGCCCGGCTGCGCCGCATGGTCACCGGCGAGTTCCTGGTCAAGCGGGTGGAGGAGATGCGCCCCGACGTCCAGCAGATCGTGGACGAGGCGCTCGACCGGATGACGGCCGGGGGCGGCCCGGCCGACCTGGTCTCCGCGTTCGCGCTGCCGGTGCCCTCGCTGGTGATCTGCCTGCTGCTCGGCGTCCCGTACGAGGACCGGGAGGCGTTCCAGGAGAACAGCCGGCTGCTGCTCACCACCAGCGCCGACGACCGGGACATCACCCGGGCGCAGGACGAGCTGCTGGACTACCTGACCCGGCTCGCCGAGCGGAAGCGCTCCGAGCCCGGCGAGGACATCGTCAGCCGGCTGGCGGCGCGCGACGACCTCACCGTGCGGGAGGTCGCGTCGACCGGGGTGCTGCTGCTGGTCGCCGGGCACGAGACCACCGCCAACATGATCGCGCTCTCCACCGCGCTGCTGATGCGCCGCCCCGAGCAGGCCGCCCGGCTCGCCGACCCGGCGGCCGTGCCCGGCGCGGTCGAGGAGCTGCTGCGGCTGCTCACCATCGTGCACACCGGGGTACCGCGGCAGGCGCTGGAGGACGTCGAGCTGGGCGGCACCCTGATCCGCGCCGGGGACGGGGTGATGGCGATGCTGTCGACGGCCAACCGGGACGACGCCCTGTTCGGCGCCGAGGGCCGGCTGGGCGTCGACGAGGTCGACCTCGACCGGGAGGCGCGCCGGCACCTCGCCTTCGGCTTCGGGGTGCACCAGTGCCTGGGGCAGCCGCTGGCCCGGGCGGAGCTGCAGATCGCGCTCGCCACGCTGTTCCGGCGGCTGCCGGGGCTGCGCCTGGCGGTGCCGGAGGAGGCGCTGGAGTTCCGTACGGAGGCGCTGATCTACGGGCTGAGGTCGCTGCCGGTCACCTGGTGACACCGGGTGGAGCCTGAACCGGGCCTCACCCGGGCCTGGGCCGAGCCTCAGCCGGGCCTGGGTCGGGCCTGGGCCGGGCGGGGGTCGGCACCCGCCCGGTTGGCCCTCCCCGGGGTGCGGAGGCAGGCTGGAGGTGCGAAACAGCGAACCGGCCCGGCGGCCGCCCGGCACCACGGTGTGCCGAGGCGGGTCCGGTCGCCCCGGCCGGCCGAGGAGACGGAGCCCGCGATGACCGACATGAGCGCACGCTCCGAGGTGAGCACCGACCGGGACGAGGACGTCCGCGCGGCCGACCCCGAGGAAGGCATCACCTCGATGCAGAACCAGCACGCACAGGACACCTCGCAGGCGGAGGGCGAGCCCCAGGAGGAGCCGAGGGCGGGCTCCTGACCCGCTCCGACCGCTCCGACACACCAGTTGCCACAAGGCCGCCCGAGTCCCGGGCGGCCTTCGCGACCGCCGGTGTCGCTGCCCGAGCGGCGGCGGACCGGCGAGGGAGGATGGGCGCATGACCGAACAGCAGCAGGGCACGGCAGGACAGGGCCCGGCGGGCGGGACGGGCGGGACGGCGGGGCGGGCGGCGCCTCCGCTGGATCCCCGGTCCTCGTGGGCCACCTGGACCACCCAGTCGATCATCAGCGGGCCCGGCGGGGTCACCACCGTCGAGGTCGGCCCGATCTCGGGCGACCTCACCGTGCACACCACCTGGGTGGACGGCGAGGTACAGCTGACCGTGCAGTACACCGGCGCGCTGGACTGGTACTCGGTGGCGGGCAGCCCGGTGCCGGCGGCCGACGAGAACACGGCGCGGGCCGTCCACCAGGCGATGGTGAACGCCGTGAAGGCGGGGCGGGGCGCAGCGGCCCCGCAGACACCGGCCGGCTGACCCGGCCAGGCACCGCCCGGCACCGCCCGGTGTCCCCGGGTGGTGCCGGGCCGCCGCGGGTACGCCCGTCAGTCGCCGCGTTGCGGCTCCGGGGCGGGAGCCGCGGCCACCCAGTACCCCGGGTCGGCCGGCGGGCGCTCGCGCAGGTCCTTGCGGACCGCGCGGGCCACCTTGCGGGTGTCGCGCAGGTTGACCGTGGCGCCGATGCCCGCGCCGACCAGCAGCGGGGTCAGCGACGGCAGGCGACGCAGCGAGCTGCGGGTCAGCCGGCGGCGCACCTGCTGGCGCACCTCGCTGCCGAGCGCCATCGCGGTCAGACCGGCCGGTTTGGCGAGCAGCGTGGGATCGATGCCGCGCCGGTCGGCCCAGGCCCCGACGTAGGCACCGGCGCGCTGGGCGGCGGTCCCCTGGACGGCAAAGCCGTAGACCTCGTGCAGTTCGGCGATCAGCTTGATCTCGACGGCCGCGACGGCGATCGTCTCGGCGGCGATCTCCACCGGCATCGCGGGCGGCACCGGGAGCATCGCGGCGGCGCCCACACCGGCGCCGAGTGCGCTGGAGGCCCGGCTCGCTCCGGTGATCAGCAGGTCGGCGAGCTTCTCGGGGTCGGCGGCCCCGGGGTGCTGGGCGCGCAGCGTGGCGAGGTTGCGGACCGGGATGCGCGGGGCGGTCCGGAGCAGCTGCTCGGTGAGGGCCCGGCCGCCGTACGCGGCGCCCTTGGCGGCGGTCCGGCTCCCGGTGCCGAGCCGGCGGGCGATGGCGGTGACCAGCCGGGCGCCGCGACGTCGGCCGCGTTCGACGGCCGCCCGGTACTCGGCGAGCCCGCCGGGGCCGCCCTCGGCGGGCTCGCCGGGTTCGGGGCGTTCGAGTTCCTCGACCAGGCCGGCCAGCTCGTCGGCGACGCGGTCGGGGGTGGGCTCGGGCTGCGCGGGCCGTCCCGGCTTCCTGAAGAGTGCCATGGTGTGGCGGTACCCGGCGGGGTGCGGCGACACGCCCCGGGGGTTGTCCCGGTCCTGCGACAGGACGACGACGGCCGCGTTCCGGTGGCCCGGGCCGTCAGGCCGGGGCCGTCAGGCCGGGGCCGGGCCGGTTCACTCGGTGATCTCCACGCCCCGCCAGAACGCCACCCGGCCGCGGATGTGCTCGGCCGCGGGATCGGGGTCGGCGTAGTACCAGGCCGCGTCCGGGTTGGTCGCGCCGTCGACCTGCAGCGAGTAGTACTCGGCGGTGCCCTTCCACCCGCAGACCGTGGTGGTGTCCGACGGGCGCAGGTACTCGGTGCGCACGGAGTCGGCCGGAAAGTAGTGGTTGCCCTCGACGACGACGGTGTCCTCGCTCTCGGCGACGACGGTGCCCTGCCAGCGTGCTGTGGTCATGTCCGGAGTCTGCCCCACGGGGACGGCGGTGTCACCGGGTCGAAGCCAGGTCGGAGCCGCGGCGGGCGTCAGGGCAGCGGCTGGGCGTGCACCGGGCAGTGCGGTGTCTGGTGGCCGCCGGTGGCGAGCATCCGGACCTCGCCCGCGTCGCTGATCTCGGCCCGCACGATGCCGCTGGGGTCCTCGTACACCGGGTGGCCGCCGGGCCCGGTGGCACTGGTGCGGGCGACCACGACCACGTCCTGCGGGGCCTGGGTGCCGGGGGTGCCCGGGAAGGTGAGTGCGTAACGGGTGACGGGACTCATCACCGACCTCCTGGTGCCTGTTCGACCCGGTCGCTAGGCGGCGGCCCTGGCCGGACGGGCGGAGGAGCCGCGGACCTCCAGCTCCGCGAGCAGCTGGGCGGTGGCCTCCGTGACGGCGTCCACGGCCCGGTCGAAGGCCTCGCGGTTGTGCGCGGCCGGCGCCCGGAAGCCGGACACCTTCCGCACGTACTGGAGCGCGGCCGCGTGGTAGTCCTCCGCCGTGGCGTCGGGCGTCACGGGTGGTCTCAGCGTCTTGATACTGCGGCACATGACCCCAGTCTCCCGCGCGGACGTCCGGGAGGCGACCCCCGTCCGTCACCGGACCGTCCACCGCCCCACACGGGCACGTCATCCGGTCGCACAGGAATTCGGATTAGGATTTCGGCCGGACAATCCCGACTCCTCCCGTTTCTCTCCCGGAGTACCCCCTTGCCTCTCGCGCTGGTCGCCCTGGCCGTCACCGCGTTCGCCATCGGAACCACCGAGTTCGCCGCCATGGGGCTGCTCCCCCAGGTGGCGGACGGCCTGGACGTCTCGATCCCCCAGGCCGGCTGGCTGATCTCGGCGTACGCGCTCGGCGTGGTGATCGGGGCGCCGCTGCTCACCGCGCTGGCCGCCGGACGGCCGCGCAAGGCGGTGCTGGTCGCGCTGGCCGCCTTCTTCGCCTTCGGGAACCTGCTCTGCGCGCTCGCCCCCGACTTCTGGACACTGGCCGCCGCCCGGCTGGTCAGCGGGCTGCCGCACGGAGCGTTCTTCGGCGCCGGGGCGGTGGCGGCGGCCGAGCTGGTGGCCCCGGACCGGCGGGCCCGGGCGGTCGCGGTGATGTTCTCCGGGCTGACCCTCGCCAACGTGGTCGGGGTGCCCGCCGCGACACTGCTCGGCCAGCACCTGGGGTGGCGGGCGACGATGCTGGTGGTGGTCGCGATCGGCGCGGCCGGGGCGGTGGCGATCGCCCGGCTCGTCCCGGACCTGCCCTCCCCCGCGCAGGCGGGCCTGCGGCACGAGCTGGGCGCGTTCCGCAGCGGGCAGCTCTGGCTGGCGCTGGCCACCGTGGTCTTCGGCTGCGGCGGCTTCTTCGCCTGCTACTCCTACATCACCCCGCTGCTCACCGAGGTCTCCGGGTACGCGACCGGCTCGGTGACCCTGGTGCTGGCGCTGTTCGGGGTGGGGATGACGATCGGCAACCTGCTCGGCGGGTACGCGGCCGACCGCGCGCTGCGACCGACCGTGTGCGCCGCGTTCCTGCTGCTCGCCGCCGTGCTGGCGCTGTTCGCGGTGACCGCGCGCACCGAGTGGTCGGCGGCGGTGACGGTGGTGCTGGTCGGGCTCTTCGGGTTCGCGATCGTGCCGGCGGTGCAGACGCTCGTGATGCGCGAGGCGCACGGCGCTCCGACGCTGGCCTCGGCGACCGTGCAGGGCGCGTTCAACCTGGCGAACGCCCAGGGCGCGTTCTTCGGCGGACTGGCGCTGGACGCGGGGCTGGGCTGGACCTCGCCACCGCTGGTCGGCTCGGGCCTGGCGGCCTCGGGCGCGGTGATCGCGGTGGCGGCCTGGGCCGCCGACCGGCGTCGGCGCGGGCGGACGCCGACGGTCGTGGTCGCCACCGGAAGCGGAAGCGGTGCGGGCGGCGGAAGCGGTGCGGGCGGCGCCGCGGCCCTGGTGCCCGGGCCCGCGCCAGCCGCGGACGACCGGGTCGGCGCGGGCCGCTGAGGCACCGGCTCAGGCGGAGGCGGCGGGCGGCAGCGGGCGCAGCTCGCGGTGGCCGTCGGCGAGCAGCAGGTAGCCCTCCGCGTTGAACTTGATGCCGGCCCGCTCCTCCTCGGTCAGCTCGCGGCGGACCTTGGCCGGCACCCCGGCGACCAGCGAGCCGGGCGGGACCTCCATGCCCTGCGGCACCACGGCGCCCGCGGCGACCAGCGAGCCCGCGCCGATCCGGGCGCCGTTGAGCACGGTGGCGTTCATCCCGACCAGCACGTCGTCCTCGATCACGCAGCCGTGCAGCACGGCGTTGTGGCCGACCGAGACCCGCTCCCCCATCACCAGCGGGAAGCCCAGGTCGGCGTGCAGGGTGCAGTTGTCCTGGACGTTGCTGCCCGCGCCGACCGTGATCGCCTCGGCGTCCCCGCGCAGCACCGCCCCGTACCAGACGCTCGCCCCCGCGCCGATCGTCACGCTGCCCACCACGACCGCGTTCGGTGCGACGAAGGCGCCCGGGTCGACGGCGGGCACCCGGCCCCCGACTTCGGCGATCAGCGGCTCTGCCATCTCTCGTCCTCCTCGTGACGACGGCCCATCAGGTGCGGGCCATGATGGCATCCCCGCCCGGCCGGTCCGGGAGCCGGGTGGCCCCGGTCAGCCGGTGCAGGTCGCGGCGTCGACCAGCTTCCCGTAGGCCTCCCCGGTGGCCCGGGGCAGCTGCTCGTCGTCGCCGTTGATCGAGACCGCGAACTGCCGGCGGAGGTCGGCGGTGGAGAACACGGCGGTGAAGTAGCCGTAGATGCTTCCGGTGTGGCCCCAGAGCGTGCCGCCGCAGGGCGTGGCCGCCCGCTCCAGGCCGAGGCCGTACCTCCCGCCGCTCTGCGGGGTGACCGTCGTCATCTCCGCGAGCTGCTGCCGGGGCAGCAGCCGCCCGCCGAGCAGGGCCGCGATGAAGGTGTCGAGGTCGGCGGTGGTGGAGATCCCGGCGCCGGCCGCGTCCGCCATGCTCGGGTCCAGCCGCGTGACGTCCGTGGGACCACCGGGGTGCGCGAGGTAGCCGTGCGCGTGCGGACCCGCGATGCCCGTCTCGTGGACGGGCATGGAGGTGCCGGTCAGGCCCAGCGGGCGGATGATCCGGCGCTCCACCTCCTGCTGCCAGCTGCGGCCGGTGGCCCGCTGGACGATCTGTCCGACCACGACGTAGTTGGTGTTGGAGTAGTGGAACTCCTGGCCGGGCGCGAAGTACGGCGGGTGGGCGTTGGCCAGGGCGATCAGCTGCTGCGGCGTCCAGCGGGTCCAGCGGCCGGTGTCCAGCCACTCCTGGACCTCGACGGGGTCCTTCCCGGGGCCGAGGGCCGGATCGTCGGCGAAGTCGAACAGCCCGCTGGTGTGGCTGAGCAGCTGGCGCAGGGTGATGTTCGCACCGTTCGGCACCGCGCCCGGCAGCAGCTTCTCCACCGGATCCTCCAGGCCGAGCCGCCCCTCGGCGACCAGCTGGAGCACGACGGTGGAGACGAAGCTCTTGGTCAGGCTGCCGATCCGGAACCGGCCGTCCGGGGAGGCCGGGGCGCCGGTGGTGATGTCGGCGGTGCCGGCGGCGCCCTTCCACAGGGTGTGGCCGTACTCGCCGACCCGGGCGAGCGAGGCGGTCACGCCGTCGCCCGCGAGCATGCCGCGCACCGAGGCCTCCAGGGCCCTGGTGTCGACGCCCGTCCGCGGGCCCCGGCCGGCGGCGTCCTCCGCCGTGTCCTGGGGACCGGTCACCGTCACCACCGCGGTCGGCGCCGCCGTGCCGAGGGCGCCGGCCGTCGGGGCCGCTACACCCACCAGACCCGCACCCGCAAGCGCGAGCGCCACGACGCGCACCGCCGTCCCGCGCCACCGGCGTTCCGCTCCCGCTCGGGACCGCCCCCGCGCCGCCCCCGGGTCCGCTCCGTGCCCGAACTCCGTCATGCCCATGAACCCTCCCCTGCCCGTTGCCACCGACTCCGGCAACTCCGGTGCCAGTCACCAGAACTGACATTCCGACAGATACGGCCGAAAGGTCGTCGGCCCACCGTCCGTACCGGCCGCGACTCGGGTACGACCCTCGCACGGCGGTCGCCCCTCGGGTAGGCCCTCGGACAGGGGATGCCCCCGAGGCCCGCCCGGGGGTGCCCTGGAGACCCACCCCGGAGTGCCCCGATCCGGGGGCACTCCGGGGTGGGCCGACGGTCCGGGGTCAGTCCCGGCCGAGCGGGGCCGGGGCGTCGCAGGTCGCGGCGGCGACCAGCTTCTCGAAGGCCTTCCTGGTGGGCAGCGGAGTCGAGATGCCACTGCCGTTCATCGACACCGAGAGCTGGCGGCGCAGGTCGGCGGTGCCGTACAGGAAGGTGCTGAAGCCGGGGATGCCGCCGGTGTGGCCCCAGAGCTCACCGCAGTCGGTGGTGGTCCGCTCCAGGCCCAGGCCGTACCCGCCCTGGCTCTGCGGGGTGACCGTCATCATCTCCGCGAGCTGCTGCCGGGGCAGCAGCCGCCCGCCGAGCAGGGCGGTGATGAAGGTGTTGAGGTCGGCGGTGGTGGAGATCCCGGCGCCGGACGCGCCCGCCATGCTCGGGTCCAGTTCGGTGACGTCCACGCGGCCGTCGGGCAGGTCGAAGTAGCCGTGCGCGTGCGGGCCGGGGACGGCCGTCTCGTGGTCGGGCATGGAGGTGGCGGTCAGGCCCAGCGGGCGGATGATGCGGCGCTCCACCTCCTGCTGCCAGGTGCGGCCGGTGGCCCGCTGGATGATCTGTCCGGCCAGGATGTAGTCGGTGTTGGAGTAGTGGTAGCCCTGACCCGGCGGGAAGTACACCGGGTGGTTGTTCGCCAGCGTGATGAGCTGCTGCGGTGTCCAGCGGGTGTAGCGACCGTTCACCAGCCACCGTTCGAGGGCGCCGGGCGCTCCGGGGTCGAAGGCCTGGTCCTCGGTGTAGTCGAACAGCCCGCTGGTGTGGTTGAGCAGCTGGCGCAGGGTGATGTTCGCGCCGTTCGGCACCGCGCCCGGCAGCAGTCGCTCCACCGGGTCGTCCAGGCCCAGCCGCCCCTCGGCGACCAACTGGAGGACGACGGTGGAGACGAAGGTCTTGGTCACGCTGCCGATCCGGAACCGGCCGGTGGCCGAGGCCGGGGCGCCGGTCGTGTAGTCGGCGGTGCCGGCGGCGCCCTTCCACAGCGTGCGGCCGTACTCGCCGACCCGGGCGAGCGAGGCCGAGGCACCGCCGGAGTCGACGATGGCCTGCGCCGCCGCGTCCAGGGCCCTGGGGTCGACACCCTTGCGCGGCCCCCGCGCACCGGTGTCCGGCGTCACCCCGTCCTGGGCGCCGGTCACCGTCACCACCCCGACCGGCCCCGCCGTGCCGAGGGCGCCGGCCGCCGGGGCCGTCACCCCGACCAGGCCCGCGCCCGCGAGCGCGAGCGCCACCAGGCGCGCGGCCGGGCGGCGGCGACGCCCCGCGCCCCCGCGACCGCCCGGATCCGTTCCGCCCCTGTGTTCCGCCATGTCCGTCCACCTTCCCGTGTCCATGCCGAGGAGCGCGTTCAACACCCTTGTGCATCTCGGCACTTGACACGCTGCCAGGTGGCGGCGGCCAGGTCGTCAGCCCATGGTCCAGGTCGGCTCCGACCCTGGACGTACCTTCGAACGGTGGGCCGCTCCCCCTCAAGGATGGGCCACTCCCCCGAGACCGCTCGGGGACACCGGCGGGCAAGGACACCGGCGCCCCCGCGTCCAGGCGGTCAGGCGTGCAGGCGTGCAGGCGTGCAGGCGATCAGGCGGTCAGGCGGTCAGGCGGTCAGGCGACCGGGGCCTTGACCCGCAGCACCTCGATGAACGCCCGCAGCCACGCCGGGTGGTCGGGCCAGGCGCGGGCCGAGACGACCACGCCGTCCACCACCGCCTCGCCGTCCACATAGGTCGCGCCCGCCGCCTTCACGTCCGGCTCCAGGGCCGGGTAGGCGGCGCTGGTCCGCCCGCCGAGCACCCCGGCGGCGGCGGACACCAGCGGGCCGTGGCAGATCTGCGCGACCGGCTTCTCGCCCTCGAAGAAGTGCCGGACGATCCGCTGCACCTCGGGGTCGTTGCGCAGGTACTCCGGGGCGCGTCCGCCCGGGATGACCAGGGCCACGTAGTCGGCCGGGTCGACGTCAGCGAACGCCACGTCGGCGGGCCAGGTGTAGCCCGGCTTCTCGGTGTAGGTGTCGAACCCCTCGACGAAGTCGTGCACCACGAACTGGAGCCGCTTCTTCGCCGGCGCCGCGATGTCGACCTGGTAGCCCTCCTCGCGCAGCCGCTGGTACGGGTAGAACACCTCCAGCGACTCCGCGGCGTCCCCGGTGACGAGCAGGATCTTCGATGCCATCGTCGACATCCCTCCGAAGTGATCGGTCCTCGAACAGTGGAGCAGTGGTACGGACCCCGACCGGCGGGCACCGGTGCGGGACCGCACCAACCTCCCGCACCCGTCCCACCCGCGCAACGGGGCGCACCGGTCAGCCGGCACCCTGTGCGCGCCCCCGCACGCCCCCCGTCGGCGGCGCGCGCCCCCACCAGGGCACACGCCTAGACTCCGTGCTGCCCCATGACCGCGACAGCCCCGGAGGGAGTCCGCCCCGATGTCGGACCGCACCACCTATCTCGTCCTGCCCGGCTACCAGAACTCCGGACCGGCCCACTGGCAGAGCCGCTGGGAGGCGGCCGACCCGGTGGCCTTCGTCCGGGTCCGGCAGCAGGACTGGGACCACCCGGAGCCGGAGGCCTGGGTGGGTCAGGTGGACGCGGCGGTCGCCGAGGCGGCGGTCGACGGGCCGGTGGTGCTGGTGGCGCACAGCCTCGGCTGTGTGGCGGTGGCCCGCTGGGCGGCCACCGCGCCGGCCGGACGGACGGCGGCCGTGCGCGGCGCGCTGCTGGTCGCGCCCGCCGACGTCGACCACGCGGACGTGCCCGAGCTGTTCGGCTTCCGCCCGGTGGCGCTGTCCCGGCTGCCGTTCCCGGCCACCGTGGTCGGCAGCACCGACGACCCGTGGGTCACCCCGGAACGGGCCCGGCGGTTCGCCGGGGCCTGGGGCGCGCGCTACGTCGAGCCCGGCGCCTTCGGGCACCTCAACTCCGACTCCGGGCTGGGCGACTGGCCGCTGGGCCGGGAGCTGCTCGCCGCCCTCTGAGCGGACGGGCGGCGCGGCTCGGGGGCTCGGGGGGGCCACGGGGCTCGGGGGCTCGGGGACCAGGGCTCGGGGGCCCGCGTTCATCCCAGGTTCCGGGGATGGGATTGCGTCCACCTCCCGGGCCAGAATCAAACGCAGTGGTCCGCCCACCCCGGACCGGGGGCCGGCCGCGGTGCGTGACCGCGGCCGGCCTCCCCCGTTCCCCGGGGCGGCGAGGCTCCAGCGGCGGCGGGGCCGGACGACGGGTACCGGGCCCGGACGGTAGGTGCGGGAACTTCTCCCGCAGTTCGCCCGACGGCCACCCGGCGGGGCACCACTGCTCCTAGTCTGCGGGCGGCACTCACACCGCGACGCCATCAGCGCGAGCTAGGAGCATCCATGACGTACCGTCCGTCCGACGGCAGCACCCCGGCGCAGTCCCCCGACACCACCGCCTCCTCCCGCCGGTCCTTCCTGCGGGTCACCGGTGCGGCCGGGCTCGGCGCGGCGGCCCTCGCGGCCGGCGCCGGCGAGGCCTTCGCCACCCCCGCCGCCGACGAGCCGGGCGACGAGCAGTACGGTGCCGCCGACGAGCGCGGCGCCGCCCGCCCGACCGGTACCCCCTCGCCGGTGCGCACCGGCACCGGCCTGGACCGCCTGCCGCACCCGCTGATCATCGGTCACCGCGGCGCCCCCGGCTACCGTCCCGAGCACACCCTCGGCTCCTACGACCTGGCGCTGCGGCTGGGCGCGGACGTCATCGAGCCGGACCTCGTCCCCACCAAGGACGGCCACCTGGTGGTCCGCCACGAGAACAACATCGCGGAGACCACGGACGTCGCGGACCACAAGGAGTTCGCGGACCGCCGCACCACCAGGACGATCGACGGCGCCGCCCAGACCGGCTGGTTCACCGAGGACTTCACGCTCGCCGAGCTGCGCACCCTGCGTGCCAAGGAGCGCCTGCCGCAGCAGCGCCAGCGCAACACGCTCTACGACGGCCGCTGGGCCGTGCCGACCTTCCGCGAGGTGGCCGACTTCGCCCGCAAGCGCGGCCGGGAGCTGGGCCGGGACGTCTGGGTCTACCCCGAGACCAAGCACCCCAGCTACTTCCGCTCGATCGGCCTGCCGCTGGAGGAGCGCCTCGCCGACGAGCTGCGCCGCACCGGCCTGGCCGGGCGCAACGGCCGGGCGATCCTGCAGTCCTTCGAGCCGAGCAGCCTGCAGCGCCTCGCCAAGCTGGTCGACAACCCGAAGATCTTCCTGCTCAGCGGCCCGACCAGCCAGCCGTACGACTTCGTGCTGTCCGGCGACAAGCGCACCGTCGCCGACCTGGTGAAGCCCGAGGGCCTGCGCTGGATCGCCTCCTTCGCGCACGGCATCGGCCCGACCACCACCCTGATCGCGCCCGTCGACGCGACCGGCAAGCTGCTGCCGCCGACCACCCTGGTCAAGGACGCGCACACGGCGGGCCTGCTGCTGCACCCCTACACGGTGCGCAACGAGAACTCCTTCCTGCCGCTGGACTACCGTCGGGGCACCGACCCCAACGCGTACGGCGACTCGATCGGCTGGGCGAAGTACCTCTACGAGCTCGGCGTGGACGGCTTCTTCACCGACCAGACGGACAGCACCGTGCTGGCCCGCCAGGACTTCTGGGCGGCCAAGGGCGTGCACTGACGCCAGGCTCCGCCCACGACCGCGCCCCGGAACGTCCGTCGACGTTCCGGGGCGCGGTGCCGTGCGGGGCGCGGTGCCGTGCGGGCGGGCGGGCCGGCTCAGCCGTCCTGGTGCTGCTGCTCGGGCTGCGCGGGCTCGCCCTGCTGCTGGTCCGGCTGCTTCGGCGGCTGCTCCTGCTGGGTCGGCTGCGCGGGCTTGGGGTTCGGGCTGGGGTTGCGCGGCGCCCGGGTGGACGGCTGGGGGCGTCCGGGCCAGGACGGCCAGTCGGTCGCGGAGCCGCTGCCCGATCCCGGGCTCGCCGAGGGGTCGCGCTTGGGCGCCGGGTTGGGGATGTAGACGGTCTTGAACTCCTGCTCCGGCATGCCCCGGACGGCGTCGTTCATCGCCATCTGCCAGATCGGTCCGGGGCCGGTGGCGCCGAAGACCTCGTCGAACCACTTGCCGCCGATCCGGATGTTCTTCATCTTCACCCCGCCGGCCGGGCCGCCCAGCCAGACCGAGGTGGCGAGGTTGGCGGTGTAGCCGCTGAACCAGGCGGACTTCTTCTCGTCGGAGGTGCCGGTCTTGCCGGCGATCTGGCGGTCGTCGTCGAGGCCGAGGTCGCGCGCGGTGCCGCCCTTCTCGGTCACCCCGAGCAGCACGGTGTTGATGATGTCGGCGGTGCCCTCGGAGAACACCCGCTCGCACTTGGCGGGGCTGACCGCGACGTCCTTGCCGTCGATCGTCTTGATGGCGCTGATCGCGACCGGCGTGCAGTAGGTGCCGCGGTTGGCGAAGGTCGCGTAGACGTTGGCCATGACCAGCGGGCTCACCTCCTGGGTACCCAGGCCCAGGGCGGGCAGCTCCTCCAGCGGCTTGCCGCTCGCCTTGGTGAGCACGCCGAGCTTGTTGGCCATCTGCTTGACCGCGCAGAGGCCGATCTCCTGCTCCATCTGCACGAAGTAGGTGTTGACCGAGAGCGCCATCGCCTCCTTGAGCTCGTACGGGCCGACCTCGCCCGTCGACTCGTTGGGGATGGTGCCGCTCTTCTTGCCCTTGTCCAGGTTCTTCCAGGTGCCGTCGCAGGTGCTCATCGTCGGCCAGTCCATCTTGTTCGGCGAGTCGTAGGCCTGGGTGGAGGTGAGCCCGGCCTCCAGGCCGGCGGCGGCCACGATCGGCTTGAAGTTGGAGCCCGGCTGGAAGCCGTTGCCGCCGCCCATCGCCGCGTCCACGTTGTAGTTGACGACCGTCTGGTTCTTCGACGGGTCGATGCCGTACGGGCGGGTCTGGGCCATCGCCAGGATCTTGCCGCTGCCCGGCTCCACCATGGTCATCGCCGCCGACACCTCGTCGGTGACCTTGACCTTCGTGGTCACCGCCTTGAGCGCGGCGGCCTGCTTCGCCGGGTCGAGGGTGGTGTGGATGTACAGGCCGCCCATGTCCCAGAGCTTCTTGCGCTCGGCGGCGGTCTTGCCGAAGACCGGGTCCTGCTTGATCACGTGCTTGACGTAGTCGCAGAAGAAGCCCATGCCCGCGTCGGCGGTGATGCAGCCGTTCTGCGGCGCCTGGTAGTGCAGCACGATCGGCCCGGACTTGGCCTCCTTGGCCTGCTCCGCGGTGAGGTGCTTGTTCTCCACCATCTTGTCGATCACGACGTCACGGCGCTTGCGCGAGGCCTCGGGGTGGGCCTTGGGGTCGAACTGGGAGGGGTTCTGCACCAGGCCGGCGAGGGTGGCCGCCTCGGCGACGGAGAGGTCCTTGGTGTTCTTGCCGAAGTAGCGCTGGGCCGCCGCCTGGATCCCGTACGCCTGCTGGCCGTAGTAGGTGATGTTCAGGTAGTTGGTGAGGATTTGCTCCTTGGTGAGCTCCTCCTCCAGCTTGATGGCGTACTTGAGCTCCTGCACCTTGCGGCCCAGGGTCTTGCGCTGGGCCTCCCGGACCGCCACCTGGTCGTCGCCGGCCTTCTCGACGTTGACGTTCTTCACGTACTGCTGCGTCAGGGTGGAGGCGCCCTGCAGGGCGGTGCCGCTCTCCGCGTTCTTGGTGATGGCCCGCAGGACGCCCTTGAGGTCGACGGCGCCGTGCTCGTAGAAGCGCGCGTCCTCGATGTCCACCTGGGCCTGGCGTATCAGCGGGCCCATCTCCTCCGCGGTGATCACCCGGCGGTCGCGCTCGTAGACCTTGGCTATCTGCTGGCCCTTGGCGTCGAATATCCAGCTGGCCTGGGTCAGCGGCGGGGCCTTCAGGTCGTCAGGGATGGTGTCGAACTCCTCCACGGTGCCCTTCATGCCGAGCCCGAGCGCGCCGGCGGCCGGCAGCGCGATGCCCGCCAGCAGCACGCCCGCGAGGGTGCTGTAGCCGAGGAACTTCACGCCGTGGCCGAGGAGGCCGAGCGGGGTCTCCCGGCGCCGGGGGCGCGGCACCCAGGTGTCGAGGGGCTCCGGGGAGGGCGTGCGGCGGCTTCTCCGTGACATAGTCGGAACACTACGTCCACGAAAACCGCCCGTGGGGCCGGTGTTGGCCAAGCTTTGTCACAAATCGGCGACAGATCGGCGTTGTTGGGCGTGGCATGACCACCGGACCGGAGTCCGGCCCGGTGCGGGCGGGGTCGTTCGCCGACGTCCGACCACGGCCGCCGCACCGAAACCGTTCGGGCCCCTCCGGCCGTCCGGCCCGTTCGGGCAGCTCCGGCAAGGCGGGCAGTTCCGGCGGCGCGGGCGGCGCCGGGGTCAGCCGTCGCGCTTCTTGCGGCGCAGCCCGAACACCGCGCCCGCCACCGCGAGCAGGAACGCCACCCCGAGCACCCGGTCCCCGGTGCCGGCCTCGGAGGAGCCACCGTCGGCCGAGGACGACGAGGAGCCCGCCGAGGCGCCCTCCGACGGCGGGGCCGCCGCGCCGGACGACGGCGCCGAGCGGTCCGCGGCCGTCGCGGTCGGGGTGGGCGTGGCGCTCGGCAGCGGCTTGACCGTGTCCGGGAGCTGGTCGTCGTCCAGCGGGGAGCGCCAGACCGGGCTGTCCTTGCCCTCGCTGCCGTAGAGCAGCGCCCGGCCGTCGGCGGTGAAGGTGACCGACTCGCCCTGGCGCTGGAAGGGCGTGGACAGCGGCTCGTCACCGCTCGGCGCGCCGTCCTTCCAGCGGTAGAGGGTGGCCGAGAAGTAGCCGCGCAGCACCAGCCGGGTGCCGTCCGGAGAGAAGGCGCCGTCGGTGATCCACGGGACGTCGGCGATCCGCCGGAAGGTGTTGACGCCGCTCGCCGACAGCTGCTCGGGACCCTGGTAGAGGCCGCCGCCGCCCTGCTTCTTGCTCGCGATGTAGGCGCGGCCGGTCACCGGGTGGACCATCAGCGCCTCGGCGTCGCGCGGGCCGTCCTCGTAGCGGACCCGGTAGCGGGTCACCTGCACGGTCTGGTCGCGGAGTTCGGCGGGCTCGGCGAAGGCGTAGATCCAGACCTCGGGCCACTTGCCGCCGAGGTTGTCGCCGATGTCGCCGACGTAGAGCCGGCCGTCCGGGCCGAGCGAGATCGCCTCGACGTCACGCGGCTCGATGCCGCGCAGGGTGACGGTGGCGACGGTGCGGCCCTGGGAGTCGACGGCGTAGACGTACGGGCCGTCGTCGCTGTCGTTGTGCGTCCAGTAGACGCCGGGGTGCTGCCGGCTGGCCGCGAGACCGCTGGACTCGGTGATCCGCGGGTCGCCGATGGTGAACGCCTGGCCGCCCGGGTCGGCCGCGCGGGCCGGCGGGGCGCCGACCGTGGCGGTGGCGGCGACCGCGGCGGTCGCGCAGGCGGCGGCCAGCAGGGCCGCGGGGAGCCTCGTCGTTCGCGTCCTCAGCACCGGTCGATCCTCCCACGGCCGTGGCGGCGGGACCGGACCGACCTTTTTCGTCACCTTGACGAAAACAGCGGGCGACCAATATCGTCATCACGACGATAAGGAGTCGCTCATGGCCGACATCACCAAGCGCTTCGGGCTGCGCCACCTGCGCGCCCGGCCCACCGCCCACATCCGCCACGTCCGGCACGGCCGCCTCGCCCACGACGGCACCGGCCTCGCCTTCTGGTTCCGCCCGCTCACCGCCGCGCTCTCCGAGGTCCCGGTCGACGACCGCGAGCTGGCCATGCTCTTCCACGCCCGCACCGCCGACTTCCAGGACGTCACCGTCCAGGGCACCCTCACCTACCGGATCACCGACCCGGCCACCGCCGCCGCCCGCGTCGACTTCGGCATCGACCCCCACACCGGCGCCTGGCGCTCCGCCCCGCTCGACCAGCTCGCCACCCTGCTCACCGAGACCGCCCAGCAGCACGCGCTCGGCCTGCTCGCCCGCACCCCGCTGGCCGCCGCGCTGGCCGACGGCGTCACCGCCGTCCGCGAGCGGATGGCCGCCGGGCTCGCCGCCGAGGCGCGGCTGGCCGAGACCGGGCTCGCCGTGATCGCCGTCCGGGTGGTCGCCCTGCGCCCCGAACCGGAGGTGGAGCGCGCGCTGCGCACCCCCGCCCGCGAACTGGTCCAGCAGGAGGCCGACCGGGCCACCTTCGAACGGCGCGCCGTCGCCGTCGAGCACGAGCGCGGCATCGCCGAGAACGAGCTCGCCAACCGGATCGAACTCGCCCGGCGCGAGGAGCAGCTGATCACCCAGCAGGGCGCCAACAGCCGGCTGCAGGCCGAGGACGAGTCCGCCGCCGACCGGATCCGCACCGACGCCGAGGCGCAGCGCCGCACCCGGCTGGCCGGTGCCGAGGCCGAAGCGGCCCGCGCCCTGGGCGAGGCCAAGGCCGCCGCCGAGGCCGCCTGGCTGGCCGCCCACCAGCAGGCCGACCCGGCCGTGCTGCGGGCGCTCGCGCTGATGCGCCTCGCCGAGCACCTGCCGCGGATCGACAGCCTCACGCTCACCCCGGACGTGCTCACCGGTCTGCTCGCCAAGCTCGGCGCGACGGGCGCCGAGGGGGCCGGGCGGTGACGCTCGCGCCCCGGGTGGTCCTGGTGCACCGCCGCACCGAGTACCAGGAGCTGCTCGCCCATCACGGCACGCCCGGCCAGGCGGCGTACTTCCTGAGCAGCCGGGGCCGGTCGGTGGAGGAGATCGAGCTGCGCCACCGGCGCCAGGAGCTGGCGCTCGCCGAAGCGGCCGGCGCAGTGCCGCTGGACTGGCGGCGCACCCGGGTCGAACGTGCCGACCTGCCGCGGTTCCTGTTCGAGCCGCAGGACGTGGTGGTCGTGGTCGGCCAGGACGGGCTGGTCGCCAACGTCGCCAAGTACCTGGCCGGGCAGCCGGTGATCGGCGTGGACGCGGAGCCCGGACGCAACCCGGGCGTCCTGGTCCGGCACCGCGCGCACGACCTCGCCCGGCTGCTGCCGGCCGCCGTCGGCCCGGGCGCCGAGCGGCGCACCGAGGAGCGGACCATGGTCGAGGCGGTGGCCGACGACACCCAGCGGCTGCTCGCGCTCAACGAGGTGTACATCGGCCAGCCCGGCCACCAGACGGCCCGCTACCGGCTGGCGGTCGAGGAACGGCCGGGCGGGGCCGACGCCGGTGAGCCGCAGGCCTCGTCCGGCGTGCTGGTGGGCACCGGGACGGGCGGTTCCGGCTGGTGCCGCTCGGTCTGGCTGGAACGCGGCGGGCCGCTCCCCCTGCCGGGGCCGGGCGCCCCGGCGCTCGCCTGGTTCGTGCGCGAGGCCTGGCCCTCCCCCGCCACCGGCACCGCGCGGGTGTACGGCCTGCTCGACGCGGGCCGGCGGCTGGTCCTGACGGTGGAGTCGGACCGGCTGGTGGCCTTCGGCGACGGGGTCGAGGCCGACGCGCTGGAGCTGGCCCGGGGCCAGAGCGTCCGGGTGGGCGTGGCCGCCACCCGACTGCGGCTGCTGGCGTGAACCCCGGGCCGGCTCCCGCGTGTCATCACTCCGCCGTGCGTTCCTCCGGATGACGGACGACGACGACCGGGCAGTGGGCGTGCTGGATCATCGCCTGGCTGGTGGAGCCCAGCAGCAGGCCCGCGAAGCCGCCGCGGCCGCGGGCGCCGACCACCAGCAGCTGCGCCTCCCGGCTCGCCTCGATCAGCGCCGGGCGGGTCTGCGCCTCGAAGACCTCGGAGCGCAGCTCGACGTCCGGGTACTTCTCCCGCCAGCCGGCCAGCGCCTCGGCGAGCACCCGCTCCTCCTGGTCGGGCCAGCTGGTGCTCGGGTGCGCGATGTGCAGGGCGGTCAGCGGGGCGCGGCGGGCGGAGGCCTCGGCGAAGGCGAAGCCGAGCGCCTCGGCGCCCACCCCGCTGCCGTCCACCGCCACCAGCACCGGCCCCTCCGGGTCCGGCCGGCCACGGACGATCAGCACCGGGCAGTCGGCGTGCGCGGCCAGGTGGACGGCCACCGAACCGATCAGCAGGGCGCCGAACCGGCCGAGCCCCCGGCTGCCGACCACCACCAGCCCGGCCTCCCGCGACCAGCGGGCCAGCACGGTCAGCGGCTCGCCGGTGACCAGCTCGGTGGCGATGTCGAGGCGCGGGTCCAGTGCCTCGGCGCGGGCCCGGGCGTCCGCCAGGATGCCCTCCGCCTGGTGCCGCAGCCCGCCCTCGGGCGGACCGTCCTGCGCCGGCCCGAGCGGGACGTGCATCAGCGGCCAGATGAACGCGTGCACGATCCGCAGCCGGGTGCCGCGCAGCCGCGCCTCGCGGACGGCGACGTCGACGGCGGCCAGGCTCTCCTCCGAGCCGTCGACGCCCACCAGCACCTGGTCACGCATCGCCGGCCTCCTGCTCCTGCTGCTCCTGCTTCTCGTCCCGCTCGTAGGGGACGACGGCGACCGGACAGGGCACGTGGTGCAGGACGGCGTGCGCGACGGCGCCGATGTGCGCGCCCAGCGGCGAGCGGCGGACCCGCCGTCCGATCACCACCAGCTCCGCTCCCGCCGCACGGTCGGCGAGCACCTTGGCCGGGCGGGCGTTCACGGCCTCCTCGGTGACGGCCACCCCGGGGTGCTTCTCCCGCCAGGGCTGCACCACCCGGGTCAGCTCGCCCTTGGCGTACACCAGCATCTCGCCGGTGACGTCGACGCTGGCCGCGATGCCCGCGTACTGGTAGGTCGCCGGCAGTGTCCAGGAGTACACGGCGCGCAGCGGCAGCCCGCGCCGCTCGGCCACCTCGAAGGCGTGCGCCAGCACCGCGTCCGCTCCCTCGAACGGGTCGACGCCGACCACCACCTCGCGCGGGCCGGCCGCTTCCTCCCCGTCCTCCCCCCGCCGGACCAGCACCACCGGGCAGTCCGTCCGGGCCAGCACCCGCTGGCTCACCGAGCCGACCAAGAACCCGGCCACCGCGCCGAACCCGCGCGAGCCCAGCACCAGCAGCTCCGCGGGCGCGCCGTCCGGCTCCTGCGCCCCGCTCACCTCGTCGACCAGCGCCCGCACCGGGTCGGTCGGCACCTGGACGGCCTGCACGGTCAGCTCCGGCCAGCGCTCCCGCACCCGCAGCTCGGCATCCCGCAGCGTGACGTCCGCCTGCCGGCGCGCCAGATCCACCGTCCCGAGCACCGCGAGCGGCGTCACCACCGTCGGCCAGGCGAGCACCACCTTCAGCGGCAGCCCGCGCCGCGCGGCCTCCTCCGCCGCCCAGTCCAGCGCGGCAAGGCTCTCGGGCGAACCATCGACACCGACGACGACGGACCTTGTCATGACGACCTCCGGCAGTTCTCGAACAGGATGCGGCCGGACGGGGTGGAAGCCCGGCCGCAACCACCACCCTTCCCGCCCCCTCCCAGTCCACCCAGAGTCCAAGGTCCCCGCCACCCGGCCGACGGTCCCGCGCCGCGGACCGGAAGCCGTCAGCCCTCTCGCCCGTTGCGGTACTCGTGCGGGGGAATGTTCCAGGAGCCGTCGCTGAAGGGATTGGGCAGCGTCCCGTCCAGAGCACCGGCGAGAAACTCACCGAAGCCCATCCCGTACCGGCGCCACGGGGCCGTTCCGTACGGCACCTGGCGCCTGAAGACGACGACGTCCCAGCTCTCGGGATCGAACGAGTTGCAGACCCAGAACGCCACGTCACCATTGGCGGTCGTCGCGAAAGGAAAGAAGCCTGCCCTCCTCGGACAGCCGGGAGACGCAGGCCTGTCTCCCTCTCCGACTCAGCCCAGTCGACAACATCCCCGCGGCCTTCTGAAGCTCCAAGCACGCCGAGCACTTCACCCCCCGCGCCGGGTGCCCGACGGGGGCCGCGGGGGAGCCGCCCCGCGAACCCGGAACTCCCCATGGCCCCCGCCGGTGGGCCTATCGACAAGGCGCCGTCGTGGACAAAAAGGTCCACACTCGCGCACCAGCCAAGCTAATCATTTATCGGCTCAAAAAATGGCGGCATCTCGCCGAACTCAACCAGTTCATCGGAATCATTCAGTTCCGACTCAGGGTTCAGGTATCGCAACTCCTGCGCAAACTTCACAATGAATTCGCCGAACGAGCCATCGAAAACCACCGGGTCAATGCCGTTCATATTGGTAACGATCTTCCATCGATCTGGATTCTCGTCACAGGGCCAGAAGAAATGCTCGTCCCCAGACTGGTCATAGCCCCACGAGATAAGCCCACCTGGACTCGGGAAGAAACTGAACGGATACCTTCCCGACTCGACTCGCCGCGACCGGCCGAAAGATTCATGAATTCTCAGCATGCGCGACAAGAGGGGGGTGCGGCCGTCAGGATGGAAAATTACCAACTCCCCACAGATCAATCCCGGACCATAGACATCGACAAATTCCTTGAAATCACCGGGAAGGCGCGATCCAAGATACTCCTCGATCTCCCCCCAGGCGCCCGCCCGATAGCCATGGGCCGGCGGCGCGCCAAAGATCCGGAAAATCTCGTCAAGATTCGACAAATCTCAGCACTCCACTAATCGAAGACAGGCGCAGGACACTGTAGTTCAATACCGCCACCTTATCAAGTGTCAGTTGCCATGTATGCCGCAAATCCCGCAAGAGCGGCCGCAAGTGGGTATCATTTGCAGCTGCTTCCCACCGCATCCGCACTATTGATAATCTCGCAATTAACCTCTACGGAGCCGAAGGCAAAGAACTTCACCGAGGTAGGGATCGGCGACGACTTGTTCCCATAGACGGGAATCACCTCAACGAAAACACTCCCACCACCCTTAATAGATTCCACAACCTCATCTTCCGCATTTTCATACATCCACTGATTTGCCACTTGATACATTGTCACAAAGTTGCGAGTGTCCGAGTTTGATCCGCCCATGGCAAATCCGATCAGGTGCCCCCGCGCCCTGTTCGTCACCGGAAGAGTCGTAAGATCCGGCAACGGAAAGGAGAGCCGCGGTCGAGGGCTGGGGGTGTAATCAGACTGGGTGAGCTGGGCGTAGGCACCAGAAGCAACACACACTCCAGCGTGTTCCTTCCTCGGGAGGTAGACCTTGGAACCGTCAAACGCAGCACCTGTGTCGCAGCGATTGCGCCGCGGATCGTCCTGACCCGGATCAGGGTTGCTCGGTTCGGGGCCAGGAGCGGTCTCGGTGGTGGGAGTGACGTTGGCGGCCAGAACGAGCATCGCGAGGACGTCGGTGCTGCTATAGGAAGCGGCGAGGAAGTTGAGGGCGTCGCGGGTGTCCGGAGCGACCCAGTCGGCTTGAGGGGTGGGTCGCTGGGGGGCCGGCGCGTTCTTGTCGAAGATGGGCTTGGGGGGCTCGGCCTTGGGGGCGGCCGGGCGCGGGGGTGCCTTGACGGGGCTGCAGGTCTTGCAGGGCTGCGGCTTCTGGGGGCTGCGGGCTCCGGTCGGGTTCTTGACGGGCGAGCCGGTCGGGTTCTTCGGCGCGGCCGGGCCCTTCGGCGGCGCGTACGGCGACCCCTGGGCGACCGGCGAGGGCGGGGAGCCCTGGCCACGCGGGGTGCTGCTGGACAGGCGTCCGGGGTTGCTCCGGCGCCAGTCCCGGGCCTCCTGCTTCTCCTGATCGATCTCATTGCGCCAGGAGCTGCTCGACGAGCTGCTCGCGGAACCGTAGCCGCCCATTCCGAGGCCTGCCACACCCGCGCCGGGGAAGGCCAGGCCCGGCGCGGGTGCCGGGTTCGGAGCCTGCGCCCGGGCGCCCGAGGTGTTCGGGACGTACGGCGCGGCCGGCTGGGCCGCCTGCGCGGGGGCCTGGTTACTCCCCGGGTTGATGGTGATGGAGCCGCTGAACTTACCGCCGTCGCCGGACTTGATCTCGCTGCCGTAGCCCTTGACGACCACCACCCTCGGAGCGGGCAGAGGGACGTTGGGACCCACCCCGCTATCGTTCCCGATGAACGCCATGTGCCCCGTCGGGTCGGTGGCGTTGAGCGGGCCGGCATTGCCGTAGGTGTAGCGGTTGGCCTGGACGGACGGAAACGGGTTCAGCTGCCAGGAATCCCGGGAGGTGAAGCCGCCGGTGCCGGGGCGGTACCAGCGGGCGTGCATGTTGACGTCGCCGGTGGTGGGGTCGGTCCAGCCTGACTGGTAGCCGAGGCTGGAGCGGGTGCCGCTGGTGGTGACGGGCTTGCCGAAGGGGTCGTAGGTGGCGGCCCCGATGACGGCGGTGCCATCGGCGTTGAGAGTGGCGGTGGCGTCGGTGTGCTGGTCGGTGCGGATACGGACGTTGGTGGTGCCGTCGGTGGCGCCGAGGAGAGTGCCGGCGCTGTCACGCGCATAGCTCCAGGTGCCGTCGCTGACCAGGTTGTTGGTACCGCCGTCGTAGGTGAACTTGGCGGCGTTGCGGGTGCTGACGCGGTCCAGGCCGTCGTACGTGTAGGTGGTGGAGCCGTCGCTGACCAGGCGGTTGAAGGCGTCGTAGCCGAGGGCCTCCTGCTGCACTCCGGTGGTCACGGCGGCGAGGGTGCCGCGGGCGGTGTAGCGATAGGTGCTGGTGCCGTCGCCGACGAGGCGGTTGCGCTCGTCGTAGGAGGCGGTGGCGGTGCCGTTGCCAGTGCGGTTGCCTGCGGCGTCCCATGTGTAGGGCGTGGTGGTGCCGTCGGCGGTCCAGGAAGTGAGGCGGCCGGCGAAGTCGTAGCCGTAGGTATTGTCCTTGGCCGGCTCGGTGAGGGTGCCGCTGACGATCTTGCGGGTGAGGCGGTTGTCGAGGTCATACGCGTAGGCAGTGGCGGTGAGCTGGGTGCCGGTGCCGACGGTGGGGTTCACGAGGAGCTGGTCGGTGGTGAGGCGGCCCAACGCGTCGTAACTGAGGCGGCGCTCGGACATGGCCTTGAGCTTGGTGGTGTCCGCCGGGTCCGGGGCAGCATAGACATGCTTGCTGAGGCGGCCGTCGCCGTCGTAGCCGTACCAGTTCTGGGTCCCGGTCTGCGGGTTGTGCGCCCAGTCCAGCTGGCCGTCGGCCCTGTAGCCGAAGTAGGTGGTACCCGTGGACTTGTCCCAGCGCTTGGTCTGGCGGCCCTCGGCGTCGTACTCCCAGGTCTGGGCCTGGGCGTTCAGCTCGGTGCCGGCCTTGAGCAGCAGGCCGCGGTCATTGTAGGCGTACGCCTGGGCCGTCAGGGCAGTCGCGTTGTGCTGGACCAGGTGTCCGGCCTTGTCGTAGACGAACTCGCGGTCAGTGGTGGCCGCCTCGGCCCCGGTTCCGCTCTCGCGGACCACGCGCCCGGCCGGGTCGAAGGTGCGAGTACGCACCACGCCGCCCGGTTCAGTGAGCTTCACTGCCTGACCGGCCACGTCGTACGCGGTGGTCCAGGTGCGGTCGGCCGCGGCGGGGTGGGCGGTGGTGGACGGTTCTACGGTGCTCTCGGGAAGGCCCCAGGCGTTGAACGTGTAGACGGTGGTGTTGCCGCGTCCGTCGGTGACACGGGTGCGGTTGCCTGCGGCGTCGTAGCCGAAGGTCGTGGTGACCGACTCGCCGGCCGAGACGGGCTCGGTGAGCGCGACCGGGCGGCCGAGCACGTCGAAGCGGGTGGTGGTGACGGCGCCGGTCGCCGGGCTGGTCGCGCTCACCGCTCGGCCTTCGAGGTCGAACGCCGTGGTGACGGTGCGCAGGACCGCACCGGCGGAGTCGAGGTCCTCGGCGACGACCGGGTTGCCGAGGCCGTCGAAGCGGGTACGGACAGCCTCTCCCATCGGGGTGGTGCTCTTGATGAGACGGCCTGCGCCGTCGTAGTCGCGGCGGCTGGTGCGGCCGAGCGGGTCGGTCGCGGTGACGATCTGGCCGGCCGCGTTGTACGTGGCCTTCCCGACGCTGCCGGTGGGGCTGGTGGCGGCGGTCTGGTTCCCGGCGTCGTCCCAGGTGAACCTGCTGGTGAGGTTCTGCAGGGTGGGCTTGCGTTCGACGACGGTGGCGGTGAGGACGCGGCCGAGCTGGTCGTAGGTCGCCTCGGTGCGGGCCCCCACCGGATCCGTGGCGGAGAGCTGTAGGCCCGTGGGGGTCCAAGTGGAGGTCCAGGTGGGCGGGTTGTCGTCGACGGGAGGCTGCAGACCGCCGAGCGAGTTGGGCTCCACACGCCTGGTCTCGTGACCCAGGCGGTCGTACGCGAACGTGGTCCGTCGCCCGGCCGCGTCATTGGCAGCCACGACACGCGACAGCTTGTCGTACTCGACCGTGCTGGTGGCGGTGAGCGGGGTGCCGGCTCCGGGTGGCGTGTAGGTGGGCAGGGTGGCCGAGGTGGCACGGCCGAGCCGGTCGACGGCGGTGCGGGCGACCCGGCCGAGCGGGTCCTTGGCGGAGACCGCCTCGCCGAACGCGTTGTAGCCGGTGGTGGAGATCGGCCGAACGTTCGCCGCAGCGCCGCCGCCGCTCTCCGCCGACACCGGCGGCGAGGCGACGGTCACGGCGCGGGCGAGGGTGTCGTAGCCGTACGTGGTGGTGTAGGCGGCCGGGTCCGCGCCCGCCACGTTTCCGAGCGGCGAGGTGCTGCTGACGACCAGGCCGCGCTGGTCATAGGCGTAGGTGGCGACGGCGCTCGGTCCCCCGAGCGAGGAGGACAGCTCGCTGCGGGTCAGGCGGCCGGCGGTGTCGTAGGTGCTGCTCTGGACACTGTTCTCGGTGTCACTGACCTTCAGCGTGGTGGACGTGACACGGTCGTCGGCGTCGTAGCTGGCGGAGATGGTGCGCTTGAGGCCCGCCGGGTCGAGCACGCTCTGGGTCACGTGGCCCACCGAGTCGTAGGTGTTCACCGTGGTGGTGCGCCCGCCGCCGGTAGTGCGCTTGACGAGCTGTCCGGCACCGTCGTACTCGTTCGCCTCCAGCACGATGGAGCGGCTGGTGCCGTCGGACTGGGTCACGCCCTCGGCCGTGGCCGTCGCGGGCAGCCCGTCGTCGAAGTAGGTGAAGGAGGTGACGGCGCCCATGGCGTCGGTGACGGACGCCAGGCGTCCGGCCGGGTCGTAGGCCCGGCTCTCGACGGTCAGGTCACGGGTGGTTCCGCCGTCGCCGGTCCACCCCTCGACGACGGTGGTCGCGCGCTGGCTGCGGGGGGTGTAGGTGAACCGCGTGACCTGGCCCAGCGGGTCGGTCAGGCGCGTCGTGCGGCCGAGTGCGTCGTAGCCGTAGCGGGTGATGCCGCCCTCGGCGTCGGTGTCGGTCTCGGCCCGGCCGGCCGTGTCGTACACCGTCGTGGCGGTCCGCGAGCCGTCGGTGCCGACGATGTCGGCGACCGTCGTGCCGGTCACCCGGCCGTCCCCGTCGTAGGTCGTCGTGGAACGGGTCTGGTGCTCGGCACCGGTCACCGCGTCGGAGACCTTCGGCCCGGTCTGGACGGTGAGGCGGTTGAGCACGTCGTACGCGTAGGTGGTGGTGACACCGGCCGGCTGCGCGTCCGAGGTCTCGGTCGTCCAGGTCTTGCGGCCGACCGCGTCGTAGCCGTAGGTGAAGACGAGCCCGCTGGGCAGCACGGACCGGACCACGTCGCCTGCCGCATTGTAGGCGTACGTCGTCACCGCACCGCCGGCCGTGGTCTCGGTGGCGAGCAGGCCCGGCGGGGTGGTGCCGCCGCCGGTGGCCGGCTCGGCGCCGGTGGTGTAGGTGGCGCGGGTGGTGCGGCCGTCGGGGCGGGTGGTGGTGTCGGGCAGGCCCAGTGCGGTGTAGCTGACGGTGGTGCGGTAGGTGTTGTCAGCGGGCCCGGAGGAGCGGCCGTCGCGGGTCTCGGTGGGTTTGTCGTTGCGCGGGTCGCGCGGGTTGTCGGGGTTGTGGAAGTAGCTGGTGTAGGAGGTCCAGCAGGAGTTGACGTCGCGGCAGGTGGTGAGCGAGACGGTGTTGCCCCGGGCGTCGTGGCCGCTGACCGCGGCGTGGCCGTTCGGATCGGTGACGGTGTGGAGGAAGCCGCCGGTGTCGTACGTGTAGTTCGTCGTGGCACCGGACTCGTCGGTGCGGGCGATGAGGCGGTTGGCCCGAGTCGCGTCGTGTACCTCGGTGGAGGCGTTGCCGGCGGGGTCGGTCAGCGTGACTCGGGACGCCAGCTCGGTGGCGGCCGACAGGGAGCGGGCCTGGTAGTGCGCGGCGACGCGCTCCGCGGTCAGCGGGTGCTGGTAAAGGGCGACCTCGTCGATCTGGCCGTTCAGCCAGGACCAGCCGCCATTGCCGCCGGGTGCGTTTCCGACGTAGCCGCCACCCAGGTAGGTGCGGTTCATGTTGAGGTGGTTGACCGTTCCCGCGAGGGTTCCGGCCAGCGCACCATCCAGATAGAGGGCCTGCGTGCCCTGCCCAGCGCTGAGAACCGCGTGGTGCCACGAGCCGTCGGTGACGACAGCACCCGAGGTGATCGGGCCGCCGGAGATGCCGTGGTACCACCCGCGGAGCCTGCCGTCGGAGCCGACGAACAAGGCCGGCACCACGTTGTACGGCGCGGCGTTCATGGGTTCGCTCTGCAGGGACAACAGCACACCTGGGCCCGTGGTGCGGAACCAGAGTTCGGCGGCGATGTCGGTCTTGGTCTGAAGGATGGGCGTGGGCAGGTCGACGTAGGAGGTGCTGGTGCCGTTGAACTCGGCCGCCTTGCCGTCACCGGGACCGAACACTCCGGTGGTGGCGGGCTTGGCGGCCGGCGCGTAGGTGCCGTTGCCCTTGATCGCGGCGACCTCGCTGGCCGCTGTGGTGCCCACGGTCTCGTCCAGGCGCCAGTAGCCGCCCGGCGAGTCGGCGACTACCGAGGCCCGGTAACCGACGCCCTGACCTGCCACCTGTGAGCTGCGGGCCCGGTAGTGCGCGACGACGTCCGCCTCGCTGAGCGGGTGCTGGTAGATCGCGGCCTCGTCGATCAGACCGGTGAAGTGGCTGATGTCGCCGGGAGAGGCGGGCCACATCCGCGCGAAGCCCGCGCCCAGGTAGGTACGGCTGTTGGCCTGGTGGTCGACGGAGCCCTGCTGGGTGCCGAGGAGCCGGCCGTCCAGGTAGAGGCTCTGCGCGGAGCCCTGTACAGACAGCACCGCGTGGTGCCAGTTGCCGTCGGTGACGGCGGTCGGGGAGACGGTGTCACCGGAGGCCTGGCAGCAGAACCGGCCGCGGAGCAGGCCGTCGGAGCCGACGTACATCACGGGAGTCCAGCTGCCGCCCACGCCCGCCGGGTCGTCCAGCGCGCGGCTCTGGTCTCCGAGCAGCACGCCCGGCTTGGTGGTGTTGAACCAGAGCTCGACGGCGAGGTCGGTGCCGGTGTGCAGGACGTCCTGGGGGATCTCGATCTGTGCGGCGGAGCCGCCGTCGAAGCGTGCCGCGGTGTCGTCGGTGGGCGCGAAGATGCCCGGCTCGCGCTTGGTGACGCCGTCACCGTAGGTGCCGGCCAGGCCGCTGCCGGCCTCGCTGGCTGCCAGCGCGCCGCCGCGGTCCCCCAGGCGCCAGAATGCGGCGGGGTCGGAGGCCTTGACCGCGTTGCTGTAGAGGAACGAGCCACCGGTGAATGCGGGTTCGGAGATCTTCCAGTCGCCGCCAGCCGAATCGGTGACGGTGGTGAGCCGTTCGGAGACTCCGTCGTAGCGGGCGCGGGCGCCGGTGCGGCCGGTGGGCAGGACGGTACCGGTCAGCTGGGCGCTGCCGGTGCGCAGGGCGTAGTGCTCGGCCACGGTGCGGTCGGTGAGCGGCTGGTCGTAGACGGCGACCTCGTCGATCTGGCCGCTGAACCAGGACCAGCCGCCGTTTCCACCAGGCATGGTTCCGGTCCAGCCACCGCCGAGATAGGCGCGGTCCATGTTGAGGTGGTCGATCTCACCGGCGGCGGTCCCCACGAGCGTGCCGTCGAGGAACAGCGCGGTGGTGTTCCGGGCGCCGGCGAGCACGACGTGGTGCCATGCGTTGTCCGCGACCGTGTCGGTGCTGGTGATCGGGCCTCCGGTGACGCCGTAGTAGAGGCCGCGGAGCCGGCCGTCGGATCCGACGTAGAGCGCGGGAACGACGTTCCACGGATCTTCGGACATCGCCCGGTTCTGCTGGGAGAGGATCACACCGGCGGAGGCCGTGCGGAACCACAGTTCGACGGTGCGGTTGGTGGAGGAGCTGATGGCCCGGCTCGGCAGCTCGACCCAGGAGGTGGGCCGTCCGTTGAGGGTCACCGCCGTGTCGGTGCTGCCCGCCAGCGGACCGGGTGCGCCCCAGACCACGTCCTTGGCATCGGCCGGTGCTCGGTCGCTGACCTGAGCGTCGTTGGCGGCGGCGGTGTCGCTGTTCTCGCCGAGCCGCCAGTATCCGCTTGCTCCGGCGTCCCGCACCGAGGTGCGGTAGCGCGAACCGGTGGCGTACTCGTAGACGGTGCAGCCCTTGTCAGCGGTGAGGGAGACCCCCGGCGGGCAGACCTTGCTGAGCCGGTCACCGTCGTACCGGTAGGACCAACTGCCGGTGGAACCGGTGGGGGTGATGGCGGCCACGTGATTACCGGTCCAGCTGAAGTCCAGGTGGCGGCCCGAGGTGGTGTCCTTGACCTGGACGAGTCTGTCGCCTGCGTAGAAGAGCTCCTGGATGTGCCCGGCCATGTCCCGGACCTGCCCCAGCCTGCCACTCGGGTCGAAGTAGTGGGTCTTCCCGCCGCGGTCGGTCAGAAGCCAGTTCCCGTCTGGGAGCCGGCTCAGGTTGGCGGCCATGCCGGAGCCTCCGACGTAGGCGTTCTTGCCCGGATCCCAGCCGAAGCGGGCCCGCGATCCGTTGGCGGCGGTCAGAAGGACGTTGCCGGGCAACGAGAGCCAGCTGGAGGTCTCGACGTCGATGCGCATGTCCCAGGGGCTGCCCCAGCCCGCGCCGAAAGCGCCGGTGGTGCGCGGATCCAGGGAGTTGTAGCTGCGGGTGACGGAAAGGTCAGGACCGACACTGGGCAGGGAGGCGTCGGTGGCGGCGGTGGTGTAGTTGCCGGCGGCGGTGTTGAAGCTTCGGCCGGCGTCGGAGCCGTTCACGAACTGGTTGGGCTGGGGCAGGACGGTGCGGATGTACGACGCGAGGGTCTTGGGGCTCTCCCCCGCGCCGTCACCGGCCTGGGCGTACCAGGCGTACTGCTCGTTCCAGGTCAGCCAGCCGGGCGGGACGGTGAAGCGGGACTGGCGGGTGAGCCAGCCGGAGTCCTTGCAGTCCACACGGGCGTCGCTGCCGACGACGCGGCACACCTCGAAGCGGTAGTCGAGCTCACGCGGGGCACGGTCCGGGTCCTCGCCCTCGACGGTCAGGGTGGGCTGGACCTGGTACACGACCGCGCCGGAGGGCGGAGCCAGCCTGGTGACGTGCGGGGGCACGTTGACGGAGGAGATGCGGATCGCGATGGGCTGCACACCCGCGTCGGCCCAGAAGTTGCTGGTCTGGTAGTCGTCCATGGTGAACGCGACGGTGTAGGTGCCCTGCGGCAGGGACCGGATGCGTGCGTCGATGACCACGCCGCCGCCCGGGGGGACGTCGTAGGGCATGGAGGTCCAGGCGACGTTGCTGCCGTAGCTGGTGATGTTGTTGCCCCACTGGTCGAACAGCAGGTACGACATCTTGTAGCTGTTGCCCGGCTTCCAGGTCTCCATCCCGCGGTTCCAGGCCCGCAGCCGGACGATGCCCTCCTGGGTGGCCGTCACCGGCTGCTGCAAGCCCCACAGGTCGTAGTCCGCACCGTACTTGGACCAGGTGACGTCCAGCACCGGCTGGCCGCCGTTGTGGTCGTCGCTGCCGAACTGCTTCCAGGCGTAGGAGTCCCACATGTCGGCCTTGATCGCCAGGCCGTAGTTGGGCGTCCAGTGGTGGGTCCACTCGTTGACGAGGTTGCGTCCGCCGGCGCCGAGGTCGATGGACTCCCAGGCCTGCCCGCAGACCCAGTCGCTGTTGGCGTTGGGCCGCCAGCCGTGCGCGAACGCCGGGGCCGCGAGAGCCGGTCCGGACGACGGGCCGGGGAAGGAACGCGGCGTCCCCTCCCACCAGTTGGAGGTGATCTGGTGGATGCCCACGGTGCGTGAACGGCAGCTGCTGGACCAGCCGTTGAACAGCGAGAGCCGCACGCCCAGCACGTTGGCGTTGCTGAGGGCGTCCTCCAGGCCGTTGAACTTGATGTAGGACTCGGCCTGGTGCGCGCCGCCGTCGTAGGTCCCGACCTTCAGCACGGTGTCGCCGGAGAAGTCCAGGTTGTAGGGCGACTCGATGTAGGTGCCGTCGACGGCCTTGATCGAGGACAGCGAGGGGTCGACCTTGATCGGGTAGACGCGCTCGGGAGCGTGCAGCCAGGCCTCGTCGAGCTTGACCTTGAGCGCCTGGCCGCCGCCGTCCAGGGGGACGAGTTCGTAGCCGACGCCCCCGGACACCGTGCCCTCCTCGGTGTTGGGGGCGAAGGCGGAGTCCTGCATCCAGCCTGCCGGCATCCGGCCGCGGGCCGTACCCGCGGCGTCGGTGAAGACCACGGCACCGTTGGCATCCAGGCTCGCGGTCACTCCCTTCAGGCGCAGCGGAAAGATCCACTCGGCAGGGGCGGCGGGGTCCTTGAGGACCAGGGTCTCCTTGAAGGACGTGCTGCCGGCCTGGAAGGTGACATCGGAGTGCGGGCGCGCATCGGGGTAGGTGATGGTGCTGCCCTGGGTGGTGCCGGGAGCGGTCGCGGCGCCCTGGAGCACGTAGCCGACGGAGAGGCCGTCACCGAGTGCCAGGCGGACCAACGGGTCGGCGTCGGCGGTGAGGCCGAGGGTCAGCTTGCTCTCACCCGCCACGGGGGTCCAGCCGGACTGGCTGGATGCCGCGCGGCCTGCGGTGGCCGTGCCGTCCGGGATCAGGGTGGTGTCGATCGTGGCCCAGGAGCCGTCGGCCCGCCGGAAGTTCACGGGGGTCGGATAGCTACGGGTGGTGAGGGTGCCGTCGGTGTTCTGGTAGGTGCGTTGGTGGGCGGTGCGCTTGTCCACCAGTTCCGTGCTCCTGGCCGGATCGAAGCCCTTGGCCGCAGTGGCGTCGGGGGCGGGCTTCCCGGCAAGCTCCGCCCGGCCCTGCGGCTTGGCCGGGGCGTCGACGGCCTCGGCGTCGGTGGCGGGCAGTTCGGCGGGCGGAGGAATGACCGAGGCCGCCGGGTCGACGGCAGCCGGCTGCTCCTCGGGCAACTCACCCGGCGCGGGCGCCGCGCCGTCGCGACCGCCCTCGGCCCCTGCCGCGCCGGTCTCGGCCGTCATCGCCTCATGGCCTCGGCCCTCCGCGTTGCCTGTCACCTGCCTGGGCAGGGGACCGGGATCCGGTGCCGCCGCGACGGCCTGACGGACGATCTCTTCCGCTGCCGTCGCACCCTCCGCCGTCCCGAGGACGACCATGGTCAACGACAGCACGATGGCGAGGGAGCGGCGCAGCACGCGGGACCCACCTGACGGTCAAGGGAGCATAAACCGAGCGTGCGCAGATATATCTGACTGTCATTAGGTCGACAAAGATCCATCGAGCGCGAAGTGATCCAACTCACATCACAAACAGGATCAAACATGAACGATCCCGCGCGCAGCCAACCGCTCAGGGGAGGGTGAGGATGCGGGGGCCGGCTTCGGTGATGGCGACGGTGTGCTCGATGTGGGCGGCGCGGGTGCCGTCGGTGGTGCGGAGGGTCCAGCCGTCGGGGTCGGTGGTGTGGGTGTCGGTGCCGCCGGCGATGAGCATGGGTTCGATGGCCAGGACCAGGCCGGGCTTGAGGGGGAAGCCCCGGCCGGGGCGGCCCTCGTTGGGGAGGTGCGGGTCCTCGTGCATGCGGCGGCCGATGCCGTGGCCGCCGTAGCCCTCCAGGAGGCCGTAGCGGGCGGTGCGGGCGACGGTGCCGACGGCGTGGGCGATGTCGCCGGTGCGGTGGCCGACCACGGCGGCGGCGATGCCGGCCTCCAGGGCGCGGCGGGTGGTGTCGATCAGGCGGACGTCCTCGGGGCGGGGCGTGCCGACGGTGAAGCTGACGGCGGCGTCGCCCGCCCAGCCGTCCAGGACGGCGCCGCAGTCGATGCTCACCAGGTCGCCGTCGCGCAGCCGGTAGCCGTTGGGGATGCCGTGCACCACCGCGTCGTTGACGGAGGCGCAGATGACGGCCGGGAACGGCACCGGGGCGAAGGACGGCCGGTAGCCGAGGAACGGCGAGGTCGCCCCGGCCTTCCGCAGCACGTCGTGCGCCACCTCGTCCAGTTCCAGCAGGCTCACCCCGGCACCCGCCGCCCGCTCGACCTCGGCCAGCGCCATGGCGACCACCCGCCCGGCCTCCCGCATCGCGGCCAGCGCCGCCTCGGACTTGAACTCCACCATGAGGTCCTCCGACCAACCGGCTCCAATTCTTATACCGGTATTTGTATCACGGTCGGGATGGTGCCGACGGCAGGACCCGTGGCCTACCATCGGGGGCATGGTGAGGACTCCGCTGACCCCCGGGGAACGCGAGCGCGGCGAGCGCTTCGGTGTGCTGCTGCGCGAGGCGCGGGGCGGGCGCAGCATGGTCGAGGTGGCGGCGGCGGCCGGCGTCTCGGCCGAGACACTGCGCAAGATCGAGACCGGGCGGGCGCCGACGCCCTCGTTCTTCACCGTCGCGGCGCTGGCGTACGCGCTGGGGCTCTCGCTGGACGAGCTGGCCACCGCCTGCGCGGATCCGGCCGAGGACGAGGGCGAGGCGCTGTCGGCCTGAGCCGGCGGGGGCCGGTGGCGCCCCGGGTAGGGAGGCCACCGGCCGGCGACGGTCAGGCGGTGACGCCGCCGTCGAGGACGAGGTCGGCGCCGACGGTGAACGCCGACTCCTCCGAGGCCAGGTGGAGGACGGCGGCGGCGACCTCCTCGACGGCACCGGCGCGGCCGACCGGGATGCTGTCCTTCATCCGGTCCGCCTTGTCGGAGTCGCTCTCGCCGGGCTGGGAGGACATCGTGGTGTTGATCGGGCCGGGGCTGACCAGGTTGATCCGCACACCCTCGGCGATGTGGTCGCGGGCGGCGGCCCGGGTCAGGGTGGCGACGGCGGCCTTGGAGACGGCGTAGGCGCCGACGTTCTCGAGCCGCCGGTGGGTGCCGAGGTTCGAGGAGATGTTGACGATCGCCCCGCCGCCGTTGGCGCGCAGGTGGGCGATCTGGTGCTTCATCGCGTACCAGGTGCCGGTGAGGTTGATGTCGATCAGCCGCTGCCACTCCTCGTCGGCGACGTCGGCGATCCGGCCGACGCCGCCGAAGACGCCGGCGTTGTTGACCGCGACGTCCAGGGCGCCGAACCGCTCGACGGTCTCGCGGACCAGGCGGGCGGCGTCGGCGGCGTCGGACACCGAGCCGGTCAGGGCGACGGCGGTGCCGCCCTCGCGCTCGATCAGGGCGACGGTCTCGGCGAGCGCGCTCGCGGTGCGGCCGGCGACGGCGACGCGGGCGCCCTCCCCGGCGAAGGCGAGGGCCACGGCTCGGCCGATGCCGCTGCCGCCACCGGTGACCAGGACGGACTTGCCGGTGAAGCGGGTGGTGCTGCGGGTCATGCGAATGCTCCTCGATCGGAGGTCTATATTGACCGTTCGGTTCAGAATGGAGACAGCAAAAAACACACCAGCAGACGAACAGTGGAGCGGACCGGTCAGCCCAGCAGGGCGAGGGCCTGGCCGGCGGCGTCCCGCAGCCGGGCCGAGCCGTCGCCGGCCTTGCCGATCACCCGCATGCCCTGGAACAGCACCAGCAGCATCCGGGCGATCGCGTGCGGGTCGCGGTCCTCGGACAGTTCGCCCTGGGCCTGCGCCCGGACCAGCGCCGCGGTCAGGACCGTCTCCAGGTGGGCCAGGTTGGCCTCCACCCGGCGGGCGGCGTCCGGATCGTGCGGGGCCAGCTCCACCGCGGTGTTGGTGACGAAGCAACCGCGCCGCCGCCCGCCCTCGCCGTCCGTGGCGGACTCGCCGGCGAAGCGGAGGACCAGGGCACGGACGGCCGGCAGCACCGGGCCGGGCTGCGACAGCTCGGCCAGCAGCACGGGTTGCTGCTGGCGGCCGTAGCGCTCCAGCGCGCGCAGGTAGAGCTCCCGCTTGCTGCCGAAGGTGGCGTAGACACTGGCACGGGCGATCCCGAGGTGCTCGACCAGGTCGGCCATCGAAGTGGCCTCGTAGCCGCGCTCCCAGAACAGTTCCAATGCCGACTGGAGCGCCGCGTCCGGGTCGAATTCCTTGGTTCGCGCCATGCCTGAAAGGTAGTCGTTTCCAGATCGATCGGTCAAGAAAGAAAATCGGCGGTTCGGCCCGCCCCGACGCCGGGGCGGGCCGGCCGGGCGGCTCAGCCCCCGGCGAGGTGGCGTTCCACCGAGGCGACCTTGCGGGTCAGACCGTCGGTGACCCCGGCCCGGTCGTCGATCTTGATGACGGTGCTCACCCGGTTGCTGTAGGCCTTGACCGCCTCGATCGCCTCCCGGATGACCGGCATCACCTCGTCCCACTCCCCCTCGATGCTGGTGAACATCGCGTCCGTACGGTTGGGCAGCCCGCTCGCGCGGACCACCCTGACGGCCGCGGCGACCGCCTCCCCGACGTCCTCGCCGACCCCGAGCGGGGTGACCGAAAAGGCTGCGATCACGGCTGTGTCTCCTCCCAGTACGGCTCCCCGGGCGGCCCGGGCGGCCGGCGGGCCACCAGGCTAGCGAGTCGGTCAGACCACGGTCGGCAACGGCGGGTCGACCGCCAGCGGGGCGGAGCTGCGCGCCCGGTGCTGCGCCGCCCAGGCGGCCAGGGCGACCGTGCAGGCGTGGTCCAGGTGGCGCAGCCCGGACCAGTCGAGTTCGACCGGGCGGTCCGCCGGGAGGCGTTCGAGGGTGTCCAGCAGCCGGGGCAGCCGCAGGAAGGTGGCGTTGCCGCTCAGCCGCACCCGCAGCGGCGTCTGCCCGACCGGCCCGGTCTGCCCGTCCTGCTCCGCCCCGGGGGCGGTGGGCGGCTCCTCCACGGCGATCTGCAGGTGCGAGGTCTGCCAGGCGGACTTGACCACGGCGAGGCCGATGCCGATCAGCACCCCCTCGAACAGGTCGGTGGTGACGACCGAGACGGTGGTGACGGCGAGCACCGCCGCCTCGCCCCGGTGGTCACGGCAGAGCGCGACGATCCGCCGCACCGGGATGAGCTTGGCGCCCGCATGGACCAGGACGGCGGCCAGCGCGGTCAGCGGGACCAGCCCGAGCACGCCCGGCAGCAGGGCGGTGAACAGCAGCAGCCAGCCGCCGTGCAGCACCCGGGAGGCCTTGGTGCGGGCGCCGGCCTGGACGTTGGTCGCACTGCGGACGATCACGGCGGTCATCGGGAGCGCGCCGAGCAGACCGCAGAGGGCGTTGCCGACGCCCTGGGCGGCGAGTTCGCGGTCGTAGTGGGTACGCGGTCCGTGGTGCATCCGGTCGACGGCGGCGGCGCTGAACAGGGTCTCGGCGGAGGCGATCAGGGTGAAGGCGAGGACGGTGCCGACGCCGGCCGTGGTGGCCAGGGCGCCGAGCGCGGCATGGTCGGGCAGCCGGATCACGTCGAGCAGCCCGGCCACCTCGACCCGGGCCACCGGCAGGTCGGCGACGGCGGTGACGGCGGCGGCCAGGCCGACGGCGCCGAGCGGGCCGGGCAGCGCGCGGGCGAGGCGCGGCGGCAGGTACTTCCAGGCGATCAGCACCAGCAGGGTGGCGATGCCCAGCGCCACCGCGCTCGGCCGGGCGGCTCCGGTGGCGGCGTCGCGCAGCAGCGCGGGCAACCCGGCGATCTTCTCCGGCCCGGTGCCGGGGGCGCGGCGGTCGGCGAGCGCGTACAGCTGGCCGAGCACCAGGGTCAGGCCGATGCCGGCCAGCATGCCGTGCACCACGGAGGCCGACATGGCACGGAACCAGCGGCCCAACCGCAGTGCGCCCATGGCGAGTTGGAGCAGTCCGGTGAGCAGCACCAGGACGCCGAGGGCGCCCGCGCCGTACTGCTGGACGGCTTCGTGGACGAGGACGGTCAGACCGGCGGCCGGGCCGCTGACCTGCAGGCTGCTGCCGGGCAGCGCGCCGACCACCAGGCCGCCGACGATGCCGGTGACCAGGCCGAGTTCGGCGGGCACCCCGGAGGCGACGGCGACGCCGACGCAGAGCGGGAGGGCGACCAGGAAGACCACCAGGGAGGCGGGCAGGTCGTACCGCCAGGGGACGGCGCGCAGGACGGCGGCCGGGCCGCGGTGGCGCAGCGTCCGGCGGGGGCGGGCGCGACCGGGCGGGGCGCTGCGGTGCGGGGCGGCGGGCGGGCGCTTGCGCCCGCGGGGCAGGCCGTTCACCGGCGCACCCCCGGCGGCGCGATACGGGCGGCGGGCGTGGTGGCGGGCAGGACGGCGGGCGTGGTCGTGGGCATGATGGCGGGTGCGGCGGGGCAGGCGGGCAGGGCACGGCGTCGAGGCATCGGGAGATTCCTTCCGCGCACCGGCACGGCGGCGCGCCGCGGGCGGCGCATCGCTGCGGGTGCGTTGCTGCGGGTGCGTTGCTGCTGAAGGCTGCGGTGCTGCGGTGGCGGCTGGGACGCGCGGGACGGGCCGGCCGGCGCGGCGTGCGTGCTGCACGGGACCCGACGGCCGGAGTTCCCCCGATCCCCGGAATGTCCCGAACCCCCTTGCCGTGACCCCCTGTTGAACATGGCAACCATGACGGGCCCGGCGTGCCACCGACGGTACCCAGCGCCCCGGAACACGCCAACCTCGCACACCGAACCTCCACCCGGACAGCACACCAAGCGCGCTTCCGGGCCGGAATCCCGGCCTCGGACGGGTACGCACGTTCGTCCGTCGAGCATGCGGCCGACCCCCCGGCGGTCCCGCACCGCGGAGCCGGAGGAGGACACGGCCTCCCCCAGCATTCCGCGAGCCCGCTCCGGGCACTCCGCGAGCCCGCCCCGCCCACCGCCGCGGTCCCGCTCGGCGGCACGCGTTCCACCCCCGGGCAGTGCGGGTACGTACCAAGGAACCGCCCGCGTGCGACGTGCGCGCGCGGGCCATCCTGCCCGGGAGGCCCCACCGTGTCCTTCGCGATGACCCGCGCCGAGTGCGAGCGCTTCCTGGCCGGCGTGCACGTCGGCGTCCTGTCCGTCGCCGAGGCGGAGCCCGGCGCGGCCCCGCTCACCGTGCCGATCTGGTACTCCTACCGGCCCGGCGGGCTGATCACCGTGCTGACCGGGCGGAACTCCGTCAAGGCGCGCCGGATCCGGACGGCCGGCCGGTTCACGCTCTGTGCCCAGCAGGAGGAGACACCCTGCCGCTACGTGAGCGCGGCCGGGCCGGTGGTGGCGATCGAGGACCGGGTCGACCCGGACGAGCGCGCCGCGCTGGCCCACCGCTACCTGCCGCCGGCCACCGCCGCCGCCTACCTGCTGGCCACCGCCGAGCAGCTGACGGCCGACGTCACCGTCCGGATGCGGCCCGAACGGTGGCTCAGCGCCGACTTCGCCCCCGTCACCGAGCAGATAGCCCTGCTGGAGCGGTCGGCCGCCGAGCACTCCCCCTCCCGTCGGCGCGCGCCGGAACACCCGCCGTCCGGGCGCGGTTGAGCAGGTGGGCGGCACCCGGCGGGGTACCGTACCCGCGCGGGCCCGCCCGCCACGGCACCACCGCCGACCGGCCCCGACCCACCACCGACGACCTCCTCCGAAGGGGACCCCACCGTGAGCCTGTACGACATCCCGCTGCGCACGCTGTCCGGCGAGGCCGCCTCGCTCGCCGACTACAAGGGCAAGGCGCTGCTGATCGTCAACGTCGCCTCCAAGTGCGGCCTGACCCCGCAGTACGCCGGCCTGGAGCAGCTCCAGGAGCGGTACGCCGAGCGCGGCTTCACCGTGCTGGGCTTCCCCTCGAACCAGTTCGCCGGGCAGGAGCCGGGCAGCGCCGAGGAGATCCAGACCTTCTGCTCCACCACCTACGGCGTGACCTTCCCGCTGTTCGAGAAGACCGATGTGAACGGCGAGGACCGGCACCCGCTGTACGCGCGGCTGACCGAGACGGCCGACGCCGAGGGCCAGGCCGGGGACATCTCCTGGAACTTCGAGAAGTTCGTCCTCGGACCGGACGGCACCGTGGCCGCCCGGATCCGCCCGCGCACCGAGCCGGAGTCCGACGAGGTGATCGCCGCGATCGAGGCCGTGCTGCCCAACTGAGCAGCCGCGTGACGGAGCCCGGGGCCGCAGGACGCGCCCCGGGCTCCGCGCGCACCTCGCACCTCGCACCTCGCACGCTAGAGCAACAACCGCGTCCCCGGCGGGAGTTCGCCGTCCCGCGCGGCGTCGTGCAGATGCGCCAGCAGGGTCGCCCGCAGGGCCTCGGCCGCGCGGGTCGGCGGCACCTCGTGGCCGTGCGCGACGGCGATGGTGCGCCCCAGGCCCGGGCCGGCGAACGGGGTCACCGCGAGCCCCGAACGGTGGGCGACCATGCCCGGCAGCACGGCCGGCCCGAGCCCGGCCCGCACGAAGCCGAGCACCGCGTCCATCTCCCCGCCCTCGACGGCGAACTCCGGCTCGAAGCCGGCCTCCCGGCAGGCCGCCAGGGTGGCCTCCCGCACGTCGTAGCCCTCCCGGAACATCACCAGCGGCCGACCGCGCAGCTCCGCCACCCGCACCGTGCGCCGGGCCCGCCGCTCCGCCGAGACCAGCACCAGGTCCTCGTGCAGCAGCTCGGTGACGGCCAGCGCCGGCGCGGCCTCCCCGCGCGGCGGGGTGATGATCAGCGCGAGGTCCAGCTCCCCCGCCGCCAGCGAGCGGACCAGGTCCCGCGAGCCGCCCTCGCGCACCACCAGCGCCACGCCCGGGTAGCGGTCCCGGAACACCCGCAGGACGTCCGGCACCAGGCTGGTGCACAGGCTCGGGGGCGCTCCCAGCCGCACCCGGCCCCGGCGCAGCTGCACGGTCTCCTGGACGGCGAGGCGGGCGCTCTCGGTGTCCGCGAGGATGCGCCGGGCGAGCGGCAGCAGGGCGTCGCCGGCGTCGGTCAGCGCGATGTTGCCGCGGGTGCGGTGGAACAGCTCGGCGCCCAACTCCCGTTCCAGCGACCGGATCTGTTGCGAGAGCGACGGCTGGGCGACATGCGCCGCCTCGGCCGCGCGGGTGAAGTGGCGGGTCTCGGCGACGGCCACGAAGTAGCGGAGTTGCTGGAGCTGCACCCAGCCAGGATAGGCCGCATCGATAGGCGGTGCCTATGGTGGCCAGCCGCAGCATGTCTTGGACGCACCGTCGTCGCCCTCCCTACCGTTGTCGCCATGACAACCGCGACTCGGACGGCCCGGCACCCGTCCACCCTGGTGACACTGTGGCGGTCGACCGTCGGCAAGAAGGCGGTCATGGCCGTCAGCGGGCTCGCCATGCTGCTGTACCTGGTCGCCCACATGCTCGGGAACCTCAAGGTCTTCTTCGGGCCGGACGACATCAACGGCTACGCGGCGTGGCTGCGCACCATCGGACAGCCGCTCCTCGGCCACGAGTGGTTCCTGTGGATCGCCCGGGTGGGGCTGCTGGCCGCCGTCCTGCTGCACGGCGTCGCCGCGTACCAGCTGAGCCGGCGCGACCTCGCCGCCCGGCCGAGCAAGTACGCCCACCAGCGCCGGCGGGCGAGCTACGCGACCCGGACGATGCGCTGGGGCGGGGTGATCCTGGCGCTGTTCATCGTCTGGCACATCCTGGACCTGACCACGCTGACCGTGAACCCCAACGCCGAGCACGGCAAGGTGTACCAGAACATCGTGGCCTCCTTCGGGACCTGGTACTCCTGCGTGATCTACATCGTCGCGATGCTCGCCGTCGGCCTGCACATCCGGCACGGCTTCTGGAGCGCGGCGCAGACCCTCGGCGCCAACAACGCCCGCCGCGACCGCGCGCTGAAGCTCACCGCCAACGGCCTGGCGCTGCTGCTGACCGTGGGCTTCCTGTCCGTCCCCGTGGCCGTGATGACCGGAGTGGTGAGTTGAGCGAGTACCCGAACTACACCGTCGGCGAGCCGATCACCGACTCCCGGGCCCCCGAGGGGCCGATCGAGCAGCGCTGGGACCAGCGGCGGTTCGAGGCCAAGCTGGTCAACCCGGCGAACCGGCGCAAGCACACGGTGATCGTGGTCGGCACCGGCCTGGCCGGCGGCGCCGCCGGCGCCACCCTCGCCGAACAGGGCTACCACGTCGTCCAGTTCTGCTTCCAGGACTCCCCCCGGCGGGCCCACTCGATCGCCGCCCAGGGCGGCATCAACGCCGCCAAGAACTACCGCAACGACGGCGACTCGATCCGCCGGCTGTTCTACGACACCGTCAAGGGCGGCGACTTCCGCGCCCGCGAGTCCAACGTCCACCGGCTGGCCCAGGTGTCGGTGGAGATCATCGACCAGTGCGTGGCCCAGGGCGTGCCGTTCGCCCGCGAGTACGGCGGTCTGCTGGACACCCGCTCGTTCGGCGGCGTGCAGGTCTCCCGGACGTTCTACGCCCGCGGCCAGACCGGCCAGCAGCTGCTGCTCGGCGCCTACCAGGCACTGTCGCGGCAGATCGCCGCCGGGAACGTGGAGATGCACGCCCGCACCGAGATGCTGGACCTGCTGGTGGTCGACGGCCGGGCGCGCGGCATCGTCGCCCGCGACCTGGTCACCGGCGAGATCACCAGCCACACCGCCGACGCGGTGGTGCTCGCCTCCGGCGGCTACGGCAACGTCTTCTACCTCTCCACCAACGCCAAGAACTCCAACGCCACCGCGATCTGGCGGGCGCACCGGCGCGGGGCCTACTTCGCCAACCCGTGCTTCACCCAGATCCACCCGACCTGCATCCCGCGCTCCGGCGAGCACCAGTCCAAGCTCACCCTGATGAGCGAGTCGCTGCGCAACGACGGCCGGATCTGGGTGCCCAAGGCCAAGGGCGACGCCCGCCCGCCGGCCGAGATCCCCGAGCAGGAGCGGGACTACTACCTGGAGCGGATCTACCCGGCCTTCGGCAACCTGGTGCCGCGCGACATCGCCTCCCGGGCCGCCAAGAACGTCTGCGACGAGGGCCGCGGTGTCGGCCCCGGCGGGCAGGGGGTCTACCTGGACTTCGCCGACGCCATCCGCCGGCTGGGGCGGGACGCGGTGGAGGCCAAGTACGGCAACCTGTTCGAGATGTACGAGCGGATCACCGCCGAGGACCCGTACCGGGTGCCGATGCGGATCTACCCGGCGATCCACTACACGATGGGCGGCCTCTGGGTCGACTACGACCTGCAGACCACCGTGCCCGGCCTGTTCGCGATCGGCGAGGCCAACTTCTCCGACCACGGCGCCAACCGCCTGGGCGCGAGCGCGCTGATGCAGGGCCTGGCCGACGGCTACTTCGTACTGCCGCCGGTGCTCAACGACTACCTGGCCCGCGAGAAGCTCCCCGCCGTCCCCGCCGACCACGAGGAGCTCGCCTCGGTGGAGGCCGAGGTCACCGACCGCCTCAACCTCATCCTCGCGGTGGACGGCGACCGCACCCCCGACTCCTTCCACCGCGAGCTCGGCGAGCTGCTCTGGGACGAGTGCGGGATGGCCCGCGACGAGGCCGGGCTGCGCCGTGCGCTGGAGCGGATCCCGGCGCTGCGGGAGGAGTTCTGGCGCCGGATCAAGGTGCCCGGCACCGGGCAGGAGCTCAACCAGTCGCTGGAGAAGGCCAACCGCCTGGTGGACTACTTCGAACTGGCCGAGCTGATGTGCCTGGACGCGCTGCACCGCGCCGAGTCCTGCGGCGGCCACTTCCGCACCGAGAGCCAGACGGCCGACGGCGAGGCGGCCCGGCGCGACGGGGAGTTCTCCTACGCCGCCGCCTGGGAGTTCACCGCCACCGGGCAGGCGCCCGTCCTGCACCGCGAGCACCTCGACTTCGAGTACGTCCACCCCACCCAGCGGAGCTACGCGTGAACCTCACCCTTCGGATCTGGCGCCAGGCGGGCCCCGACACGCCCGGCTCGATGACCACCTACCAGGTCAGCGGGATCAGCCCGGACATGTCCTTCCTGGAGATGCTGGACACCCTCAACGAGGAGCTGATCACCCGGGGCGACACGCCCGTCGCCTTCGACCACGACTGCCGCGAGGGCATCTGCGGCGCCTGCGGCATGGTCATCAACGGACAGGCGCACGGCCCCGAGCGGACCACCACCTGCCAGCTGCACATGCGGCACTTCCGGGACGGCGACACCATCGACGTCGAGCCGTGGCGGGCGGCGGCCTTCCCGGTGGTCAAGGACCTGGTGGTGGACCGCTCCGCCTTCGACCGGATCATCGGCTCCGGCGGCTACATCACCGCCCCGACCGGCAGCGCGCCCGACGCGCACGCCACGCCCGTCCCCAAGGAGGCCGCCGACACCGCCTTCGAGCACGCCGAGTGCATCGGCTGCGGGGCCTGCGTGGCGGCCTGCCCGAACGGCTCGGCGATGCTCTTCACCTCGGCCAAGGTGGTGCACCTCAACGTGCTGCCGCAGGGCGCGCCGGAGCGGAAGTCCCGGGTGCGCGACATGGTGGCCGCGATGGACGCCGAGGGCTTCGGCGGCTGCACCAACACCGGCGAGTGCGCGACGGCCTGCCCCAAGGGCATCCCGCTGCCCAGCATCGCCGCGATGAACCGCGAGTTCCTGCGCAGCTCGCTGGGCTGACACCACGCCGGCACCCCGGCTGCGCGGCGCCCTTCCCCGCGCGGGGAGGGGCGCCGCTCTGCGGCTACGCGCCGTCCGCGCCCGGCAGCGCGGCCAGGGTTCCGGCCAGGGCGTGCAGGTCCGCCGCGCCCACCGAGGGGCCCATGGCGGCGAGCCGGAACGGGGACATCCCGCCCAGCATCGCCCGCAGGCCGGGGTTGACCAGCATCGGCAGCCGTTCCAGGACGGCCTCGCGCGCCCCCTCGTCCGCCAGCAGCGCGCGCAGCGGGGTGTGCACCGAGAGCGGGCCGGCCGGGAAGTCCTCCGGCGCGGGCAGCGGCTCGCCGGCCGCGAGCGCCTGCGGCCGCTGGGCGCGGACCAGCAGGTGCTCGGCGGTGACCGGCCCCTCGGCGGGCAGACCGAGCCGTTCGAACTGGTCGGCGGGCGCGTCGCTCTCGCGCAGCGCCTCGGTGAGCAGCGTCGCCATCCGCAGCTCCAGCTCGTCGTCGACCAGCGGGTGCTCCTGCTCCGGGTCCGTCTCCAGGTCGAACAGCAGGGTGCCGAAGGCGTACGGGTTGCCCCAGGAGGTGGCCGGCATCCGCAGCACCGGCACGCCCTTGGTGAACGGCAGCGGACCGGCCAGGGTGGCGCCGGCCAGCTCCTGCGGGGTGAAGTGGCCGCGCATGTGGGTGGGCATCAGGGTGTGCTCGTACAGCGGCCGGTTGGACGCGTCCTTGCTGGCGCGCATGTAGACGTGGCGGCCGTCGGTGATGTTGACGTGCCCGCCGAAGACGCCGAACAGGCCGTGCGGGCGGACCGGGGCGTCGTGGGCGACCGTGTCGACGAGCGGACGGCCCTGCATGTCGGCGGTGCGCGGGACGTCGAAGTACTCCAGCACGGTCGGCCCGAGGTCGACGGTCTGGACGAGGGAGTCGCGCCGGCCGGTGGCCCGGCTGCGCGGGTCCCAGACGAACAGCGGGGTGTGGATGTTCTCGTCGTACCAGGGCTGGATGTTCTTGCCCCACCAGCCGCGCTCGCCGAGCAGCAGGCCGTGGTCGGTGCAGACGATCAGCAGGGTGTCGTCCCACAGGCCGTGCTCGTCGAAGGCGTCCAGGACGCGGCCGAGCGAGTCGTCGCACATGGTGAGCAGCGCGGCGTACTCGTTGCGGGCGTGCTCGACGGCCTCCGGGCTCTCGGTGACCCTCTTGTAGTCGGGCCAGTCGAAGTGCGGGCCGTCCCAGTCGTGCGGGTAGTGCTTCTTGTGCTCGGCGTAGGAGTAGAACGGCTCGTGCGGGTCGAAGCACTCGATCTGCAGGAACCAGCGGTCCTGCTCGCGGTTGGTGGCGATGAACTCCAGCCCGGCGTCGAAGGTGCGGGTCTGCGGGTGGTCGGCGACGTCGGCCAGGTACTGGCGGTTGACCCAGTCCTGGCGCCACATCGGACCCGCGCGCCAGGAGAGCGTGTCGGGGATCTCCGGGTCGGCGACGTGGCCCTTCCACTTGTCGCCCTCCTGGCCGCGGAAGAACTCGTAGCTGTCGTAGCGGTTGTGGTAGGTGGCGCCGCCGTCCTCCCAGTAGTGCTGGTGGTCGGTGACCAGGTGGGTGTAGACGCCCGCCTTGCTCAGCAGGTCGGGGACGGAGTCGTCGAAGGGCTCCAGCGGGCCCCAGGAGCGGTGCAGGAAGTTGTAGCGGCCGGTGTGCATCTCGCGGCGGGCCGGCATGCAGGGCATGGAGCCGCCGTAGCAGTTGTCGAAGGTCGCGGTCCGGGCGGCGAGGCGGGCGAAGTTCGGTGCGACGGTCCAGTCGCAGCCGTAGGGCGGCAGGAACCGCCGGTTGAGGCTGTCGAACATGACCAGGACGGCTTTCACCGGGGCGTCTCCTCGGGAGCGGAGGGGTGGGCGGTCGGGCTGGCGGTGGGGCTGGCGGTGGGAATGGTTCCGTCGACGAGCAGCCCGCGGATGCGCTCCAGCCAGTCGAGCCAGGCGTCGGCGGCGCGGGCGCCGTACTCGTGGGTGAGTTCGCGGATCATCCGCAGCCGCCGGACGTCCGTCTCCGGCGTGCCCTCGGGAAAGTGCAGGGTACGGTCCCGGGGGCGCATGACCGCCACCTGGCGGCGGCGGTACTCGAGCTCGGTGTCGACCAGCGGAAGCAGCTGCTCCGGTGCGAGCTGGGCGGAGAAGTAGAACCGGGCCATGAAGTCCGGGTCCTGGAAGCGACTGGTCGGTTCGTACGGCGAGCGGGCCTCGCGCACCAGCTCGGCCCGCCCGGCGTCGGTCAGCCGGTAGACCTTGGCGTCCGGCCGGCCGTCGCGCGGGTCGGTCTCGTAGACCACCCAGCCCTGCTCGGCCATCCGCTTGAGCAGCCGGTAGATCTGGCTCGGGTGGGCGTTGGAGCGGACGAACTGCCCCTCCCCCGCCAGCCACTCCTTGAGGTCCCAGCCGCTGCGCGGGTGCAGGCCCAGCAGGCCCAGCAGGACGTGGTCGAACTTCACCGGTGCCCTCTCCCCGGCTCTCGCCGGTTCCTCGAACGTCGCTAGGTGCATTCTCACCTAGGTGCAAAGTGCTATAGCTTGGGCCCATGAGTCAACCCCCCGCCGCGCGAGCCTGCTGCATGCCGTCGGCCCGGACCGGCCCCGGACCCGCCCCGCAGCCGCTCCCGCCGCCCCCGTCACGCCCGGCGGCCGGACACCCGGAGCATCCCGAAGTGGCGCTGCCCGGCGGGGTGTTCGCGATGGGGGACGCCTTCGGGGAGGGCTATCCGGCGGACGGCGAGACGCCCGTGCACGAGGTGGAGCTGGCGCCGTTCACCATCGACACCGAACCGGTCACCACCGCCCGTTTCGCCGCCTTCGTCGAGGCCACCGGCCACCGCACCGACGCCGAGCTGGCCGGCTCCTCCGCCGTCTTCCACCTGTTCGTCCTCGCCGATCCCGCCGACGTGCTCGGCCGCTCCCCCGCCGCACCCTGGTGGATCGAGGTGCGCGGCGCCGACTGGCGCCACCCGTTCGGCCCGCTCGGCGACGCGGAGGACCTCCGGGACCACCCCGTGGTGCACATCAGCCACCGCGACGCGCTCGCCTACTGCCACTGGGCCGGACGCCGGCTGCCCACCGAGGCCGAGTGGGAGTACGCCGCCCGCGGACCGCTGGCCGGCGCCCGCTACGCCTGGGGCGACGAGCTGCGCCCGGACGGCGCGCACCGCTGCCGGATCTGGCAGGGCCGCTTCCCCGACCTGCCGACCGGCGAGGACGGCTGGTTCGCGACCGCACCGGTCGGCAGCTACCCGCCGAACGGCTTCGGCCTGGTGGACGTGGCCGGGAACGCCTGGGAGTGGTGCGCCGACCGCTTCGACCCCGACTACTACGCCCGCTCACCGCGTTTCGACCCGCGCGGGCCCGGCGAGGACCACGACGGGACCCGGCGGGTGCTGCGCGGCGGGTCGTACCTGTGCCACGACTCCTACTGCAACCGCTACCGGGTGGCCGCGCGCACCGGCAACACCCCCGAGTCGACCAGCGGCAACTGCGGCTTCCGCACGGTGGCCCGCTGAACCGGGGGGCGCCTCCTCGAACGCCCGCACCCGGCGCGCGAGTTCGACACGCGCGCCCCGCTCCTTCGACTCTTCGTCAGGATCGGTGCTGACTCCCCGGATTTCGCGCTACCGTGGTCCCCGCCGAAAAGGAGTGTGCATATGCCCGAGGTCCAGGCCTGCTCCGGATGCGGCGGGTCCGGGGGGACCCAGAAGACCGAAGCCACGGTCGAACGGGACGAGGAAGGGAGTACGGTGCCGAAGATCCACGTCTTCTGGTCGCCGTGCGGTCGGTGCCACGGATCCGGGACGGTGATCGTCGGATGAGGTTGGTCTTCGAGTGCGTCGAGTGCGGCAGCCACTACCTGCCGCCGGAGGCGATGGTGTACCCGGACGGGCCCGCCTCGCCGATCTGGTGCACCTGGTGCCAAACCGCCAAGCGCGCGGCGGGCGTCCGGGAGGACCCGCTGCTGGCCCGCCTCGCCCTGGCGACCGCCCTGGCGACCGCCCGGGCGGCACACGCCAGAACGGCCGCCGACGAGCCCGCCGTCACCCGCACCGACGTCCGCCCCTCACGCCCACCGGTGTCACGCCGCGCCCGCTCCGGCCCGGGCGCGCTGCGCAGCAAGCTGGCCTAGGCGGTTCCCGGGACCGTGGTCGTGCGGCTCGCCGGCCGGGGCCCTTCCGACGGGCCCCGGCCGCGTGCCGGTGGGCAACGACTCCGTGCCCGCCCACTGCGCACCGGCCGATGACGCACCTCCACCACCGGTCGGATGATCCACGGGAAGCGGCCCGGTCTTCCGGCACGCGCGGTCAGACCCTTGTCACATCGCGCGTCCCGGTTCCCGGCCGGATGATGTAGATCCCGGACCCGGGCAGCGTCTCGCGCGAATCCTCCCGGAGCCGGTCGACGCTGATCTCGGCCGGCCATCGCGTGCGGAACTCCGACCAGCGCACTCCTGCGAGGTCGACCCTGGTGAGGTCGGCGGTGCTCAGATCGGCCGTGGTGAAATCGTCCAGGACTTCGGAGAGAAATTCCAGGTCGAGGGTTTCCGGTTCACCGATCCCGAGCAGTTCCCCGACCTGAACGGCCAGCGCCCGCGTGAGATACTCCACCTCCCGCACGGCGCGGGCCAGATCGCCGCCGCGCACCGCGTACATGAACACCTGGCAGGCCCGCAGGAACTCCGCAACAGCCGGGTGGCCGGCGCTTCTTACACGCTGGTCGATCGCCGCCGCCATTTCCCGGACGAGGATCTGCCCGATGGCTCCCGCTTGGTCGATCGCGGGGTAGTGGGACTCCAGCAGCGCGACGATCTCGTGCGCCATGTCCCGCAGTTCCCACGCGAGAGCAGCCCGGCCGTCCAGCTCGTGGGCGATTCCCCGGGCGATGCCCTGGGCGACGAACGCGGCCCTCTTCAACGGCATCCGGTGGTACCGGCCGAAGCCGAGACCGTAGGTGAGATCCTGCGCCAGCACCACCGTGCGAATGAGCAGGTCGGCGAGGATCGCCGAGGTGACCAGCGGATGCTCCCGGAGCACGAGCCGCTGCTCGGGGTCGATCAGCTCGAACCGCTGGTGCATCAGACCGACGTCGTAGAGGGGCGCGGCGGCCTCCTCGAAGTCGGTCCTGGCGGCGCTCCGGAAGGTGATGGACGCGAGCCCGGCTTCGACGTCCAGCACTGCGTCCAGGCTTTCGGTGAGGTTCTTGTGCTGGGCGCAGATCATCACCTCACGCAGCCCTGCCTCCACGTCGAGATGATCGCCCAGCCCGTCCAGGAAGGTTTTCTGCAGATCCTCGAGCCGGCCCGAGGACTCACGGTTCGGGCGTCCAGGGGCAGACTTCTCGCCCATCACTCCCCCTCCCTCTCGGTCATCTTTCTGGAGACGGTCAGGCGCGCTTTGAACAGGCTTGCCCTGACTGCCGCCGGTTTCATTCCCAACTCGGCCGCAATTTCCGTCGGGGAATATTCGTCCAGCGTCCAGGCCATGACCTGACGCTGACGGGGAGGCAGACTGCTCAGCAGATTCAGAATGTCCTGCTGCCGCTCCCATTCCATCGCCTCGTCCGGCGCCGGCAACAATGAGGTCGGCTCGAAATCGAGGTCCTCGATGCTTTCCTCGACGCGACTGAAGGCGCGCACCAGCTCGCGGGACGCGACCCTGCGGCACCACGCTTCCGGCGACTGGATGCGGTCCCACCGCCCGTAGGCCTTGACCATCGTGTCCTGGGCCAGCTCCGCGGCCAGGGGTGCCGGAGCCCCCTGCCACATCAGGAACGCCACCAGTCTGCGGAGGCACGTACGGTAGAAGTACGCAAACTCCTCGCTCCGGGGGCTTGTTCCGCTACCGCTGTCGGGGGCCGGCAGACGTCCGAGGGACGCCGCGGAGACGGCCTCCCCGTCTGGGCCGGTTTCACTCATGTGCGCCGCGACCCCGCTTCTCCTGCGCCACCGGCCGCCCCGGACCGTCGCCGTCGGCGTCGTCGTCGGCCTCGCACATGCGAAGCGCGAGGACGACAACAACAGGAGGGGGCGGGGAGGACCGGGGACCGCTCCGCCGACGTGGCCACAACTGCCCCACGAGGGTGATCGACGCCCCCACCAACCCCAGCACTGCCACCACGACCGAGCCCGTGACGGGATCCACCAGCACTCCTCCGCTGCCGTTCAACACTTCTACAACTAAGAGTCCAGGGAAGGCAGAAGCGTTAACCAGTCGGAGGATCCCTTTTTGCTCCGGTCGACCTGGCGCAGCGGTGCGGCCGGTCCGACGAGGACGGAACACTGTCCGCCGGGCCGTCCCTCGCCCGCCGGCGGCACCGGCGTCAGCCCACGACGCAGCCTCACGGCGGTTCGGGAGGTGCGGAACGCCGGGGGGACAGTGGGCACTTGAGGCCCGAGGCATGCCGGAGGCCGTTGCGGTGACGGTTTCCTTCACCGATGGCGAACACCGGACACACGAGGTGTTCAACCGCTCCGCAACACGCTCGGCCCTGCTGGCAGGGGCCCGGATGCAGTGCTCCGCCCTACCGGGCCCCACGGCCGAGGGCCGGAGTGCGCGACCGTAGGCGCTCCCCCTGCGGCCCGAACATGATCAGGTACTCGACCGGTCCGCCGGGTCCGGCGTTCGCGACTCCGTGGGCGGTGCGGGTGTCGAACTCGGCCACCTCCCCGGCGCTCAGGACGAGGTCCTGCTCACCGAGCGCCAGCCACAGCCGTCCGTACAGGACGCACAGCCATTCGTACCCGTCGTGGGAGACCTGCCGCGGCCGGGCCGGCGGGGCGTCGACGGCGGGCAGGACGTGCTTGTGGGCGTGCAGGCCTCCCACATACCGGGTCAACGGCAGCACCACCTTGTCGCCTCCGGCGCGCTGCGGCACCGGGATGCGCGGTCCTCCTTCGGGGACGGGTGCGATGCCGGCCAGCTCGTCCAGGGAGCTGCCGTACGCCTTCGCGAGCCGCAGCAGCACCTCCAGGGTCGGCTTGCGCCGACCGGTCTCGATCCGCGACAGCGTGCTGAGCGAGATGCCGGTCGCGCGGCTCACGTCGGTGAGCGTGGCGCCGCGCTGCTCGCGCGCGGTCCGCAGCCGAGGGCCCATGGCCGCCGGCGTGTCGGCCGTGCCGTCGTCCGTCACCGTCGCCCCGCTCCCTCCGGCCGTGCCGCCTCCACCGCCCTGTCCTGCCAGTTTGCCAGAATGGCAAGGATGCTCGCATCGGGTGACTGCCGCCCCGCAGGATCGGTGGGCAACCGCGGCCACCCGTGCACCGAGGAGAAGCCATGCACCAGCCCGCATCGTCCGCCGACCTGCGCCACCGCACCGTCGAGGCCCCCGCCGGGCGCCTGCACCTGGTCGAACAGGGCACCGGACCGCTGGTCCTCCTCGTCCACGGCTTCCCCGAGTCCTGGTACTCCTGGCGCCGCCAGCTCCCGGCCCTCGCCACGGCGGGGTACCGGACGGTGGCGCTCGACGTGCGCGGCTACGGCCGCTCCTCCAGGCCGGCCGCGACGGACGCCTACCGGATGCTCGACCTGGTGGCGGACAACGTCGCGCTGGTGCGCGCCCTGGGCGAGGAGCAGGCGGTGGTCGTCGGGCACGACTGGGGCTCCGGCATCGCGGCGGCCTCCGCCCTGCTCCACCCCGAGGTCTTCCGCGCCGTCGGACTCCTGAGCGTCCCCTACGCGCCGCCCGGCGGCCCCCGCCCCACCGACGTCTTCGCGCGGATGGGCGGCGACCAGGAGTTCTACGTCTCGTACTTCCAGGAACCCGGCCGGGCCGAAGCGGAGATGGAGCCCGACCTCCGGGGCTGGCTCGCCGGCTTCTACGCGGCCATGTCCGCCGACACCATGCCCACCCGTGGCGAGCCCGACCCCCACTTCGTGACCCGCGCCGGCGGCCGGCTGCGCGACCGCTTCCCCGGCGGCAGGCTGCCCGCCTGGCTGACCGAGGACGACCTCGACGTGTACGCCGGGGAGTTCGAGCGCACCGGCATGACCGGCGCCCTCAACCGCTACCGCGCCATGGACCGCGACTGGGAGGACCTCGCCGAGCACCGCGGCGCCCCGATCGAGCAGCCGTCCCTGTTCATCGGCGGTGCCCTGGACGCCTCCACCACATGGATGGCCGACGCGATCGACGCCTTCCCGGCCACCCTCCCCGGCCTGACCTCCACCCACATCCTGGACGGCTGCGGGCACTGGATCCAGCAGGAGCGCCCCGAGGAGGTGAACCGCCTGCTGACCTCCTGGCTCGCCTCCCTCCGGCGCTGAACCGTCTTCCCGTCACGATCGGTCAGCACCGGGAGGAGCAACCCGGCCTCCTCGGCAACGGCCCCGGGCGGTACGGCGGTAGCGGCCGGAGCGGAGCACTGCGTCGTGGGCGAGTTCGGCCTCGGCGTCGACCGGCGGCCAGCGACCAGCGACCGGCGGGCCAGCCGTGCGAGGGCGTCCGCCCGGCAGTGCCGACGGCGTCCCGGACGGTCCGCAGATCGGCTCCGCGGACGTCCCCGCGGCCGACGCCGGCGCCCGCCGGACCGTGACCCCGGACCCGGCCGGTCCGCTTTGCGGCCCGCACCTCCCCGCACGGCGGTGGCGTCGCCTAGAGTGAGAGGTTCTTGCGGGCGGGGCCGGGTGACGGCGTGAGCGGGGAGGGGGCCGGAGTGGAGCGACGTGTGCGTCGGGCCGCGGCGGCCGCGCTGTCCTGCGCGTTCCTCGCGGTCTGGGCCGTCTGCCAGGTCCTCCTCGGTACGGCGGCGGGCGCGGCGCAGCCGGCGTCCGACGCGCCGCCGGCCGTCGCCGCCGTGCGGCTCGGCCCGTCGGGTGCGGAGGTGCGGCGCGCCGCGGACCGTCCCGGCTTCGACGTCGCCCTGCGGCGGACGACCGCCGCCGAGCCCGGCGTCCGGCTGCCCGTGTTTCCGCCGGTCGCGCTCCCGCCCGCCCGGACGGACGTCCCCCGGCCCCGGTCCGGGGTGTACGCGCCGGGGCCGCGCCAGGAGCGGGCGCCGCCGCCCGGCCACTACGACCCCCGCCACACCCGCGGTCCCCCCTCCACCCGGTCCAGCTGACGTTCCACCGCGCCCGCCGACCCCGGGTGCCGCGGCCTGCCCGCGGCCCGGGGCGTTCCCGGCGGTGCGCCGTTCCCTTGCGTCCGCCCGTCCCGGGTGCGGCGTCCCCCGCGGACGCCCGGCTCCCGCGGACCGCCCGTGGAGTACCCATGTCTACTCGCCGTGCCACGTTCTGGCGCGCGCTCGTCGCGCTCGCCGTCGTCGGTGTCTCGCTCTACGTCGCCCTGACCACCCCGCCCCGTCTCGGTCTCGACCTGCGCGGCGGCACCCGGATCGTCCTGGAGACCCAGGACTCGCCCACCGTCCGCGCCGACGCGGACGCCACCGACCGGGCGCTGGAGGTGCTGCGCCGCCGGGTCGACGGACTCGGCGTCGCCGAAGCTTCGCTCGCCCGTGCCGGGGAGCGGCGCATCGTCGTCGAACTCCCCGGCGTCCAGGACCCCCGCGAGGCCGCCGGGGTCATCGGCCGCACCGCCCAGCTCACCTTCCACCCCGTCACCGCGACCGCCGACGGCCCGGCCGGGCCCCCCGCGGCGGACGGCTCCCGGGTCCTCGCCGACCCCGGCCTGCCCGGCGGCCACCTGCGGCTGGGCCCGCCGGCGCTGACCGGTGACGGCGTCAAGGACGCCTCGGCCGTCCTCGACAGCCGGACGGGCCTCGGCTGGAGCATCGACCTCTCCTTCCGCGGCTCGGCCGGCGACGCCTGGGCCCGGCTCACCGGGGAGGCGGCGTGCGCCGCGCCGGGCGACCCCGCCCGCCGGGTCGCCATCGTGCTCGACGACCGCGTCCTGTCCGCCCCCGGCGTCCAGAACAGCGTGCCCTGCGGCCAGGGGATCACCGGCGGTTCGACCCAGATCACGGGTGGCTTCTCGGCCGAGGAGGCCCGCGATCTGGCGGCCCTGGTGAAGGGCGGTGCCCTGCCCGTCCCGGTGACGGTGATCGAGCAGAGCACCGTCGGCCCCACCCTCGGCGCCGAGGCGATCCGGGCCAGCGCCCTGGCCGCGGCCATCGGCCTGCTCTGCACCGCGGCCTTCATCATCGCGGTGTACCGCCTGCTCGGGGTGCTGGCCACCGTCGCGCTCGCCCTCTACGGACTGATCTCGTACGCCGCCGTGGTCGCGCTCGGCGCGACCCTCACCCTGCCCGGGCTGGCCGGCTTCGTGCTCGCCATCGGCATGGCGGTGGACGCCAACGTGCTGGTCTTCGAACGGGCCAGGGAGGAGTACACCGCGCCCCGGGCGGCCGGCCGCGGCAAGGAACGCGACCTGCGGCGCCCGCTGCGCGTCGGGTTCGCGAAGGCGTGGAGCGCGGTGGCCGACTCCAATGTGACGACGCTGCTCGCCGCCGGGCTGCTCTTCGTGTTCGCCACCGGCCCGGTCAAGGGCTTCGGGGTGACGCTCTCGATCGGCGTGCTGGCCTCGATGTTCTCGGCCATGCTGATCACCCGGCTGCTCGCCGAGTGGGCGGTGCGACGGCCGGCCGTCGCCCGGCGGCCCGCCCTGACCGGCATGGCCACCGTCGGCCGGCTCCGGACCCGGCTGACCCGGCGCCCGCCCCGGCTGATGCGCCACCGCCGGCGCTGGCTGGGCGCCTGCGCCGGCCTGCTGCTGCTCGCCCTGGCCGGGATCGGCGGGCGCGGCCTGGACTTCGGCGTCGAGTTCACCGGCGGCCGGGTGGCGCAGTACACCGCCGCGCAGCGGGTCGACGCGGACGCCGCCCGCGCGGCGGTGGTCGGCGCCGGATTCCCGCAGGCCGTGGTGCAGACCACCGGCGACACCGGCGTGTCCGTCCGTACCAAGGAGACCGGCGACGACCAGCAGCAGCGCATCCGGCAGGCGCTCACCGGCGTCACCGGCGAACTGTCCGTGGAGCGCGACGAGCTGATCGGCCCGAGCCTCGGCAGCGAACTGCGCGGCTACGCGCTGGCCGCGCTCGGGCTCGCGGTCGCCGCCCAGCTGCTCTACCTCACGATCCGCTTCCGGTGGACCTTCGCGGCCGCCGCGGTGATCGCGATGACGCAGGACCTGCTGCTCGTCCTCGGCCTCTTCGCCTGGCTGGGCAAGCCGGTGGACAGCGTCTTCCTCGCCGCGCTGCTCACCATCGTCGGGTACTCGGTCAACGACACGGTGGTGGTCCTGGACCGGCTGCGCGAGCTGCGCCGCACCGGGACGAAGGCGAGCTGGGCGGACCTCGCGGACCGCGCCGTGGCGCAGACCCTCCCCCGGACGGTGAACACCGGCATGGGGGCGCTGTTCGTCCTGGTGGCCCTGGCGGTGCTCGGCGGCGACTCGCTCGCCGACTTCTCGGTGGCGCTGCTGGCCGGGATCCTGGTGGGCACGGCGTCGACGGTGTTCACCGCGATGCCGGTGGTCGTGCTGCTCCAGGGACGGTTCCCGGACCGGCCGCGGGAAGGCCGGCAGGCCCGGACGACGCGGGAAGCACGGACGCCGCACACCGTCGGCGCGGCACGGGAGCGCGACCACAACGGGGCGGTGGTCTGAGCGGCGCTCGATCCGATCCCGGAGTTCGGTCGGGGAGCGTGCTGCAGCTGATCCGGGACGGCTTCGTCCACCGCGCGGGGGACGCCTCCGCGCGGTGGGCGAGGGCCGCCTTCAACGGGACGGGACAGCCTGCGTGACCCCCACCGCGCGCGGCTCGGCCTGGACGCGGCGGGCGACGGTGTTGACGTCGCGTGGTCGGCGAGTGCGGGGACCCGGCGGGGGTCGGGAGAGGCGGTCGACGGGCTGCTGCTCGCGGTCCACGCGGGCGAGGGCGTGCCACGGCCCTGGTTCAGGCGGCCACCGTGTCCGCGGTGTCGGCGAGGAAGCGGGCGAGGTGGTCGGCGACGGCCTCCGGGGCGTCCTCCGGGCTGTAGTGGCCGACGCCCGGGAGTTCGACCACCCGACCGGTGGGGAAGGCCTCCCGGAACAGCGGCAGGAAGTGGCGGGCGTTCAGCGTCCGGTCGGCGGTGCCCCACAGGGCCAGCGCCGGGACGGCCGCCAGCGCGGCGCGGGCCGCCGCGTCGGGCTGCTCGAAGCGGTGGGCGCCGGTGGCGAAGCCCTTCGCCCAGCCGATCGCGCCGATGCTCTCGGCCGCGTTCGGGAACGGCGCCCCGTACGCGCGCAGCCAGGTGTCGGTGGCGAGGGCGGGGTTCTCGAAGCCGTTGAGCCTGAGTGTGCCGAGGATGGTGACGTCGAGGGAGCCGAGCACCGGGTCCAGCGTGCCGTCGGCGTGCGCCCGGGCGATCCAGCGGAACCACGGGGAGTCGGCGGCGTTGGCGGTCAGCGCGTCACCGAGGCCGGGCTGCCCGAACGGGGTGGGCCCGTTGACACCGACCACCCGGGCGATCAGCTCGGGCCGGCGGGCCGCGAGGCCCATGCCGACCGGCCCGCCGAAGTCGTGCCCGACGAGGGTGATCCCGCGCAGACCGAGGTCCAGGACGAACGCCTCCACGTTGTCGACGTGGTCCTGCAGCCAGTAGGTGCGGCCGGCGGGCGTCGCGCTCTTGCCGAACCCCATGTGGTCCGGGACGACGACCCGGTGGGCGGGCGCGAGGCGGCGCACGACGCCCCGGAAGAGGTAGCCCCAGGTGGGCTCGCCGTGCAGGCAGAGGACGACCGGGCCGGTGCCCTCGTCGACGTAGTGCATCGGGAAGCCCGGCGCGGTGCTGAAGTGCGGGCGGTAGGGGAAGGTGCCGTCGAAGGTCTCGTGGGCGGCGATCATGGCGGGCCTCTCGCGCGGGCGGCAGAAAGCCAGGCGGTAGCGAAGTGCAACCAGGCAGGGCTGAGCCTAGGCGCGCCGGTTTCTATACGCAACCACCGAGGTCGAGCGCCCGCCGGCTCAGAAGAGCACCTCCTGGGTGTCCGGCTCGGCGGGGCGGACCCGCTCGCTCAGCGTCAGGCCCGAGGACGGCCGCCCGGCCGCCGGGGCGAGCGTCCAGCCGGTCAGCAGCCGGGTGTCCAGGAGCAGCGGCGCGGCGCCGTCCGGCTGGTCGAGCAGCAGGTGCCGGCCGATCGGCGGGCGCAGCCGCCCGGTCAGCACCGCGCCGTCCGCCAGTCCCTCGACCGCGCGGTACACGGCGGGGGCACCGCCGGTCAGCCCGAAGACCCCGACGTGGTCGGTGACCGGGTGGTCCGCCAGCAGTTCGACGCCGTGCCCGCGCAGCAGCTCGTGCGCCCGGGCCCGGGCGTCGGTGAGCAGGGCGCGGCGGTGGTCGGCATCACCGTGCTCCCACCAGTGGTCCACCTTCACCCGGCTCTTGAACCGCTCCCGGGCCAACCCCGAGGCGGCCACGGTCAGTTCGGCCCGGCGGACGGCGGGCAGCGCGCCCCGGGCGGCGAACGTCCAGGCGAGCGCGCCCTGTTCGAGCAGTCGGCTGGTGCCGCGCTGCTCGGCGGTCAGCCCGACCTTGAGCAGCCCCTCGCCGAACCAGGCGAGGTACAGCCGGTAGGTGCGGCCGTCGTCGAGGATCTGGTCCCGGGCCAGCGCCAGCCCGCGGTCCACGCTCTGGCAGGAGGCGCACTGCACGGCGGCGCCGTCCGGCGCGATCACGGAGTGGTGCGGGCAGGGCGTGCGCTCGTCCTGCCCCTCCAGCCACGCCCCGATGCAGCGGCGCGGGCCGCCGACCAGCCAGCCGACCTCCACCCCGGGCACCGCCTCGCGCTCGTGCACCCGCCGCCCGTGCACCGCGCTCAGCACGGCCCGCCCGTCCCGCCACCCCAACCCGGTGGACACCCAGCCGCCCGCCACGCTCACCCGCCACCTCGCCGCACACCGTCCGAACCCCCGAGGCTACCCTCGGCCACCGACAGCCGGGAAAGTCCCGCTTCCGGCGGCGGGTGGGGGTGGGTGCGCGGGCCGGGCAGGCCGGGAATGGCTCCGCCGCCGACGCGGGTCGGCGGCGGAGCGGAGCGCGGGTGCGGAGCGCGGGTGCGGTCAGTGGGCCTCGGCGAGGGTGGCGAGGGTGGCTTCGAGGTCCGCGGCCTGGCCGGGGCGGGGGCGGTTGTACGGCAGGCGGGAGAGCAGCGAGCCCATCGCGCAGGTGTTGGTCACGGCCGAGAAGACCAGGCCCGCGCCGACCGCCGCCGAGACCCAGCGGGCCCCAGGGCGGACGAGGTCGACGACCACGCCGGCCAGCACCAGCCCGCCGGCCGCGAAGCGGACCTGCCGGTCCATCGCCCAGGGTGCCCGCGCCGGGGCGCCCTCGGGCCGCTGCACCTCGTGTCCGGCGGCTGCCCAGGCGCTGGTGCCGCCGACCAGCGTGGCGGCGGGGATGCCGGCCGCGGCCAGCGCCTCGCAGGCCCGGCCCGAGCGGTTGCCGGAGGCGCAGACGACGAGGAGTTCGCCGCGCGCGGCGACCGTGCGCAGGGCCGGGAGGGCGAGGTCGAGCCGGTCGAGCGGGATGTTCAGGGCGCCGGGGACGTGACCGGCGGCGTACTCGCCCGGGCTGCGGACGTCGACGACGGTGAGGGCGGCGAGGCGGGGGTGCGCCTGGGCCGGGGTGAGCTCGGTGAGGGCGGCCATGGAGGCTCCTTGCGGTAGGGAAGAAGGGGAACGAGGTGGTCAGGGGTCAGAGCAGGGCGTCGGCGCCCATCACGGCGGCGACGCCGAGCAGCAGGGCGGCGAAGGTCCGCTGGAGGACGGCCCCGGAGAGGCGGGCGGCGAGCCGCTTGCCGTCCCAGGCGCCGAGTACCGCGGCGGCGGTGAACGGGGCGATCACCGCCCAGTCGAGTCCGGCCGCGCCGCCACCGCGGGTGACGAGCGAGGCGGAGGCGTTGACGGCGATCACCGGGAGGCTGGTGCCGACGGCGGCCTCCATCGAGAGCCCGACCGCGCCGACCAGCGCCGGCACGGCCAGGAAGCCGCCGCCCACGCCGAGCAGGCCGGTCAGCGCGCCGAGTCCGGCCCCGGAGGCGGCCGCCCGCCCGGGGCGGGCACCGGCGGGCACCGGTGCGTCGGCCGCAGCCGGTCCGTCGGCCGACGCCGGGCGGGGCGGGCGCAGCATGCGGACGGCGGCGAGCGCGGCGACCAGGGCGAAGGCCGCGGTGAGCAGGCTCTGCGGCAGCCTGGCGGCGGCGGCGCCGGTGAGGGCGGCGGGCAGCAGGCCGGCGGCGGCGAAGGCGAGGGCGGTTCGCCAGCGGATGGTGCCGGCCCGCATGTGGGCGACGATCGCGGAGATCGAGGTGGCGAGCACGATCAGCAGGGCGGCGGTGGTGGCGGCGGCCGGGGAGAGTCCGAGCAGGTAGATCAGCGCGGGGACGGCCAGGATGCCGCCGCCTCCGCCGAGCCCGCCGAGGACCAGTCCGACGACCGCTCCGGCGGCGAGTGCCAGCAGCAGGGTGGTCATCGGCACCACCCCGGGAGGTGGGGGCGGGCCGGGCGGGGGTCGGCCGGTATGCGGGCGGCCGGGGCGGGGCGGTGGTGGTGCATGGTGGTGCTCCTGCAGGGGGGGGTGGTGCCGTGCCGGGAGGGCGGTCAGGCGGTGAGGACGGTGGGGCCGGCCCCGACGGCGGAGGTGAAGGTGTCGTGGCCCTCGATCTCCGGGGTGTCGACGAAGAACACGTGCCTCTCCTTCTCTGGGCTTTTTACCCCCAGGGGTATCCACCGGGCACTGTCGACTGTAGCAGAGATACCCCCAGGGGCATCGCTGGGCAAAGCCCGCCCGACCGGCTACCGTCCTGCGCATGACCAGCACGGACCCCACCTCGCCGCCCGGCGACCCGACCCCCGACGACCTGGCCGCCATACTCCGGCTCGCCGTGGACACCCTGCGCGCGGCCCCCGCCGGCGCCGGCTGGTCCCGCCCGGCCGGCGGCGTCGACTGGGACTGCTGGACCACCGTCGAACACCTCGCGGACGACCTGCTCGCCTACGCCGCCCAGCTCGGCCCGGCCGAGCCGCCCCGCGACCGGTACGTGCCCTTCGTCGCCCGGCGCCCCTTCCCCGGAGGGCCGAACAGCTTCGCCTTCGCCCGCCGCGAGGACGGCCCGGACGGCCTGCTGGAGGTCCTGGAGGCGAGCGGCGGGCTGATGGTCGCGATCGCCCGGGCCAGGACCCCCGAGGTCCGCGCCTTCCATCCCTGGGGGCTCGCCGACCCGGCGGGGTTCGTCGCGATGAGCCTGGTGGAGACGCTGGTGCACGTGCACGACGTCGCCGAGGGCCTCGGACTGCCCTGGCAGCCGCCGGCCGACGTCTGCCGCCGTACCCTCGCCCGGCTCTTCCCCGACGTGACGCCCGGCGCGATGCCGGACCCGGCACCGGACGCGGAACCGGACGCGACATCCGACCCCGCTCCCGACCCCGCCGCCCCCTGGCCGACCCTGCTCTGGGCCACCGGCCGCGCCGCGGCGCCCGGCCGCCCGCGCCGCACCGAGTGGCGCTGGTACGCGGACGTGCGGGAGCCGGCCACCGCCCCCTGACGCCCGTTCACCCCCCGCCGACGCCGCAGGTCGCCGGGGCTTTGCGCGCGCCCCCGGTACACGTTCTATTGTGGCGGGCGCGGCGGCGGCGCGGCCGGGAGGCGGGCGCCGCGGCGGACCGGCGTGGAACGAAGGGGTGGACGTGGCGGGGCGGCGGAACAACGGGGTGCTGGCGGTCTGGGCGGAGACGCAGCGACAGGAGCAGCGCCGGGAGGAGGCCCGGTGGCGCGCCCAGGCCGCCGAGCAGAACCGGCGGGAGCGGGAGCAGCGCGAGGCCCAGAAGGCCGCGGCCCGCACCGAGCGCGAGGCGCAGAAGGCGTACCAGCAGGACCGGGAGGCCCAGGCGGCCCGGCGGACGGCCGAACTGGACGCCCGGGTGGAGGAGTTGCGCGGTCTGCTGACGACCGGCGCGGGCGCCGCGGCGTTCCGGGCGCAGAGCCTGCTGGCCCCGCGCCCGGTGCCGCCGTTCGAGCCGGGCCGGCTCGGCGAGCCGGTGCCGATGCCGGACCAGGCCCGCTACCAGGTGCCGCCGCCCGACCCGGTGCAGGCCCGCAACCCCGGGGTGTGGCAGCAGTACGAGCAGTACGTGGCGCAGGCGCGGGCCCGGTTCGAGCAGGACTGGTACGCGGCGCAGGCGGCGGAGGCGGACCGGCAGCGGCGGTTGGCCGAGTACCACGGGCAGTACCTGGAGTGGGTGGCCCGGTTCCGCCGGGAGGACGAGCAACGGGCCGCCCGGACCGAGGAGTTGCTGCGCCGGCTGCGGTCCGGCGAGGCGGAGGCGGTGCAGGAGTACTTCACCGCGGTGCTGTACGCCTCGGCGGGCTGGCCGGAGGGTTTCCCGCGACAGCTGGTGGCGGCCTGGGAGGCGTCCGGCCGCCAGCTGGTGGTGAACTGGGAGCTGCCGGGCCCGGACGTCGTCCCGGCGACCGCCCGGGTGCGGTACGTGAAGTCCGACGACCGGGAGGCCGAGGTGGCCCGCCCGGCGACGGAGCGCAAGGCGCTGTACCGGGAGGTGCTGGCGCAGACCGCGCTGCGGGTGGTGGCCGAGCTGTACCGGGCGGACGGGGACGGACTGCTGGCCTCGGTCGTGCTGAACGGCTTCGTGCGCGGCATCGACCCGGCGACCGGCCGGGAGGCGGAGCGGTTCCTCACCACGGTGACGGTCGACCGGGGCGAGTTCGCCGGGCTGGCGCTGGACCGGGTGGCGGCCGTGGAGTGCTTCCAGGGCCTGGGCGGCGTGCTGTCGGCGCGCCCCGAGCGGCTGGACGAGGTGCGGCCGGACCGGCTGCCGGAGACGGTCGGCGGCAGTGTGGCCGGACAGGGCGGCGAGGACGACCCGGACCTCTTCGAGATGGACCCGATCGAGTTCGAGGAGCTGATCGCCGAGCTGTTCCGGCTGCGCGGCTTCCGGGTGATGACCACGGCGCGCAGCGGTGACGTCGGCGTGGACGTGGTCGCCGAGGACCTCGATCCGGTGACCGGCGGACGGATCGTCATCCAGGCCAAGCGCTACCGCTCGACGGTCTCCCCCACCGCGGTGCGCGACCTCGACTCGACGGTGCGCCACCACGGCGCGATCAAGGGCATCCTGGTGACCACCGCGGGTTTCGGGCCGGGTTCCTACGAGTACATCCGCAACAAGCCGCTGAGCCTGGTGAGCGGGCCGGAGCTGGTGGAGCTGCTGGCGGAGCAGGGCCTGCGCGGGCGCCTGGGCGAGCGGACGAACGGCGCCGGCCACCGCGTACCGGCGGCCTCGTCCGCCGGGAACCCGACCGAGCAGCGCGCGACCAGCACGCTGGCGCTGTCCTGGCGCAGCCGTACGGCCGGCGGGGACGCCGTCGAGCTGGACGTCTCGGCGTTCCTGTGCGCGAACGGCCGGGTGCTGGACGACGAGCACTTCGTATTCTTCAACAACCCGCAGGACCCGGCCGGCGCGGTGCGGCTGCACCCCACCCGCTCGGTGCCGGGTGAGCCGGTGCGCCGCGCCGAGCTCACCCTGGAGCCGGGGCGGCTGGCGCCGGGCGTGGACGAGGTGGTGGTGGCGGTGTCCACCGAGGAGGAGGAGCCGCCGGTGCTGCCGCTCGGCTATGTGCACGGGCTGACGGTGGCGGGCGTGTTCGGCCCGGACACCGACGGTCCCGCCGAGTGGGCGGCCGAGACCGGCGGGGTGTCGCAGCGCGCGATGGTCCTCGGCTCCTTCCAACGGCGCGGCGGCGTCTGGCGGTTCACGCCGGGCGGGACGCCGGTGGAGGACGGGCTGGCCGGGCTCGCGGTGCGCTGGGGCGTCGCGATCGAGTAGTCGCCGCACAGCATCTCAGGGTCGGAGGTCATACCTGAGGAGGAGGAGCACCCCCGCCGAACCGCCGGTACGGCGGGGGGAGCCCGTACCCGGGGGCGACAAAACGGACGTGGGCCGCTTGAAAGAATGTAAAGGGAAGGCAATCTTCCGATTCTTTGACCCGCACCTCCAGGGAGCCCTCGTGACGATGTCCGCAACCGCCGTCCGTACCGGCCGGGCGGCCGCCCGCGCCACCGGCCTGTACAAGGTCTACGGGGAGGGCGAGACCCGCGTCGTCGCCCTCGACAACGTCAGCGTCACCTTCCCCCAGGGCGAGTTCACCGCGATCATGGGCCCCTCCGGCTCCGGCAAGTCCACCCTCATGCACTGCATGGCCGGCCTGGACACCGTCTCCTCCGGCTCCTCCACCATCGGCGACACCGAACTCGTCGGCCTCAAGGACAAGCAGCTCACCCAGCTGCGCCGCGACCACATCGGCTTCATCTTCCAGGCCTTCAACCTGCTGCCCACCCTCACCGCCCTGGAGAACATCACCCTCCCGATGGACATCGCCGGCCGCAAGGCCGACAAGCAGTGGCTCGACCGGGTCGTCGAGACCGTCGGCCTCTCCGGCCGCCTCTCGCACCGCCCCAGCCAGCTCTCCGGCGGCCAGCAGCAGCGCGTCGCCTGCGCCCGCGCCCTCGCCGGAAAGCCCGACATCATCTTCGCCGACGAACCGACCGGCAACCTCGACTCCCGCTCCGGCGCCGAGATCCTCTCCTTCCTGCGCAACTCCGTGCGCGAACTCGGCCAGACCGTCGTCATGGTCACCCACGACCCCGTCGCCGCCTCCTACGCCGACCGCGTCGTCTTCCTCGCCGACGGCCGCATCGTCGACGAACTGGCGAACCCCACCGCCGACACCGTCCTGGACCGCATGCGCCGCTTCGACGCCAAGGGCCGCACCAGCTGACGCCCCGCGTCCGCCACCCGACCCTCCGCACACTCCAGGACACCCCATGTACCGCACCGCACTGCGCAATGTGCTGGCCCACAAGGGCCGACTGCTGATGACGGCGCTCGCCGTCCTCCTCGGCACCGCCTTCGTGGCCGGCACCCTCGTCTTCACCGACACCTTCGGCAACGCCATGCGCTCCCAGAGCGCCAAGAGCTACTCCGACATCGCCGTCACCGTCAACGACCGCGCCGCGGTCAGCAAGGGCTACGACCACGGCGCCAAGGCCTCCGACGGCCCCTCCCTCACCGAGGACACCCGCACGGCGATCGCCGCGCTGCCCGGCGCCGCCGAGGCCCGCGGCGTGGTCAGCGGCTTCGCCGGGATCGCCGACCGCAAGGGCGCGCTGATCGGCAACGGCTTCTCCACGACCGGCACCAACTACGTCCCGGGCGCCGACGGCACCGACCCCCGCTTCCCGCTGGTCGACGGCCGGGGCCCGCGCACCGCCGGCGAGGTGGCCCTGGACGCCAAGACCGCCGAGAAGGGCGGCTACAAGGTCGGCGACACCGTGCGCGTCGCCGTCAACGGCCCGGTCATGGAGCTGAAGCTCACCGGCACCGTGACCACCAACGACCCGCGGGTGATCTCCGGCGGCTCGCTCGCCGCCTTCGACACCGCCACCGCGCAGCAGCTCTACCTCGCACCGGGCCGGTTCGCCGAGATCGACGTCAAGGGCAAGCCGGGCGCGGACGACACCGCGCTGCTCGCCGCCGTCAAGCAGGCCCTGCCCTCCTCCGAGGACGTCGAGGCCCGCACCGGACGCGAGCTGGCCGACGAGCAGGACCGGATGATCGAGGCCGGCACCAAGGGCATGTCCACCGCGCTGCTGGTGTTCGCCGCCATCGCGCTCTTCGTCGGCATCTTCATCATCGCCAACACCTTCACCATGCTCGTCGCCCAGCGCACCAAGGAACTCGCCCTGCTGCGCGCCGTCGGTGCCAGCCGCAAGCAGATCACCCTCTCCGTCCTGGCCGAGGCCCTGCTGGTCGGCCTGACCGCCTCGCTCGGCGGTCTGCTCGCCGGCATCGGCATCGCCGCCGGCCTGCAGGCCGTGATCGGCTCGCTGGACACCGTCATGCCCACCGGCCCGCTGGTGATCGCCCCGTCCACGGTGATCGCCTCGCTCCTCGTCGGCACCCTGGTCACCGTGCTGGCCGCCTGGCTGCCCTCGCTGCGCGCCTCCCGGATCGCCCCGATCGCCGCGATGAGCTCGGCCGAGCAGCCCGCCACCCAGAAGTCCCTGCTGGTGCGGAACATCATCGGTCTGTTCTTCGCCGCGATCGGCGTCGCCGGACTGCTCGGCGGCGCCGCCGCCAAGTCGGTCAACGTGGTGGGCCTCGGCTCGGGCGCGCTGATGATCGGCGTCTTCGTGCTCACCCCGCTGCTGTCCCGCCCGGTGATCGCGCTGTTCGCCCCGGTGCTGCGCAAGCTGTTCGGCACGCCCGGCAAGCTGGCCCGCGAGAACGCCGTGCGCAACCCGCGCCGCACCGCCGCCACCGCCTCCGCGCTCACCATCGGCGTCACCCTGATCACCGCGCTGACCGTGGTCGGCGCCTCGGTGAACAAGGCCGTCGACGAGGCCACCGCGAGCGACCTCAAGGCCGACTACGCGGTCGCCATGGAGAACTTCTCCATGCTCTCCCCCGAGGTCGCCGACCAGATCGTCAAGGTCCCCGGCGTCACCGCGACGAGCGTCCTGCGCGAGGTCTCCGTGAAGGCCGTCGCCGACGGCGACACCTCCCTGCTCACCGCCGTCGACGCCGCGACCTTCGACCAGCTGGTCGACCTCAAGGTCACCGCCGGTGCGGCCGACGCCCTCAAGCAGGGCAAGCTGATCTCCACCACCGGCTATGCCGAGCGCAACGACCTCACGGTCGGCTCGACCCTCGACATCACCTACCCCGACGGCGCCCGCGGCACCCTGACCGTCGGCGCCCTGATCGAGAGCAACAGCCTGGTCGCCGGGCTGGTCGCTCCGAACCAGCTGGTCGGCCCGCACGCCGCCGCCGGCTCCGGCCTGGAGAAGGTCCTGGTCAAGGGCTCCGACGGCGCGACCCCCGAGCTGAAGCAGGCGCTGCGCGACGCGACCGGCGGCAACCCGCTGATCACCGTCAAGGGCGAGAAGGACATCAAGGCCGAGAACAGCCAGATGGTGACGGCCGTGCTGAACATCATGTACGGACTGCTGGGCATGTCCGTGGTGGTCGCGGTCCTGGGCGTCATCAACACCATGGCGATGTCGGTCTTCGAGCGCCGCCGGGAGATCGGCATGCTGCGGGCGGTCGGCCTCGACCGGCGTGGCATCAGCCGGATGGTCCGGCTGGAGTCGCTGATGATCGCGCTGTTCGGCGGTGTGGTGGGCGTGCTCCTGGGCATCGTCACCGCGTGGGCCGGCACCCGGACCCTGGCGGACACGTTCAAGAACATCACCATGGTGGTGCCGCCGGGGAAGATCGCCTTCTTCCTGGCCGCCGCCGCGGTGATCGGCCTGCTGGCCGCGCTCTGGCCGGCCCGCCGGGCCGCCCGGATGGACATCCTGGGCGCGATCAAGAGCCAGTAGCGCCCGCCCCGCCCCGTCACACCGCACCGCCCGCCGGGATCGCTCCCGGCGGGCGGTGCTGCCGTTCCAGGCCGTGGACGAACGTTTCCTCAGCAGCCGTTGAGGATCGAGGAGAGGGCGCTCTTCTCCGCGCTGTCGACGGAGAGGCCGTAGTAGTACTTCACCTGCACCCAGGCGCGGGCGTAGGTGCAGCGGTACGAGGCCTGCGGCAGCCAGTTGGCCGGGTCCTGGTCGCCCTTGGAGCGGTTGGAGCTCGCGGAGACGGCGACCAGCTGCGGGCGGGTCAGGTCGTTGGCGAAGGCCTGGCGCTGGGCGGTGGTCCAGGCCCAGGCGCCGGAGCGCCAGGCCTCGGCGAGCGGCACCAGGTGGTCGATGTCGAAGCTCGACGCGCCGGTGGTGGTCACGTTGTCGTAGACCGAGACCCAGCTGCCGCTGACGGCGGCGCAGTTGGCGTCGGTGACGACGTTGCTGCCGTCGCGCTTGAGGACCGTCTCGCGGGTGTTGCAGGTGCCGGAGATGGTGATCCAGTGCGGGAAGAGCGCCCGGTCGTAGGTGGTGGTGTGGGACTCGGCGGCCACCGCGATCGCGGCGAGGTAACCGCGGGCGGTGGCGGCGGAGATCGGCGTCGGCAGGGCGGCCTGGGCGGTGCCCGCGCCGGTCAGCAGGGTGGTGAGGGCGAGCAGCAGGGCGCCGAAGGCGGCGGCCAGGGCACGGCGGGGCGCGGCTATCGCGGACATCGCGGACATGCGGGGACTCCTGGGTCGAGGAGGGCAGGGGAAAGCCCCCGGGCGGGAACCGGCCCGGGCTGCCCACCAGGATGGGGGCGCAAGGGTTTACGCGGGTAGATCCAGGAGGTGAACTTTTTGACCAGCTGTCAGGTACAGCGGCTGCCGACACGCCGGGAACGCCGAACGCCCCGTCCGGCGGGTGGCCGGACGGGGCGTTCTGGGGTCCTGCGCGGGTGCGCCGATGGCGCGAACCGTTCGCTCAGGCGGCCGACTTGGCGGCACCCGGCTTCGGGGCGACCGGCTTGGCCGAGCCGCCGCCGAAGACCCCGAAGAAGAAGGCCAGCGTCGGCACCAGGTAGGCGAGCCAGACCACCAGCTGCAGGACCGTCGGGTCCGGCTGGAAGTTGAAGACGCCCTTGAGCAGGGTGCCGTACCAGCTGTCCTTGGGGATGGTGGAGGAGATGTCGAAGGCGAGGTTGTGCAGACCGCCGAGCCAGCCGGCCTCCTGGAGGTCGTGCACGCCGTAGGCGAGCACGCCGGCGGCGACCACGACCAGCATGGCGCCGGTCCAGGTGAAGAACTTGGCCAGGTTGATCTTCAGCGCGCCCCGGTAGAACAGCCAGCCCAGCACCACCGAGGTCAGCAGACCGAGCGCCGCACCGATGATCGGGTTGTAGCCGTCCGAGGTGGCCTGCACCGCGGTCCAGATGAACAGCGCGGTCTCCAGGCCCTCCCGGCCCACCGCCAGGAAGGCGGTGACCACCAGGGCGCCGGTGCCCATCGCGAGGGCGGCGTCCAGCTTGCCGTGCAGCTCGGTCTTCAGGTGCCGGGCGGTGCGGCGCATCCAGAACACCATCCAGGTGACCAGACCGACGGCGATGACCGACAGCGTGCCGCCGAGCGCCTCCTGGGCCTCGAAGCTGAGCTGGGTGGAGCCGAACTGCAGCACGGCGCCGAAGGCCAGGCTGAGCCCGACCGCCACGCCGATGCCAGCCCAGACCGGGGGCAGCCGGTCCTTGCGGCCGGTCTTGACCAGATAGGCGATGAGGATGCAGACGACCAGGCTGGCTTCGAGTCCTTCGCGCAGGCCGATCAGGTAGTTGGCGAACACGCTGGCTCCCTGGGAGGTGAAGAGGGTGATACGGGCGAGACGGGTGGGGGGTCGGCTCCGGGCCTCAGCCGAAGAGGGCCTGGCCCCACCACTCGCCGGGCTTTCGGACGCCCGCGGGGCAGGCGAAGTGGGCCGAACCGACGTGCTGGATGTACTCGTTCAGCGCGTCGGAGGCCGCCAGCCGCTGCTGGAGCGGGACGAACGCCTTGCGGGTGTCCCGCTGGTAGGCCAGGAAGAACAGGCCCGCGTCCAGCCGGCCGAGGCCGTCGGTGCCGTCGGTGAAGGAGAAGCCGCGGCGCAGGATCATCAGGCCGTTGTTGGAGTCCGGGTGGGCCAGCCGGACGTGCGCGTCCTGCGGCATGGCCTTGAGGTCCGGGGCGTCGTGCTCCTTGGCCCGCCCGTACGGAGCGCCCTCGCCCTTGGTGCGGCCGAAGACGTCCTCCTGCTCCTTGAGCGGGGCGCGGTCCCAGGTCTCGATGTGCATCCGGATCCGGCGGGCGACCAGGTAGGAACCGCCGGTCATCCACTCCGGGCCCTCGCCGGGGGCGGCCCAGACGTGGTCGGCCAGCTTGGCGGTGTCGGTGCCGGCGATGTTGTGGGTGCCGTCCTTGAACCCCATCATGTTGCGCGGGGTCTGGGCGTCCGGGGTGGTCGAGGAGGTCTTGCCGAACCCCAGCTGCGACCAGCGGATGTTGACGGTGCCCATGCCGATCCGGGCCAGGTTGCGGATCGCGTGCACGGCGACCTGGGGGTCGTCGGCGCAGGCCTGGACGCACAGGTCGCCGCCGCTGCGCTGCGGGTCGAGGTTGTCGCCCTTGAACTTGGGCAGGTCGATCAGGGCCTCGGGCCGCTTGGCCTGGAGGCCGAAGCGGTCCACGCCGTCCTTCTCGAACAGGCTCGGGCCGAAGCCGATGGTGAGGGTCAGCCGGGAGGCCGGCAGGCCCAGGGCCTCGCCGGTGTCGTCCGGCGGCGCCTCCGGCAGGCCGCTGGCCGCGCCGCTGCCGACCTCGCGGCCACCGGTCATCGCGGCGGCGGCCTTGGTCCACTCCTTCAGCATCTTGACCAGCGACTCGCGGGTGGCGGTCGCGGAGACGTCGAAGGCGGCGAAGTGCAGCCGGTCCTGGACGGGAGTGGCGATGCCGGACTGGTGGTCGCCGTAGAAGGGGATGTCGGCGGTGGCCGCGGCCGGGGCGGCCGGGCTGTCGTCGTCCTGGCGGGTCGCGGCGGCCACCGAGCCGACGCCGGCCGCGCCCAGCGCGACCCCGGCGCCGGCCCAGCCGATCACGGCGCGGCGGCTCACCGCGGTGCGGCTCGCGGGGGCGGTGTCGGCGGCGGTGGCGTCGTTGCCGGACGGCGTCCCGTTCTGCTGCTGGTTCTCGGCGTCCATCGGCGGGCGGGCCCTTCTCTGTGCTGGACTCACGGATGCCGTGGCGGCCACGGGGGCCGCCACGGCGGAGTGCGGGGGTGGTGCGCGGTGCGGTGCCCGGCGCGCGCCGCTGGCGGGCGCCGGGCGGCGGGTACTACTTCACGACCACCGCGGCAGCCAGCTTCGACAGCGGCTCGGCCAGCGCGTTGACGGCGTCGGAGAAGGTCTTGCGCTCGGTGTCGGTGACCTTGTCGTACGAGGTGTAGGTGCCGTCGGGCTGCTTGAACTTGGCGAGCAGGGTCTCGATGGCGGCGAACTCGGAGTCCAGCGTCTTGGCGAGCTCGGCGTCCTTCTCGGCGGCGACCGGCTTCAGCAGCTCGTAGGCCTTCTTGGCGCCCTCGACGTTGGCGACGAAGTCGGCCAGGTCGGTGTGGCTGTAGCGGTCCTCCTCGCCGGTGACCTTGTTGGTGGCGACCTCGTCCAGCAGCTCCTTGGCACCGTTGGCCATGCTGGTCGCGGTGATCTCCGCCTCCGGGATCTTCTTCTGCCAGTCCTTCAGGTCGGCGACCAGCTGGTCGGCGAGCTTCTTCTCGGCGTCACCGATGGTGCCGTCGGCCCACAGCGACTTCTCCAGCTTGTGCCAGCCGGTCCACTCCTGGCCCGGCTCCAGCTTGTCCTCGCGGGTGTCGGTCTTCGGGTCGACGTCACCGAAGCTCTCGGCGACCGGCTCGGTGCGCTCCCAGCCGGTCCGCGAGGGCGCGTAGAGGGACTTGGCCTTGGCCAGGTCGCCGGCGTTGATCGCGGCGGCGAAGGCCTCGACGGCCGGGATGGTGGCGTCCGCCTGCTCCTGGGCGTACTTGCGGTAGGCGTCGACGGCCGCGGTCAGCCGCGGGTCGGCCGGGGCGGCCGACCCGCCGTCACCGGTGACGGTGATCTTCTGGCGGATGCCGTCGCCGACCATGCCCGGCTTGCAGGCGACCTCGTAGGTGCCGGCCTTGATCTCGGCGTTGATGGTCGTCTTGGTGCCCGGGCCGATGTTCTCGCGCTCGGTGACGATCTTGTCGCCGGCCGCGTAGACGTAGACCTCGGTGACCTTCGAGCCCTTGTTGGAGATGTCGAACGCCACGTGACCGGCCGGGAAGCTGGTCTTCGAGAGCTCGCAGGCGCTGTCGGTGGCGTTCACCGCGACGGCGTCGGCCGCGGCCTTGTCGTCCTTCTTCGAGCAGCCGGCCAGTACGGCGGTCGCCACGGCGAGGGTGAGCAACGTGGCTGCGGTGGAACGACGGGCGGGCATGCGGGCTCCAGCGGTCGGGGCAGGGCGAATCAGGGCAGGGCTCAGCGCGGGCGACTGGGAGGGCGTGGTCCGCACCGTCCCCAGCCACTTAGCTAAGGCATACCTTAGGGATATCAGATTTTGCCGTCTACACCGGGGTCGGTCACGAAACGGTGCAGGTGGGAGCGGGCCGACGGAGCCCCGGCCGTCGACCCACGGACGATTTCCGGCCACCGGGGGCGCGCCGGGGCGTGGCCAATAGGGCAAAGAAGTGGTAAAGGGGCGCGCACCGGCGGTGCGCGCCCCCTCTCGAACCTCGCTCGGGCTCTGGAGCCTGCTCGGGTCCCGGGTCTCAGACCTCCGGGGTCCGACGGGCAGCGGCCCGGGCGGTCCAGCGACCCTCGTGCCGGGTGATCCGGATCGGGTGCCCGAAGGTGGCGCTCACCAGCTCGGTGGTCATCACTTCGTCCACCGGCCCGGCCGCGACCGTCTCCCCGCCGCGCAGCAGCAGCGCGTGCGTGGTGGACTCCGGCAGCTCCTCCAGGTGGTGGGTGACCAGCACGCTGGCCAGCTCCGGGTGCTGATGGCGCAGCAGGTCCAGGCTGTCGAGCAGCAGCTCGCGGGCGGTCAGGTCGAGCCCGGTGGCGGGCTCGTCGAGCAGCAGCAGCCGCGGGCTGGGCATCAGCGCGCGGGCGATCAGCGCCCGGCCCCGCTCCCCCTGCGAGAGCGTGGTCCACGCGGACTCCGCGGTCGCCGCCATGCCGAGGGTCTCGATCAGCCGCTCGGCCCGGTCCAGCTCCTCCGGGGCGGGCTTGCGGTGCAGGTCCGGCTCGATGGTGTTGGTCACGCCGGTGAGCACCACCTCGCGCACGGTCAGCGGTGAGCGCAGCGGGTGGCGCGGGTTGACGTGGCCGAGGTGGGCGCGCAGCTCGCGGATGTCGACCCGGCCGAGCCGACGGCCGAGCACGTCCACCTCGCCGCGGGTGGGGTGGGAGACCGCGCCGAGCAGGGCGAGCAGGGTGGACTTGCCGGCGCCGTTGGGGCCGAGCAGCGCCCAGTGCTCGCCGGGGCGGATGGCGAGGTCGATCCCGCGCAGCAGGTGGCGCCCGTCGCGGACGACGTCGACGGCCCGGGCGCGCAGCAGCGGCAGCGGGTCCACGTCGACGGCGGGGGACGCGGTGGCCGGGGCCGTGGCGGCGGCCGGACCCACGTCGGACGGGTCCGAGTCGGACGAGGTGCGCGGGTCGGACGTGCTCATGCGGGCGGGCCTCCTACGGGTCCGGTGCCGGGCAGGGTCACGGAGACGGCGCCGCACCGGAGACGGGCCGGCGCCGACCGTCCGCGTGCAGAGTACAACCGTTCGCCCGGACGGCGGTCCGGGCGTCCGAGCGGTGGACACCGGCCCGCCGCTCGGCGTCCGGGCGCCGCCGAGCCCCGGGCGTCCGAGCGGTGGGCCGTTCAGAGCGCGAGCAGCCCCGCGTCCGTGGGCCGGAAGCCACAGGCGTCGAGGTAGTAGCCGCGCAGGTGCGGCTCGAAATCGACGTGCAGCCAGTCACAGCCGGCCGCGCGGGCGTTCTCGGCGGCGACCGCGACCAGCCGGGTGCCGGTGCCGCCGCGCCGGACGGCCGGGTCGACGGCGGTGTCCAGCAGGAAGGCGTGGACGCCGCCGTCCCAGAGGACGTTGACGAAGCCGAGCAGCGGACCGTCCGGGGCCGGGCGGGCGCAGACCCAGCCGAGGCTGTGCCGCTCCAGCCGGACACGCCAGGGCGTGGGGGCGCCGTCGGCCCCGGACCCGCGGTGGCCGAAGGCGGCCGCATGCAGGGCATCGAGCTCACGGTCCGTGAACTCGCCCCGCCAGTGGAGGTCGAGGGGCGAGAGGGGCTGGGGGTTCGTCATGGCGCGAGCGTAGACGGACTGCTCACAGGCAGTCGCTCTTGATCAGTACAGGACACAACTTGGCAAAGTTCTGACGCCACCTCTAGCTCTGACTGACTGATCACCGTCAATCTCATCGCAGCCCTCATCCCCGCACCACGCAGCATCCCCGACTGGAGCCAGAGTGAGCCCCTCCTCCTCTTCTCGCCGCCGCCTCGCGGCCGGAGCCATAGCCGCCACCGCCGCCCTCGTCGCGGCCACCGTCACCGCCGGCACCGCCTCGGCCGCCCCCGCCGGCCGTGACGCCGCCATCGCGCAGGCCCGGGCCGACGTCGCCCGCAACGCCGCGGTCTTCGGCTTCGGCGACGGCCAGGACCTCGTCGTCAAGGACGTCGTGCTCGACGCCGACGGCAGCCGGCACGTCCGCTTCGACCGCACCTACCTCGGCCTGCCCGTGGTCGGCGGCGACCTGGTGGTCCACCAGGACGCCCGCGGCCGGCTCAAGGACTCCTCCCGCGCCGCCGCCCACGACGCCGCCGTGAAGACGATCGTCCCCAAGGTCCCCGCCCAGCTCACCGCCGGTCGCGCGCTGGCGGCAGCCCCCGGCATCGGCGACGCCAGCAGCAGCCCCGAGCTGGTCGTCTGGGCCGCCGACGGCACCCCGCGGCTGGCCTGGCGCACCACCGTCCAGGGCACCGGCGACCACGGGCAGCCCGCCGGCCGGGTCGTGGTCACCGACGCCGACAGCGGCGCGCAGATCGAGGCCTACGACTCCGAGCACCAGGCCTCCGGCACCGGCCACTCCGAGTACACCGGCGACATCACCATCGACACCACCGCCCAGAGCGGCGGCGGCTACGCGCTGATCGACCCGCTGCGCGGCCACACCACCAAGGACGCCCGCAACCTCTCCGCGAGCGCGATCAACGCCAACTCCGGCACCCTCTACACCGACGCCGACAACGTCTGGGGCGACGGGAAGAAGTTCTCCACCGACCGCGCCACCGCCGCCGTCGACGCCCACGCCAACACCGCCTGGACGTACGACTACTACAAGAACACCTTCAACCGCAGCGGCATCAAGAACGACGGCAAGGGCGCCACCGTCTTCGTGCACGTCGGCACCAAGTGGGACAACGCCCAGTGGTCCGACAGCTGCTTCTGCATGATGACCGGCGACGGCGACGGCGTCACCGACCCCGAGCAGGTCGACCTCGACACCATGGGCCACGAGATGACCCACGGCGTCACCAGCGCCACCGCCAACCTCCGCTACAGCGGCGAGTCCGGCGGCCTCAACGAGGCCACCTCGGACATCTTCGGCACCATGGTCGAGTGGTACGCCAACAACCCGGTCGACACCGGCGACTACCTGTTCAGCGACCAGTCCACCCCGCCCTGGCTGCGCCGCTTCGACAAGCCGTCCCTGGACGGCCGCTCCGCCGACTGCTGGAGCCGCAAGGTCGGCCAGCTCGACGTGCACAACTCCTCCGGCGTCGGCAACCACTGGTTCTACCTGGCCAGCGAGGGCAGCGGCGCCAAGACCGTCAACGGCGTCGGCTACAACAGCCCGACCTGCAACGGCTCGACGGTCGCCGGCATCGGCAACCAGAAGGTCGCGAAGATCTGGTACCGCGCGCTGACCGTCTACATGACGTCCACCACGGACTACAAGGGCGCGCGCACCGCGTCCCTGAACGCCGCCAAGGACCTCTACGGCGCCAACAGCACCGAGTACAACGCGGTCGCCGCCGCGTGGAGCGCCGTGTCGGTCTCCTGACGCCCGCTCCGCGCCGCGGCCCGTCGCCCCCCTCTCACGGAGGAGGGGGGCGACGGGCCGTCGGCCGTCAGCCGTCAGCCGCCCAGGACGCGGACGGGCGAGCCGGCCAGGAACGCCGCGATGTCCTCCACCGCCTCGCCGTAGTAGCGGCGGTAGTTGTCCCGTGACACGTACCCCAGGTGCGGCGTGGCCAGCAGCCGGGGCGCGGTGCGCATCGGGTGGCCGGCCGGCAGCGGCTCCCGGTCGAACACGTCCACCGCAGCCCCCGCGATCCGGCCCCGCGCGAGCGCCGCCAGCAGCGCGTCCTGGTCGACGATCGCCGCCCGCGAGGTGTTGACCAGGTACGCCTCCGGCTTCATCAGCGCCAGCTCCGGCGCCCCCAGCAGCCCCCGGCTGCGCTCGCCGAGCGCCAGGTGCACGGAGACGAAGTCGCTCCCGCTCAGCAGCTCCGGCAGGGACCCGGCCCGGGCCACCCCCACCTCCGCCGCCCGCTCATCGGTGAGGTTCGGGCTCCACGCCACCACGTCCATCTCGAACGCCAGACCCACCCGGGCCACCCGCGCACCGATCTTGCCGAGGCCCAGCAGACCCAGCCGGCACCCCGCCAGATCGGCGCCCACCGTGCTCTGCCACGGCCCGCCGGTGCGCAGCGCCGTACTCTCCTCGACCAGCCCCCGGGCCAGCCCCAGCAGCAGCGCCCAGGTCAGCTCCACGGGCGGCGTCGAGGAGCTGGCCGTCCCGCAGACCGTCACCCCGTGCGCGCGGGCCGCCGCGTGGTCGATCACCGAGTTGCGCATCCCCGAGGCGACCAGCAGCCGCAACCGGGGCAGCCGGGCGAACACCGTGGCCGGGAAGGCGATCCGCTCGCGCAGCGTGACCACGATGTCGAAGTCGGCGACCGCCGCGACGAGTTCGTCCTCGGAGGCGGGATGCTCGCGGAACGCCACCACCTCCACCCGGTCGGAAACCGGCGACCAGTCCACGATCGTGGTGGCGACACCCTGGAAGTCGTCGAGTACGGCGCAGCGAAGTCTCATGCCCCGCACTCTTCCAGACCGGCCGGGGCGCCGGACGACCGGCGTGGCGCACCGGCGGCGCGGGCGGCCGTCTGGGATCTTGGACCCCGGGGGGCGGCATCCGACCGGGGAGACCCTTCATGGCCAAGCTCGTCCTGACCACCTTCCTGACCCTCGACGGCGTGATGCAGGCGCCCGGCGGACCGGACGAGGACCGCGAGGACGGCTTCGCCCACGGCGGCTGGCTGTTCCCGTTCGCCGACGACGAGGAGTTCGGCGCCCTGATGGACGGCGTGCTCGGCCGGGCCGGCGCCTTCCTGCTCGGCCGCCGGACGTACGACATCTTCGCGGGCTACTGGCCGAAGGTCACCGACCCGGCGGACCCGATCGCCGCCCCGCTCAACGCACTGCCCAAGTACGTCGCCTCGACCACCCTGCGCGAGGCCGCCTGGTACAACACCACCGTGCTGACCGGCGCCGCCCCCGGCGGCCTGGTCGCTGAGGTGGCCGCGCTCAAGGAGCGGCTGGGCGACACCGAGATCCAGATCCACGGCAGCGGCGCCCTCGCCCGCGTGCTGATGCCGCACGGCGTGATCGACGAGTACCACCTGGTCACCGCGCCGGTCCGGCTCGGCACCGGCCACCGCCTCTTCCCCGAGGCGGGCCCGCCCACCGCCTTCCGCCTCACCGGTACCCGCACCACCCCGTCCGGCATCACGGCGCACACCTACCGGCCGACGGGGCCGGCGCGGTTCGGGACGTTGTAGGGGGCGTTCAGCAGCCGCAGGTTTCGGCTACCCGGAGGGTCAGCGGGTCCGGCTCCGTGCGCTGCGCGGCCTGTGCGGCCTGCTCGGCCTGTGCCGCCTGTTCGGCCTGCGCGCTCTGCGCCTCGTCGGCCGTGTCTCCCCCACCCCGCCCCGGCGGTCTCACGTCGCGCCGAGGCCGAGATTGGCCGCCTGGGATCGTCGATCTGAATTCGATCTCCTGTTTCTCCGCAATGCGTTGACGCTTCGTCAGTTCCTGGTCGCCGCCGGCTCGCCCGGGAGCGGAGGGCGGCCGAGTCGGTGCCCCCGGGCGGTGGTCTCGACCCAGTCCCGGCCGAGTTTCGCGCGCAGGTAGTTGAGGCGGACACGGACCTCGTGCTCGGTGGCCGCAGCGAAGTTCCAGACCCGGTCGCCGATGTCCCGGGCGGCGCGGAACTCGTCCCCCTGCTCGATGAGGCCGAGGAGGAGACGGCAGTCGCCGTAGGTCAGTTGGACCACCCGGCCGTCGGCCACCGCCTGCCGGGCGTGGAAGTCGACCGAGAGCCGCCCGTCGGACGTCCGGCCGGTCGTCGCGCGCTCCATCGCCACCTCCGTTGCGGTTGTCCCCGCCCTCTTCGCCCGCTTCCCCGGTACGACGGTACGACGGTACCGCCCGCCCGGTCACCGTGCGGGACCGGGCGGGCGGTGCGCCCGAACCGTATTCGGCTACTGGCGGGCGGAGAGCCAACCGGCCAGCTCGGCGGGGCGGTTGGTGATGATGCCGTCGACGCCTGCGGCGTCCAGGGCCTTCCATCGGGCGGCCGAGTCGACGGTCCAGACGTTGACCGCGACGCCCGCCGCGTGGAGGGCCGCGATCACCCCGGGGCGGGCCGCGAGGGCGGCGTCGGCGGGGTTGTAGGCGGACAGGCCGAGGTCGCGGGCGACCGCCACCGGGTCGGCGTCGAGGTCACCGCGCAGCAGGGCGAGCGGCAGGTCGGGGGCGAGTTCGCGGGTGTAGCGCAGGGCGTCGACCTCGAAGCTCTGGACCAGGACGCGGCCGGTCATGCCGTGGTCGCGGATGTCCTTGACGATGCGGGCGACCTCGTCGCGGGTGTGCGGGCCCTTGATCTCCAGCAGCAGGCTGCCGCCGCGGGTGCGCAGGTCGTCCAGCTGGGCGGCCAGGCTCGGCACCCGCGCACCGACCGTCGTCGGGGCGAACCAGGAGCCGGCGTCCAGGCCGTCCAGCTGGGCGGCCGTCAGGTCACGGATGCGGCCGCTGCCGTTGGTGGTGCGGTTCACCGTGTCGTCGTGCAGGACGTACGGCACGCCGTCGCGGCTGGGCTGGACGTCGTTCTCGATCCAGTCGGCGCCGGCCCGCCGGGCGACCTCGTCGGAGAGGAGGGTGTTCTCGGGCGCGGCGGAGGAGGCGCCGCGGTGGGCGAACACGGTGAGCGGCGCACCCGGTTGGCGGACGAAGGCGCCCGGGGCGAGGGCGGTCACCTTGAGGTCGTCGAAGGAGACCTGGGCGCCGTTGACGATCAGGGCCTGCCCGCCGTCGGCGCTGCGGGCGACCTGGGTGGTGCGCATCACCTCCCGGCCGTCGAACAGCCAGCGCGCGGTGGTGCCGTGCACCTCGGCGGCGATGCGCACGTCGCGCCCGGTGGCGGCGGCGGTCGGGGCGGAGCCGGTGTTGGTGACGTTCCAGGTATTGGCGGGGGTGCGCTGGGCGAACTCCAGGCCGTTGGCGACGGTGGTGGTGGAGCGCATGGTGGCGATCGACCACGGGGTGCTGCCGTCGGCGGGCACGTCGAGCCCGAGCGCCGCCCAGCGGGCGCCGTCGACGACGGTGTCGAAGCGGGCGGTGGCCTCGATGCGGAAGTCGGCGAGGTGGCGGCCGAAGGTGATGCGGGTCTGCTGGTTCCAGTCGGTGGAGGCACCGACGAGGCGGCCGTTCTCCACCTTCCAGGCGCCCTCGACGGCGGTCCAGCCGGCGGGGAGACCGGGGCCGTTGAAGCCCTCGTCGACGACGACCTCACCGGGCGCGGGGGCGGCGGAGGCCGCGGGGGCGACGGGGGCGCCCGGGGTTGCGGAGGCCGCGTGAGGGGTGGTCAGTGCGACGGTGGTGACGCCCAGGACGGACGCGAGCAGCGCGGCGAGCAGGCCGGTGCGACCGTTCTTCGGGGCGGAGGTCGACAGGTGACTCTTTGTCATGTGCCGAACGGTATTCGATCACCACCCCGCCGGGAAACCGTCGGCCCGTCAACCCCGCTCCTACTTCACCGAGGGCTGCCCGATCGCGACCGTCGCCCTGGAGCTCGCGGGCGGCAACGAGACTCTGCGCCAGATCTGCGCGGACGTGTACGCGGACTGGCAGGCCGTGCTCGCGAAGCGCCTGACGGCGGAGGGCTTCGAGCCCGCCGAGGCCGACGCCGCCGCCGCGACAGGCGCTCGCCCTTCTGGAGTGCGCGGCACTGTTCGCCCAGGTGCGCCGCTCCGTGGACTCGCTACTCGACGCCGCGCACCGCCTGTTCGCCGCCGCCCGGGCCTGACTCACCCTTCAGCTGGGATCTCAGCACGTCGACCTCACAGCCCGGCGAGGCGGGGTCGAACCCGTTCTCGGCCAGCCAGCGGATCACCAGCAGGCTCCGCAACGACCACCACGCCCGGATCACATCGAGGTCGATGTCGGCGTCGGCACCGTAGCCGGCGAGGACCTCACCGAGGCGCTCCGGGTGCCCGAGGGTCAACGTGGCGAGGTCGTAGTGGGCGTCGCCCGGGGCCGCCTCGGACCAGTCGATCACGCCGGTGACCTCGTCACCGTCCACGAACACGTGGGCGACCTGCAGATCCCCGTGGATGAACGCGGGTCTCCACGGCCGCAGCGCCACCTCGGCGATCCGACGGTTGCCCGCGACCAGCCCGGCGGGCAGCACATCGTTCGCGAGGAGCCACTCGCACTCACCGTCGAGCCGCGCCGCCACCGCGTCGACACCCAGCCCCGGCCACGGCGGCAACGGCGCATCGTGCAACCGCCGCACGGCCGCCCCCGCCGCCGCCCACGCCGCCGCCGAAGCCCCCGACACCTCCCCCAACCGCCCCAGCTCCACGCCGGGAACAGCCCCGAGCGCCAGCACGGGCGGCTTCCGCCAGAGCACGGGCGGCGTCGGAATCGGCACCCTGCCCATCGCCTCCACCTCGACATCGGTACGCGCCCGGTCAGCGTCGACCTTGAGAAACACCTCGCCGACACGGAGCGTGGCCCGTTCGCGATGCGCGACGACTACCTCGACTTCTTCCACGCCGCCCATTATCGCCAACTGGCCACCCCCGTCACCGGATTTAACCCGGCCACCCACGAGGCCACACCTCCCGCCAGCCCCTGACCACGGACCAGGCCGGCCCACTACCGCCGCCAAGCGCCCAGCCAACCTCAAGCCCGAACTTGCAACAGCCGCAGTACCCCACAACCCGCCGCTGCTCCCCGGCTCCGGGGAGCAGCGGCGGATCCGATGACAGCCATCGCCGAGGTCAGAAACCATCCCCGCGCGTGCGGGGAGCAGAGCCACGGCTCCGGCCGGGCGAGGGTGACGCCGGGACCATCCCCGCGTGTGCGGGGAGCAGGAACCACCATTCCGCGTCATCGCTGATGGTGAGGGACCATCCCCGCGTGTGCGGGGAGCAGTCCATGACCAGCCGGTCGACTGGAAAATCCCGGGGACCATCCCCGCGTGTGCGGGGAGCAGAGGCTGTGAGCTGCGGGTTTAGGGCGGGGTAGGGCGGGATTCTGCAACTTGTTGAGATTCGGGCATTTCCGACTTTCGGGGTACCTCGTGGTGGGTGACGGGAGAACCCTATCCAAGGTGCTCCACAGGAACTCGGCCGGTCCGACTTCCTGTGCAGCACGAGCGGGAAGCTTGCGGGGTTGAAGGGTAAAGGGTTTGACGGTCAGCCACGGTTGAGCGGACGATCACTTGTCATGACGATCGGCGACGAATCCCCGCGCTCCCCCAGCTCCCGGCCCGTGGCGTTGGTCACCGGTGTCGGGCGGACGGTGGGGATCGGTGCCGGGGTGGCGAGGCGGCTTGCCGGGGCCGGGTGGGATGTGGCTTTCACTTACTGGACGCCCTATGACCGGCGGATGGCCTGGGGCGAGGAGCAGGGGGCCGCCGAGGCTGTCGGGCAGGCGCTCGCGGACGAGGGTGCGGCGAGTGTCGCGGTGGAGGCCGATCTCGCTGAACCGGACGCTCCGGGGCGGGTGTTCGACGAGGTGGAGAGGCGGCTCGGCGGTGTGACGGCGTTGGTGCTGTGCCACTGCGAGTCGGTGGACTCGGGGCTGCTCGACACCACGGTGGAGAGCTTCGACCGCCACTTCGCGGTCAATGCGCGGGCGAGCTGGCTGTTGATCCGGGAGTACGGGCGTCGGTTCGCCGGACCGGCGGGCAGTGGACGGATCGTCGCGCTCACCAGCGACCACACGGCGGGCAACCTGCCCTACGGGGCGAGCAAGGGGGCGCTCGACCGGATCACGCTCGCGGCGGCGCGCGAGCTCGCCCATCTGGGAGTGACCGCCAATGCGGTCAACCCCGGCCCGGTGGACACGGGTTGGATGACGGAGGAGGTGCGGACGGCGGTCGTCGGCCACACGCCGCTCGGCCGCCTCGGCACGCCCGAGGACACCGCGAACCTCGTCGCCTTCCTCTGCTCGCCGCAGGGTCAGTGGGTCAACGGTCAGCTCCTGCTGAGCAACGGCGGCTTCGCGAGCTGAGCGGACGGGCCGTCGGCGGCGAGGACCAGGACGGTCCAGTGCACGTCGGTGCGGCCGTGCAGGTCGGGGCGTTCGGTGTGCAGCAGGGAGTGCAGGCCGTGGGCCCGGGCGAGGGCGAGGGTTTCGTCGGCCGGGGCGTCGTACATCCGGCGGTCCGGCGGGACGGGGCCGTGGCGCACGGAGAGGAAGAGGCGGCCGGCGGGAGCGAGCAGGCCGGCCAGCGCGGCCATCGCCGACGGGCGTTCGTCCGGGGGCAGGTGCATCCAGACGGCGGTCAGCAGGACGACGTCGAAGCGGATGCCCTCCTCGCCGAGGCGGCGCAGGTCGGGCAGGGCGTCGTCCACCCAGCGGACGCCACTGCCGGCGTGCAGCCGCTCGCCGATCCGGCGCAGCTCGGCGGTGGGTTCGGCGGCGACCACCCGGTGGCCGAGGGCGGCCAGCGCGGCGGCGTCGCGGCCGCTGCCGGCGCCGACGTCGAGGACATCGCAGGGGTGGGGCGGGAACAGGTGCCGGGCCTCTCGGTGGACCTCGGCGAACGTGACGGCTTCGTACTGCGCCGCCAGCTGTTCGGCCGCCGCCCCGTAGCCGGTGGTGCCTACCGGGCGGTCCGTGCCCAATTCCCCCGTCGCCACCGCTCCCCCTCCGCCGTCCGGCGTCAACCAGGCCCGCCGGGACTGTCAACGGACCGCGCCAACCCTACCCCGGATGGCCGTCACGCTTGCGGTCAGGCCTCGCCCGGGTGCCAGGTGGGCCATTCCCACGGGCGGTCCTCCCACTGGACGCGGGCCGGGTCGCGCGGGTCGAGGTCGGGGAACAGCTGGTGGATCCGCGGTTCGAACTCCTCCGGGCCCAGCGGCTCCCAGCCGTGGCCCTCGAAGTGGACCAGCCGGTAGCGGCTGTCGGTGCGGAACTCGGCGACCTTGACCTGGGGCTGCGCCGTGCCGGACGGGCTGTTGGTTTCCATGCCCCCAGCATGTGGCGGACCTCCGGGGAGCGCACCCGGGGTACGGCAGCCAGCGTACGGCCAGGGGGCGTGAGGAGGGGCGGTCGCGCCCCGGGGCGCTCTTCCGGGTCATGTCCCGCCGTCGGCGCGCTCGTTGAGCACGGCGAGCGGGGCCCTACGGCGGCCCCGGACCGGCCCCGTTCCCGTACGACCGGGCGGCGCCGACGGGTGAGCCGCCGGGGAGCCGGAGCAGGCGATGGCAGGAGGACGAGGACATGAGCGGGCAATCGACGGGTGGCGGCACGGCGGCAACCGGCGGGCCGCCGCCGAATGGCGGAGTGCCGAACGGCGGTCCGCCACCGCCGCGCGGACCGGTGGTGGGCGGACCGACAACGGCGGGCCGGGCACGGCCGACGGGTCCGGCGGGTCCGGGAGGTCCCCCGGGTCCGGGGGGACCGGGCGGTCCGGGGGTGACGAAGCCGTCCGGCGTCGTGCAGTGGCAGTGGCCGGCCCACGCGTGGCAGCCGCCGCCGGTGCCGGCCCCGCCCGCGAACCCCAGCGAGCCGCCGCCCTGGGAGGCGATGGCCGAAGCCGCCGCCGAGAAGGCCCGACAGCGACGGCGCCGGGCGTGGATGGCGGGTTCGGCCGGGATCGTCGCCGGGCTGGCGGTGGTGCTGGCGATGTGCGGGCCCGGGCCGGGCGAGGAGTCGTCCGGGGTGCTGGCCTTCCCGGGGCCCTCGGCGCCCCCGCCGCTCCCGCCCTCCCCGGTCGCCTCGGCGGCGATCGACCGGCTCCCGGTGCCCGCGCCGTCCCCGCTGCCGCCGCCGACGACCACCAGCGGCGAGGGCGCGCGAGCCGCCGTCACGGCGAGCGCGGCGGCGGCGAGTGCGGCAGCCGGTGCGGCGGCCGAAGCGGCAGAGGACGAGCCGCAGACGGCGACCGCGACCCGGGGCGACGGTGGGGATCACCCCGGGTCGCCGCGACCGAAGCCGAGCCGTTCGCCGCGCCCGGCGCCCAGCCGGACGGCGGGCGCTCCGTCCTCCGGTCCCGCCCCGGCGTCCACACCGGCGTCCGGCACCGTTCCCGCGCCCTCCACCGCCGTGAGCGCCGCCGCAGCGGGCGTGGCGCCCGGAGCGGGGGCGGGCACGATCTGCGACCAGGCGGAGCGGTTCGGCCGATGGGCGGCCGGCTCCGAGCAGGCCCGCCTCTGCCGCAGCATCTACCACTGAGCGGCGGACGACTCCCGTGCACCGGCGGCGTCCTCCGGCAGCGGCCGGCCGTCGGCCTCGGCCGCCCGCCGCTCCCCCGGACGCCACCCCCGCCGGGGCCGCTTCGGCCAGGACCGCGTCGAGCAGGGCGCGCTCGGTTCGTACAGGTTCGGCGAGGCCCCGCGCACGAGGCCCGCGTCACCGGAGCCCAGTGGGGCGCCGCCCGGGACGCACCGGCCGGGGCCCTCGGCGAAGACGATGTCCACCGGCCCACCGGAGCGGAGGCCCCGCGCACACGACCGCCCACAGACCCGCACGAACCCATGTGATCGGCGGCTGGAACAATCACGATCATGTTCGAGCACGAAACACCGGAGACCGATCCCGCACCGCTCACCGTCGTGGCCGCCGCCGTGGTCGAGGAGGGCCGGCTGCTGGTCGTCAGCAAGAAGGCGGCGCCCGACGTCTTCTACCTCCCGGGCGGCAAGCCGGACGCCGGGGAGGAGCCGCTCACGGCGCTGACCCGCGAGCTGGCCGAGGAACTCGGCGCGGCTCCCGTCGCACCGCGCCACCTCGCCGACATCGAGGCGGTCGCGGTGCTGGAGGGCGTACCGATGCGGATGACCGTGTTCGAGGCCGGGCTGGACCGCACGCCCGCCCCCGCCGCGGAGCTCGCCGACCTGCGCTGGACGGACGGCCTCGACCCGGCACTTCACCTGGCCCCCGCCGTCCGCGACCACCTGGTCCCGCTGCTGCGCGAGCGCGGCCTGCTGCCGTAGCCGGTCCGGGACTGATCCCCCGGCCGGGCCCGTCACCCACCACCTGACGCCGCGCGCGCCATCGCCGCCACCACAGCTACCGGGCGGTGGTGAGCCCCTTGATCAGCTTCTCGAACCGCAGGTCGGGGCGGAGCGGGATGCCGAAGCGCTCGTCGCCGTACGGGAACGGCGTGTACTGGCCGGTGCGGAGGAAGCCTCGGCGCTCGTACCAGGCGATCAGCTCGGCACGCTGCTCGATGACGGTCATCTCCATCTCCACCGCGCCCCACTCCTCGGCCGCGTACCGCTCGGCCCGGGCGAGCAGGGCCCGCCCGAGGCCCCCGCCCTGGCGGCCGGGGCGCACCGAGAACATGCCGAAGTAGGCGTGGTCGCCCCGGCGTTCCAGCTGGCAGCAGGCGAGCAGGTCGCCGTCCAGCTCGGCGATCAGCACCACGCCGTCGGGGTGGGTGACGGCCGCGGTGACACCCTCGGTGTCGGTGCGCTGGCCCTCCAGCAGGTGGGCCTCGGTGGTCCAGCCGACCCGGCTGGCGTCGCCCCGGTAGGCGGACTCGACCAGGGCGAGCAGGGCCGGCACGTCGGCGGTGGTCGCGGTGCGGAAGGCGAGGCGGTCGGTGGTGACGGCCTCGGCGGCCGATCGGGTGCTGCTCTCAGGCACGGGGCCTCTTCTCGGGCGGGCCCGGGCCGGGACCCGGGCGGGGCGGGCGGCCGTTCGGGCCGGTCCCCCGCATCGTGCCACAACCGTCCGGGGCCCCGACCTGCCCGGACGTCCACCCGCGACCGCCCGCTCCCACCACCGTCCGCCGGCCCCACCGCCACCGTCCGGCGAGTCGTCCAGCAACCGGACGACCCCCCGCACCCCGCACCGCCTCCGGCAGGATGGCCGGGACGACCCCGCCCCTCCCCCCTGGCCCACTCATCCCGGAGGCACCATGACGACCGTCGAGATCCCCGGCTCCAAGTCGGTGACCGCGCGGGCGCTGTTCCTCGCCGCCGCCGCCGACGGCACCACCACCCTGCACCGGCCGCTGCGCTCGGACGACACCGAGGGATTCGCCGAGGGCCTGCACGCGCTCGGCTACACGCTCACCCGCGAGCCGGACCGGTGGACGGTCGAGGGCCGCCCGCAGGGCCCGGCCCGGGACGCCGAGGTGTACTGCCGCGACGGCGCGACCACCGCCCGCTTCCTGCCCGTGCTCGCCGCGGCCGGGCGCGGCTCCTTCCGCTTCGACGCCTCCGCCCAGATGCGCCGCCGCCCGCTCGGTCCGCTGACCGAGGCGCTGCGCACCCTGGGCGTCGACCTGCGGCACGAGCAGGCCGAGGGCCACCACCCGCTGCGGATCACCGCCGACGGGGTGCGGGGCGGCGAGCTGAGCCTGGACGCGAGCCTGTCCTCGCAGTACCTCACCGCACTGCTGCTGCTCGGCCCGCTCACCGAGCAGGGCCTGCGGATCACCGTCACCGACCTGGTCTCGGCGCCGTACGTGGAGATCACCGTCGCCATGATGCGGGCCTTCGGCGCCACCGTGACGCGCACCGGCCGGGTCTTCGAGGTCGCGCCGGGCGGCTACCGCGCCACCGCCTACCCGGTCGAGCCGGACGCCTCGACGGCCAGCTACTTCTTCGCGGCCGCCGCGCTCACCGGGCAGGAGCTGACCGTCCCGGGGCTCGGCGAGGACGCGCTCCAGGGGGACCTGCGGTTCGTCGACGTGCTGGCCCGGATGGGCGCGCGGGTGGAGGTCGGCGCGGACCGGGTCACCGTCCAGGGGCCCCGGGACGGCCGGCTGTCGGGCCTGACCGTCGACATGCGCGACATCTCCGACACCATGCCGACGCTCGCCGCCCTCGCCCCGTTCGCGGACGGGCCGGTGCGGATCGAGAACGTGGCCAACACCCGGGTCAAGGAGTGCGACCGGCTGGACGCCTGCGCCGGGAACCTCCGCCGGCTCGGCATCGAGGTCGCCACCGGCGACGACTGGATCGAGATCCGGCCGGGCGTCCCGCGCGGCACCGCGCTCGACTCCCACGGCGACCACCGGATCGTGATGTCGTTCTCCGTTACCGCCCTGCGCACGCCCGGCATCACCTTCGACGACCCCGGTTGCGTGCGCAAGACCTTCCCCGAGTTCCACGAGGTGTTCGGGCGGCTGCGCGAAGAGTGGGCGACGACCGGCTGACCACGGCGCAAAGACGCGACGGTGCGGGGGCACCCGGCCGGGTGCCCCCGCACGGCTCGCGCGCCCCGGCCGCACGCCCCGGCGCCGCGACCGGGGCCGCCGTGTCCGCCCAGGTGGGCGGGGTCCCGGGCAGGCGGGGCCGGGGGCGGACGGGGCCGGCATCCGTGTGCGAAACGGGGCGGAAAGGTGGGGACCACCGCGATGTGACGCCCGTTCAGGATGGGGCCACCGATACCTGGCGTGCTGGCACGTACATGGCTACCCTGCTCCAGCCGGTTGCCGTCACCGGCAACCCGGCTGTCCGCAAATCCAACGGGTCGTCACCACGGACCAGAGGAGTGTCATGCCCAGCACTTCCCGCTCCGCCAGCCCCACCGGCACCACCCGCAAGCAGGGGACCCGCCGGCTCCCCGCGTTCGCCGCCCTCGCCACCGCGGTCGCCCTGGCCGTCGGCGTCGCCGCCCCGGCGTACGCGGCCGAGCCCGCGCCCGGCACCGCGTCCCCCTCCGACGCGGTCGCCGCCGAGAACTCCGCCGCCCAGCACGGCGGCCAGCTGCCGCCGATCCACCCCGACCAGGACTTCGCCGGCTCCACCGTCGCCGCCCACGAGGGCCGGGAGGCCGGCGCCGCCCCCGCCGCCGCCCTCGCCGTCACCCAGACGCCCGGTCTCGACGTCTCCAGCTACCAGGGCAACGTCGCCTGGTCCACGGTGCGCGCCAACGGCGCCCGCTTCGCCTACGTCAAGGCCACCGAGGGCACCACCTACACCAACGCGTACTTCACCCAGCAGTACAACGGCTCCTACAACGCCGGCCTGATCCGCGGCGCCTACCACTTCGCCCTGCCGGACCGCTCCTCCGGCGCCGCCCAGGCCAACTGGTTCGTGGACCACGGCGGCGGCTGGTCGAAGGACGGCAAGACCCTGCCGCCCGCGCTCGACATCGAGTACAACCCCTACGGCGCCACCTGCTACGGCCTCGGCCAGGCCGCCATGGTGAGCTGGATCCGCTCCTTCAGCGACACCGTGCGCGCCCGCACCGGCCGCTACCCCACCATCTACACCACGACCAACTGGTGGACCACCTGCACCGGCAACAACGCCTCCTTCGGCGCCACCAACCCGCTGTGGATCGCCCGCTACGCCTCCACCGTCGGCACTCTCCCGGCCGGCTGGAGCTACCAGACGATCTGGCAGCACGCCGACGCCGGCAGCTTCCCCGGTGACCAGAACCTCTTCAACGGCGCCTTCGACCGCGTCCAGGCCCTCGCCAACGGCTGACCCCACCGGCACGGGTGCACCCGCGACGGTCGCCGGTGCACCCGTGCCGCGCACCGCCCCCGCCCCGCCCCCGCCCCCGCCCTCAACGGAATTCGCCGTGTCTTCGCCGTGTCGCGGCCCGACCGCGCTCCCCCAGCCCTGCCGGCCGACGGCGCCGGGCCCCGCCCCGGCGTCGCCGCCGGGTGACGACACCCCGGACCCGAGCACCACCGCGCCCTTCGGGGACAGGGGTACCGCGAGCGTGACGCGCTCCGCCCGGGCTCCTTCGAGCACGACTGTGCGCCGTTCCCCACCCAACCCGCGCCGACGATGGTCCGCAGCCACGGCAATCTCCCGGATCACGAAGGTCCGGTGCCCGTCCTCGCGCGTGAAGCCCTCGTCCAGACCGAGGCCGTTCCACGGATCTGTGAAGTCTCGAGGATTCTGATTCCTGACCGAGCACGGCGTGCGGGTCGCCGGCGCCTTCCCCGAGCCGGCGGACATTCCCGCCCCGCGCACTCCCGGGGACGAGACCGCGTTCCGGTGGGCCGTCTCGTCGGTCGTCACGTGATCCAGCGCCCACGGGCCAGGCCCGAGCGTCCATTGCAGTGTACGCGTCATAGAGTGTGAGGTCACAGGCCGAACGGGCGAGCGATCAGCCGCTATCGCACCCCTCGACGGGCGAGGCCGCCCCGGCGCCGGGCGCGTGTGTCTCCACTTCCACCTCCGCCTTCGTCTCAAAGTCCAGGTCACCGGCGTGAGACACCGTCAGCGACTCGTGAAACGGCGTCAAGCCCCCTGGCAATCGTCAATTCCTTGCCTACCTTTGAGCCGAGCCCGGAAGTCGCTCCGAGGCTCACCATCCACACCGGTCACCGCCGTCGCACCCGTCGGCGGCGGTCGCCGCACGACCCTGGGGGACGAACCATGAAGAAGACCACCGCCGCCCTCGGCCTCATCGGGACGCTCGCCGCGTCCACGATCGCCCTCGCGCCGTCGGCCTCCGCGCTGAGCTGCCAGGAGGACACCCTCTACACCGGCCAGCGCACCGTCGGGTGGACCACCACCAAGGCCAACGACGCCTGCCGGGACGTCAACCTGGTGTTCGCGGGCGCCTCGGGCGGCCGGCACAACGACGGCTACGAGGGCATGTACGTCGACGCCAACGGCAACTGGCAGGCCGCCGCCTCCGGCTACCACTGGCTGAACGACGGCTACTACAGCCTCGGCTCCGTCGTCCTGATCTCCAACCTGACCGCGGGCCGCACCTTCGGCGTCGCCGCGTACCAGTCCGGCTGGGGCGTCGTGAAGGTCCAGCACTGACACCCGGGGCCGGCGCGGCCCCACCCCGCCGGCAGGCGCCCCGTACCTGGGGCGCCTGCCGGCACCACCTCCACCACCGGCAACCACCCGAAGAGGACGGCACGTTGCGACGCCCCACCCGGCACCCCCGTCGGCCCGCCGGCATCGTCCAGGCATTCGTGGGCACCGTCCTGCTCCTCGGCACGACGGCTTGTGCGAGCGCGGTCGGCCCGGCCGCGCCGACCGCCGCCCGCTCGGCCGTGCCCCTGCCGCCGATCCCCGTGACGTGGACGATGCCGACGGACGTCTCGGCCATGCTGCTGCCGTCGACGGGCGCGGAGACCCGCTGGTCCCAGGGCCTGGACACCTTCACCACCCTGGTGGCGAACGCCGCGACCCGCTCCTGCGCCCGCTCCCGGGGCCTCGCGGAGCCCGTGACGACACCCGGGATGTTCTTCCGCGTCATGGACATCCCCGACCTGCCCTTCATCCAGGCCCACGGCTTCAACGGCGGCCTGGCCCCCGGCGAGTCCGCCTCCGCCGGCGGCGCGGCCACCGGCCGCTCCACCCCCGGACCCGAGCAGCAGCAATGCTTCGAGGACGGCGCGAGGGCCATGCGGGAGCTGAAGGACCTGTACGCCCCGCTGCAGGCCCAGTGGTTCACTGCGGCGGCCTCCCTCCGGCGCGACCAGGAGGTCGACGCGGCCTACCGGCAGCTCGACGGCTGCCTGGCCGGGCACGGTGTGCAGGCCAAGGGCGAGGAGGCGTTCTTCGCCCTCGTCGACCGGAGCATCCAGGCCGCCGACGCCCCCGCCGTCTCCCACCTCGGCGAGGTGTACGCCACCTGCATGGCCCCGGTCGAAGCCGTCCGCGAGCCGCTGCGCGCCAGGCTCCGCGACGGCTTCCGCGCCGCGCACCGCTCCGACCTCGACACCCTGGGCGACAGCGTCCCCCGCAAGGTCCACGAACTGGAGGAGCGCTACGGCCTCCGGATCTCCTTCCCCTCGCCCTGAGGCGGGGGGCACGGCGCAGGGGGACGGGGCGCCGGCCGCCTCGTCGAGTGGGGGCCCGGATTCTCAGCCGGGACCTGGAGGTCGTCCGCAAGGACCCCGGTCGGCGGGGCTTCCAGGTCCAGCCCGAGCCGTAGGTGGTGGAGCGCTCCTTCTCGTGGTGTACCGCCCATCGGCGCCCGGCCCGCGCCTACAAGACCGTGATCCGTTGGCCGATGACGGATGGAGCCGAAGTCCGCTGCGGCCTGGTCCGCTCGGTCGAGGGCGGTCCGGGGGCGGGCCGACGCCGGTTCCTTCCCCGGTGACCAGAACCTCTTCAACGGCGCCTTCGACCGTGTCCAGGCCCTCGCCAACGGCTGACCCCACCGGCACGGGTTCGGCCCGGGCGCCGTCGCCGGTTCGGGGGATTGCGTCCGGGCTTCCGGGACGGACCGGGTGGCCGGGGAATCCATGGCCCGGAAGGGCGCCTACCGGTTGTGCGCCCTCGGAAGGGAGAACAGTCATGCGTCGTCGGATCGCCGTGGCCGGGATGCTGGCCGCCGCCGGAGCGCTCGCGCTCGCCGTGCCCGCGCAGGCGGCCACGGGGGTGCTGGTGGTGAACGGCGTGGCGCAGCAGAACCCGGCATCGGGGTGCTACCCCACCCTCTCACCCGTGATCGTCGAGAACCTCACGAACGCGACGGTCGACGTCTATTCCGCGCCGAACTGTCGCGGGGTGGTGACGCGGGAGGTGGCTCCCGGGATGTCCGCGGCGACGGTCGGGTTCAGCTACCTCGTCAGTTGACGCCGACCTGGCGGGTGTCCTGCGGGTCCTGTCCGGACAGGACCCGCAGGACCGGCCCGGGGGTTGCGCGGTCAGACCGGGAGGACCAGTTCCCAGGTGTCCACGGCGAAGTGGGTCGTCATCCCGTGGGCCTCGTAGAGGGCGAGCGCCCCGGTGGCGTTGGCGGTGTCGACGCCGAGGGCGACCCGGTCGCGGCCCAGGGCCGCGTAGTGGCCGAAGAAGTGCCGCAGCAGGTAGCCGCCGAGGCCGCGGCCGCGGGCGGCGGGCAGGACCCCCAGGCGGTCCGCCCAGCCCTCGCCGGCGCGGTTGCCGCGGGTGCGGAGCACGGCCACGTCGCCGGCGCCCTCCAGCGCGGCGATCCAGGTCAGCGACCAGTCGAGGCGGTCGCCGTCGATGTCCTCCCACCACTGCTCGAAGGTGCGCGGCCGGAAGTCGAAGTCCCCGGCGAAGGTCTCCTGTTGCAGCCGGTGGGCGGTGCGGCGGTCCTCCTCCCGGCGGCAGTCGCGCAGGGTGATGCCGGGCGGCGGCGCGGGGACGGGGTCGGACTGCTTGTCCACCCGGCGCGCCATCACGTGGTAGCGGCGCACGCGCTCCCAGCCGCGCTCCCGGATCGCGCCGGTGTCGACGGTGGGCCGGGTGTTCAGCAGCAGGTGCAGGACGGCGCGGGAGGCGCCGTTGGCCGCCGCCCGCTCCACCGCCCGGCGTTCCATCAGCGCGAACAGGTGCAGCGCGCCGGCCTGGTACTCGGGCAGGACGTACTGGTCGAGGTCGATCCGCTCCCCGCCGGACCGGTCCCGGACGAGGCCGTAGCCGACCAGTTCGTCGCCGTCGGCGAGCAGCCAGGAGTCGTGGCGGAGGTCGACGCCCGGGTGTGCCAGGTCCGCCTCGACCTCGTGCAGTTCGGTCTCGGCCCGGCCGATCTCCAGCAGGTCCACCCGGTTGAGCAGGTCACGAACGGCCGGCGCGTCGCCGGGCCCGGCGGGCCGCACGGTCAGGCCGGCGGGCGGGAGGTGGGTCGTGGTCATCCTGGCGGTTCTCCTGATCGGGGGCGGTGGCCGACGGGCCGTCCGGACGGGACTGCCCCACCCGGCGTGCGGGACGCGTGCCATCGGCGCGTCCGCTGCACCGTACCGTGGAGCGCGTACGACGGAGCGGGCGGCGGACGGCCGGTCGGGGATGGCGGTTCGGCGTGCGCTTGCCTGGCACCAACAGGAGTTCACCCCGGCGGACGTCCTTCGCCCCGGCGGCGGGTCGCCCGGCCCGGCCGCATCGGCCCTGGCCGCCCGCGCCGCCGCGCGTCCGAGCGGGCGTCGGCGGCCGGGCGGCGCGGGCGGCGGCGGGTCGAGGGTGGGTCGGGGGTGGGACCGGTTACGCGGACTGCACGGACTGCCCGGTCCGCCTGGACGGAAGCGACGGCAGCGACGGCAGCGACGACGCAGCCGCCAGGGGCGGCACGGACGCGACGGACGGCACGGCGCCGACGAACGGCCGATCGCGGTCTGCGCCGGTCAGCGCCTCCAGCAGCAGTCGCCAGGCCGCGTCGTACGCCCCCGGTCCGGCCGCCTCCGGCGGGCCGAAGCAGACGTGCGGGGCTCCGTGCAGCACGGCCAGCAGCAGTTGGGCGACCAGCTCGGGCGGCCGGGGCGCCATGCTCCCCTCGCCCTGCGCCCGGCGGATCACGGTCACCAGGCCGCGCTGCACGGCGTCGAAGATGTCCGGCCCCGCCGGCCCCGCCGTGACCGACGACGGGGGCGCGGACGACGCCGGGGCCGACGCCGGGGCCGGGGCCGGGGCCGGCCGCAGCGGGTGCGACTGCGACGGGTCCGGGATGTCGGTGGCCAGCCGCAGCGCCGCCCGCAGCCGGACGTCCTCCCTCAGCCGGTGCGCCAGGTCCAGCACCAGCCCCTCCAGTACGACGGCCGCCTCGGTGCCCGGGACGTCACGGGCCAGCCGCATCTCCTCCCAAACCTGGTGCGACTGCGACATCAGCGCGCCGGCGAGCGCGCGCTTGGACGCGAAGTGCCCGTACAGCGCGCCCTTGGTCATACCGGTCCGCTGCGCCACCGCGTTGAGGGTGGCGCGACTGTAACCCTGGGCGGAAAACTCCTCGGCCGCGGCGTCCAGCACCTTCTCCCTGGTCCGCCGTGCCCGCTCCTGCTTCATCATGTGCCCTCCCTGGGGAAGAACATACCTTTCTGAACGAATGTTCTCAGGGGCGGCCCCGCGCACGCCGGTTCCCCGCACATCAGGCGGAATCCGATCGGTGACCGGCCGTCATCGGGTCGGCGGCGAGGACCGTCCCGGCGTAGGCGCGCGCCGCGGCGTCGGCGTCCAGGGTGCGGTGCACCGCCACCGCCGTCGCGTCCCGCCACGCACGCTGCAGCACCGAGGACGAGTCCTGCGCGCCGACCCCGCCCGCGAGGAACAGGGCGTCCACCGCCTCCCGGCAGAGCGCGGCGGCGGTGGCGGCGTCGCGGCGGTTCTCGGCCACCGCCAGTGCGTTCAGCTCGCCGCGGTCGGCCCGGGCAGCGGCGCCGTCCAGCAGCAGCCCGGCCATCCGGACCTTGGCGGACGCCCCGGAGAGCACGGTGTGCGCGGCCGGGTGCGGAACCGCCGCGCGCCGGGCCCCGACCGTCCACTCGCGCAGCGCCGCGCGGGCGATGCCGAGCAGCGGGGCGGCGAAGACCAGCGCCGCGACCATCGGGTACGGCACGGTGTGGCAGCGGGCCGCGTCCTGCTGCGGGGCGAGCAGCGTGTCCAGGACGAGCGTGCGGCGCTCGGGCACCCGGACCCCCTCCGCGGTGACCGAGGTGCTGCCGCTGGCGCGCAGGCCGGCGGAGTGCCAGGTGTCCAGGACCGTCAGCTCGGCCCGGGGCACGGCGAGGACCCGGTGCTCGCGGGCGGACCCGCTGCCCGTCCAGGCGGCCAGCAGGATCCACTCGGCGTGGTCGGCGCCGCTCGCCAGCCGCCACAGGCCGTCCAACCGCCAGCCGTCGCCGCGGCGTTCGGCCCGGCCCTGGGGCGGGACCACCGAGGCCGCGATCCGCGCGTCCGGCCCGTCGCCCCACAGCTCGCGCTGCCCCTCGGGCGGGAGGTAGGCGGCCAGCCGCCCGTGCGAGGCGTAGAGCGCGGCGCACCAGGCCGCGCCCGCGCAGGATTCGGCGAGCTCGGCGACGGCGGTCACGAACGGGCCGAACTCCCCTGCGGTGCCGCCCCAGCGGCCCGGCACGAAGTGGCGGGGGAAGCCCGCGCGGCGGATCCCGGCGGCGACCTCCTCGGTGAGCCGCCGTGCGGCCTCCGCCGACGCGGCGTCCCGACGGGCCAGGACGGCGAGTTCGGCGACGGCGGGGGCGGTCATCGGGCCGGTGCCGCAGCCGTCGTCCGGGTGGTTCAGCACGGCGCCTCCGGGCGGCGCAGCCGGGCCTCGGCGATCGGACGGCCGTCCTGGACGGCGCGCACCCGCACGACCCCCTCCGGGGCGGGTGCGGCAAGCACGGCGATCGGCGATCCCGGCTCTCCGAAGGCGAGGAACTCGGCGTCGAGGCCCCGGAGTTCGCGGCCAGCCGCAGCACCCGGGGTGATCGCGGCGACGGCCTGCCGGAAGGCCTCCACCAGCACCATGCCCGGCACGTGGTCCACCGCGTGGTCGAGGAGGACCGGGTGGTGCTCGAACGGCCGCAGCCACCAGCGGCCGGCGCGCTCCGGGTCGGCGGCGAGCAGCACGTCCTGCGGGCGGGTCTGCCCGGCCCGGGCGGCGTCGAGCGGCAGCGGGGCGGGCGGTGGCTGTTCCGGGGCGCCCGCGGCCTCGGCGGACCGTTGCCGGACGACCGCGTAGCGCTCGGGCGCCAGCACCTCCCAGCGCAGCCGGACGCGGCCCACCGGTCGCCGGCCGGCCCAGGCGACGCCCTCCAGGGCGAACCGTTCCCGGCCGGGCGAGGGCCGCCGGGGAGCGAGGAGCCTGCAGTCCAGGTCCAGGCCGACGTCCAGGCCGTCCGGACCGGCCGGGGGCAGCGGCCGGTCGAGGTCGACGGCGAGGCCGTGGAGGACGAAGGGATGTCCGTAGGTGCTGCCGTGGAAGCGGTGGGCCAGGTGGATCGCGGTCTGGCGGACGGTCTCGGCGAGCAGCACCGGGTCGGCGCCCGGCCCGTCCCGGCGGCCGAGGTGGTGGTCGCGGCTCCAGCGTGCCGCGACGGCGAAGCGCTCCTCCCCCAGCCGCGCCGAGTCGCTCAGCAGGACCTCGGCGTCCGCCGCCTTGTGCACCGCCTCGCGCGGTAAGTGCCGGTCGAAGCGTAAGCCTCGCCACCCTTCCCGGAGCTCCGGCCGGTGCTGCGCGGACACAACTGATGACAGAACATTCATGATTTCTTCCTCCCCCACGGTCGCGGAGGCCGCAGCGGGCCCGCTACATTGCGGTGCCCCGACCGGTGCGACGGCTCAGGAACATACCTTCTGGAAGGTTTACCGTCGAGCCGGAGTTTCCCGCCACCATGTCCAAATCGACCTGACCGACGCCGAGTTGAGAAACCCACCCCCGGACCCCACCCCGACTCGCCCCACACCCCCCACACCCCCGAGGAGCCGACCATGCCCGAGCCCGACCAGGCCGCCCCGTTCCGGGTGCGGCCCATCGTCACCCGGCGGGGCCCCGATCCCAAGCAGGACCGGGCGGCCCGCACCAAGCTGCTGGTGCTCACCGCCGCCGCCGAGCTGTTCGCGGCCCGGGGCTTTCGCCACACCGCGGTGAAGGACGTGGCGGAGCGGGTGGAGATGACCAAGGGCGCCGTCTACTTCCACTTCCCGACCAAGGAGGCCCTGGCGGTGGCCGTCGTCGAGCAGCACTACGCGCGCTGGCCGGCGCTGCTGACCGAGGTCACCGCCGAGGGGCACGGGCCCCTGGAGACCGCGGCGCGTCTGCTGGCGGGGGCGGCGGCGGCCTTCCGGGACGACATCGTCGTCCAGGCGGGTGCCCGGCTGCAGATCGAACGGCCGCAGATCGACGCCGAGTTGCCGACGCCCTACGTGGACTGGACCCAGCTGCTGGCCACCCTGCTGGCCCGCGCCGAGGAGGCGGGCGAGCTGCGCGCGGGGGTCTCCCCGCAGGCGGCGGCGCGCTCGCTGGTGGCCGCGTTCTTCGGCACCCAGCACATCTCGGACGTCCTGTACGAGCGGACCGACGTCGTCGAACGCTGGTCGGAGACGGCCGAGTTGCTGTTCCGGGCGATCGGCGCGGCCCCACCGGTGACTCCGGCAGGCCCGGCAGGCGCGGCAGTCCCGACAGCGCCGGTGCCGTGACCACCGCCCCCTGAACCCCGGCCACGCGCTGCGGGCCCGCCGGAGTCACCGGCGGGCCCGCACCGTCGGCCCGGGCTACCGCACCGCCGCCCGGGCCCGCTTCTCGACGGGCGCCGCGGCGGCGCCCGCCGCGCCGGGCCCCGCGCCGCGCGTGGTGGCCCAAGCGGTGACGGCGGCCACCAGGGCGAGCACGGTCGCCGCGAGCGGGAACCAGCGCCCGCCGAACAGGGCGATCGCGACGCTGCCGACGCCGCCGCCCGCGGCCGTGCCCAGGTAGAGGGCGCTGCTGTTGAGCGAGATCAGCAGCTGGGCGTTGCCCGGGTCCAGCGAGGCGAGCCGGTGCGGCAGGGCGACCGAGACCGCCCACCCGGCCAGCGGGGTGACCACCGCGTAGGCGAGCGCACCGGCCATCGAACGCCCCGCCCAGGGCAGCGCGGCGAACGCGCCCGCCGCCACCGTGCTGCCGACCAGCAGCACCCGCCGGACACCGACCCGGTCCACCAGCCGCCCGCCCAGCCAGCTGCCCGCCACCGAGGCGACGCCCGAGACCAGCAGGACCAGGCTCAGCCGCTCCGCCCGCCCGCCGGTGGCCGGGGCGACCGCGGTGGCCAGGTAGATGTAGACGGACTGGAAGGCGAGGAAGAACACCAGGGTGGTGGAGGCCGCCCCGAGCACCCGCCGGTCGCGCAGCGGCGCCAGCCGGTCCCGCAGACCGGGTGCGGCGGCGGGCACCGGCAGCTCGCGCAGCAGCAGCGCCAGCCCGGCCAGGGCGGCGGCGCTCAGCACCGTCACCAGCCACATCGTCAGCCGCCAGTCGGTGCGCCCGACCCAGGTCCCGAGCGGCACGCCGAGCGCGGTGGCGACCGTCATGCCGCCGAGCACGGTGGCCAGCGCCCGGCCGCGCCGCTCGGGGGCGACCAGGGTGGTGGCGACGGCGTTCGCGGTCGGGGTGTAGAGCGCGGCGCCCGCGGCGGCCAGTACCCGGGTGGCCAGCAGCGTCCCGTACGAGGGGGCGAGGGCGCTGAGCGCGTTGGCGACGCCGAAGACGGTGAGCGCGGTGAGCAGCAGGCGCCGGCGCGGCCAGCGGGCGGTGAGGGCGGCGAGCGGCGGGGCGAGCAGCGCGTAGCCGAGGGCGAAGACGGTCACCAGCTGGCCGGCGGCGGTGACCGAGACGCCGAGGTCGTCGGCGACCGGGCCGAGGATGCCGGCGGTGACCATGGTGTCGGTGCCGACGGCGAAGGTGCCGAGGGCGAGCAGGAGCAGGCGGACGGGCACGTCGATCCCCCCAGGGAGCGGACATTGTTGGACGTGAGGGCAACAGTTGGATGCTCGCCAAACAGTACGGATTGGTGGATGATTGTCAAACCGTCCCGTTCGCGCACCAACCCCGCGCCCGATCCCGAGGAGGCCGCCTGCCATGTCCGACGACGAGCGGCTGCCCCAGCCCGCCCCCGCCGAGATCGACCTGGTCACCGTGCTGCACGCGCTCGGCGACCCGGTCCGGATGCGGCTGCTGACCAGCTACGCGGACGGCGCCGAGCACTCCTGCGACCCCCGCCACCTCGGCCTGGAACACCTGCACAAGTCGACCGTCTCGCACCACATGCGGGTGCTCCGCGAGGCCGGCGTCACCACCACCCGGGTCGCCGGGCGCAACCGGTACGTCTCGCTGCGCCGCGCCGACCTCGACGCGCGCTTCCCCGGCCTGCTGGACGCCCTGCTCGCCGCCGGGGCCCCGGAACACTGAACGGCGGTGCCGTCCGGACCGTGCGACGAGCTCGCGAGGGTCCGGCGCACACCGCCGTCAGGAGGGGCCGGCCGGCCCCGCGATCAGAGCGCCGCCCCCGGCGCCCCCAGCATCCGGAGCACCAACTCACCGTAGCGGCGGCCGAGTTCCTCCGGCGCCTCGCTGCTGCGGTCGGTGTACCAGCGGGACACGTCGATGCCCAGCGAGGTGACCGCGCGGGCGGCCGTACGCACCTCGGCGACCTCGAAGGCCCCGGCCGCCACGCCCGCCTCGATCAGCGCGGTGACCTCGCGCTCGATGTCCAGGCGCAGCGCCGCGACCACCCCGTAGGCGTCCTGCGGGAGCGCGTGCAGCTCGTAGTTGACCACTCGGCCGACCGTCCGCGCCCGGGCGTGCCAGGAGGTGAACTCCTCGACCAGGCGCCGCATCCGGGCCACCGGGTCGCCCTCGCCGGCCACCGCCGTCCGGACCAGTTCGAGCGTCGCGGCGTGCCCGGCCCGGCTGATCTCGGCCAGCAGGGCCGCCTTGGACGGGTAGTGGATGTACAGCGCGGCCGGACTCATCCCCGCGGCGGTGGCGATGTCCCGGGTGGTGGTGGCGTGGAAGCCCCGCTCGGCGAAGGACTCCACGGCGGCCTGGAGCAGCCGGTACGCCGCCTCCGGGCGGGCGTCGGCGCCGCCGGGCAGGGTGGGCCAGAGGTCGGCGATGGGCGTGCTGGTCATGGCGCCATCCTCGCAGATCGGTCGTCCGGGCAGGCGTACGGGCGTTCGTCCCGCCGGGCCGCCGCGGGCTGTTGACAGGGTCCCGCACCGCCACCATGCTGAGCAAGCGCTTAGTCAGCTCAGTCGGGAAAGGACCCCCGTGGTGAACTCCTTCAAGGGCCGGGTGGCCGTCGTCACCGGATCGAGCCGGGGCATCGGGCTCGGCATCGCACGCGAGCTGATCGCCCGGGGGGCGAAGGTCTGCCTGACCGCCCGGACCCCGCAACCGCTCGCCGAGGCGGTCCGGGACCTCGGCGGCCCGGAGGTGGCCATCGGCGTCGCCGGCCGCGCGGACGACCCGGCCCACCAGGAGGAGGCGGTCACCCGCACCCTGGAGGCGTTCGGCCGGCTCGACCACCTGGTCAACAACACCGGCATCAACCCCGTCCACGGCCCGGTGCTGACCGTCGACGAGGCCGCCGCCGCCAAGATCCTCGCCGTCAACGTGCTCGCCCCGCTGGCCTGGACCCGCCGCGCGCACGCCGCCTGGATGGGCGAGCACGGCGGCTCGGTGGTCAACGTCGCCTCGGTCGCCGGGATCCGCGCCTCGCTCGGCATCGGCATGTACGGGGTCTCCAAGGCCGCGCTGATCCGGCTCACCGCCGAACTCGCCGCCGAGCTGGGCGGCCAGGGCATCCGGGTCAACGCCGTCGCCCCCGCCGTGGTCAAGACGAAGTTCGCCGAGGCCCTGTACGAGGGCCGCGAGCAGCAGGTCGCCGCCGCCTACCCGCTGGGCCGGCTCGGCGTGCCCGAGGACGTCGCGGGCGCCGTCGCCTTCCTGCTCTCCCCCGACGCCGCGTGGATCACCGGCCAGACCGTGGTGGTGGACGGCGGCGTGACCCTCGGCGGCGGCCTCTGACCGACGACCGGACGGGGGTCACCAGGCGGCGTCCGTTCCGGCGGTGATGACGTCCAGGGCCGGGCGCGGGGTGCGGCCGAGCAAGGCGGCGAGGTCGCCGGGCCCGCCCGGGCCGGCCAGGAAGCCGTGGGCGATCGCCGAGCAGGTGCCCGCGAGCATCGGGACCTGGAAGGCCTCGGCGCCGGAGGCCGCGACCGCCGCCCGCGCCCCGGCGAGGGTGCCCGGGCGGTACGCGACCGGGCGGCCGGTGCTCCGGGTGAGCGCGGCGGCGATCTCGGCGCCGCCCACCGCCTCCTCACCGACCAGCTCGTACACCCGGCCCGCGTGCCCGGCCGGTGCCAGGGCCACCTCGGCCGCGACCTCGGCGAGGTCCGCCCGGGCCACCGCCGCCAGTCGGCCGTCGCCCAGCGGGGCGGTGATCACGCCGTCGGCGTCCGGCCGGGCCAGGAAGCCGAGGAGTTCCGCGTACAGGCCGTTGCGCAGGACCGTCCAGCGCAGCGTGGCCGACGCGCGCAGCCGCCGCTCGGTCCAGCGGTGGGCGAGCGCGTAGGCGAGGTGGTCGCCGTCGCCGGAGAGGCTGGTGTAGACGACGTGCTCGACGCCGGCGCGTTCGGCCGCCTCGATCGCCGCCCGGTGCCGGGCGACCACCACGTCGTCCTCGCCGTAGCCGGCCGAGATCAGCAGCAGCGTGCGCACGCCGGTGAAGGCCGCGTCCAGCGTCGCCGGCCGGTCGAAGTCCACCGTCCGCACCGGGACGCCGGCCCTCGGCGCCCGCTCCGGCGTACGGCTGCCCGCCAGCACGCCGTCCGGGCCTCCGCGCCGGGCGGCCAGCCGCTCCAGCACCAGCGATCCGAGACCGCCGTTGACACCCGTGACCAGCAGCATGATTCCTCCAGGAACAGGGCGCGGGAAGTCGGTACCGGGCCGCCGCCCTGCTCAGCGGCCCGGGGACCATCCTGGGTACCCTGGCCGTTCGGCATAAGGAGGCACTTCGATGTCAGTGGGGCACACCGCGGTAACCACCCCGGCCGCCGCCGACCGTCCGGTGGTCTGGTGCGAGGACGGCGTGGACTGCGGCATCCGCGACCTGCTGAACCGGCTCGGCGACCGCTGGTCGGTCCTGGTGCTGGTCGAACTCGCCCAGGGCGTGCGGCGCTTCCGCGAGCTGCAGCGGGCCGTGCCGGGGATCTCGCAGCGGATGCTGACCCTCACGGTGCGCCGCCTGGAGCGCGACGGCCTGCTCACCCGCACCGTGCACCCGACGATCCCGCCGCAGGTGGAGTACGCGCTGACGCCGCTCGGGCACAGCCTGACCCACCTGGTGCGGGCGATGGTCGACTGGTCCTACGACCACCACGACGCGATCGTCGACTCCCGGCAGGCCTGGGACGCGGCCAACCCCGGCTCGGAGCTCGCCAGGTGACGGCCCGCCGGCCCTCGCGTCAGCGCTCGTAGCGGATCTCCGGGAAGCGCGGCGAGGGCCCGTCCAGCAGGTGGTCGTCGTGGCCGCGCAGCCAGCGGTCGAAGAAGGAGCCGACGTAGGCGCGGGTGGCGAGCACCGCCCGCTCCGGCCGGACGTCGCCGACGTCGCCGCGCACGGCCTCCTCCGGCACCGCGCCCTGGCGGGCGAGCTGCGGCAGCAGCGCCTGCGCGTCGGTGTACGAGCCGTGCCGGGAGCGGAGCAGGGTGACGTCCGCCTTCCAGCCGCGGGTGTGCTGCCAGAAGGCGGCCCAGCCGGGCTGGGCGGTGTAGGGGCCGGAGTCCGCGTTCTCGGTGCCCATCAGCAGGAACGGGCGGTCCAGGCCGTCCTCGGCGACGCTGCCCAGGTGCACCCCGGTGCCGTCCGGACCGGGGAAGTGCAGCTGGCCGTCCAGGTTGACGCCGGCCTTGATCCGGGGGTCGTCGTGCATCGTCTGGGCGGCGGTGAAGCCGCCGGCGGAGTGGCCGGCCATGCCGATCCGGTCGAGGTCCAGCGAGCCGGCCAGGGCCGCCGGGAGCCGGCCGTCGGTGCGCAGCGCGGCCAGCTCGTCCAGGACGAAGCGGGTGTCGGCGACCCGGACGGCCAGCGCCTTGCGGAGCAGCGCCCCGACGTCCAGGCCGGGCCGGGCGGCCAGCGCGGGGAACACCGAGGCGGCCAGGCGCCCGTCCGGGAAGGCCACCTCGGAGGCCTCGTAGGGGTGGTCGACGGTGACCACGACGTAGCCGCGCGAGGCGAGGTCCTCGACCAGGCCGGTCCCCCAGGTGCGGGGGTCGCCGAGCCCGGCGGACCAGAGCACCACCGGGCGTGGTCCGGCGCCGAGCAGCGGCGGGGCGTCGGGGCGGGCGTGGGTGCGGACCCAGGTCCAGTCGGTGCGGTCCGGCAGCGCGCCGTAGTTGAAGACGGCGGCGCCCTCCGGACCGCCGAAGTGCCGGCCGGCGCGCGGCACCATGTAGGGCGCGCGCTGCCTCTCGTGCGCCGGCCGGGTGGCCGGGTACCAGAGGCTGATCATCAGCTCGCGGGGGCGCCCGGGCTGCCAGGGGTCCTCCCGCCCGGTGTCGACGAGGCGCAGCGCGGTGGTGCCGACCGGGTAGGGGCCGGTCGGCCGCGGCAGGGTGGCCCGGGCCAGGCCCCGCCGCTCCGCCACGGCCGGGGCGGCGGAGGCCGGCGCGGCCGTCGCCCCGGCCGCACCCAGGACCGTGGTGGCCGCCAGGGCGACGGCGACGCCCCTGCGCAGGCCCCGCAGACCCCGTGTGTCCTGTCCCCGGCCGCGCTCGCCCATGGTCCCCGCCTCCCCGTCCTTCGGTGCGACGGGCCGCCGCCCACCGGCCGGCCCGTACGGCGAAGGTACGGGCCGGAGCGGTGCGGGGACGTCATACCGCGGTGCCAACCCGCCGGGTGCTACCCGGGTATGACCCGGCCGGTGGTGTCGGACCCGGGCGCTACCCGGGCGCCGGAGGTCGGGCCGTGACGGGGGTTCCACGGCGGTGGCAGGCGTTCAGCGGTGGCGGCGCAGCTCGTGCCGGGCCAGCGAGCGCTTGTGCACCTCGTCCGGCCCATCCGCCAGCCGGATCGTGCGGCTGAACGCCCACAGCGCGGCGAGCGGGGTGTCCTGGCTGACACCGGCCGCGCCGTGCGCCTGGACGGCCTTGTCCAGGATCCACTCGACGGTGCGCGGGGTGGCGATCTTGATGGCCTGGATCTCGGTGTGCGCGCCCCGGTTGCCGACGGTGTCCATCAGCCAGGCGGTCTTGAGCACCAGCAGCCGCAACTGCTCGATGCGGACCCGGGATTCGGCGATCCAGTCCTGGATCACGCCCTGGTCGGCGAGCGGCGCGCCGAACGCCGTGCGGTCCAGGACGCGCCGGCAGGTCAGCTCCAGCGCGCGCTCGGCGATGCCGATCAGCCGCATGCAGTGGTGGATCCGGCCCGGGCCGAGCCGGGCCTGGGCGATGGCGAAGCCGGAGCCCTCCTCGCCGATCAGGTTCCCCACCGGGACCCGGACGTCCTCGAAGGTGATCTCGGCGTGGCCGCCGTGGTCGGCGTCGTCGTAGCCGAACACGGTCATGCCGCGCCGCACGGTCACGCCGGGGGTGTCGCGCGGCACCAGGATCATGCTCTGCTGCCGGTGCTTCTCCGCCCGCGGGTCGGTCTTGCCCATCACGATGAGGATCCGGCAGTCCGGGTTCATCGCGCCGCTGATGTACCACTTGCGGCCGTTGATCACGTACTCGTCGCCGTCCCGCTCGATCCGGGTGGCGATGTTGGCGGCGTCGGAGGAGGCGACCTCGGGTTCGGTCATCGCGAAGGCGGAGCGGATCCGGGCGTCCAGCAGCGGTTCCAGCCAGCGTTCGCGCTGCTCGGCGCTGCCGAACCCGGCGAGCAGTTCCATGTTCCCGGTGTCGGGGGCGGCGCAGTTGAGGGCGGGCGGGGCGAGGTGCGGGCTGCGGCCGGTGATCTCGGCGAGCGGGGCGTACTGGAGGTTGGTCAGCCCGGCGCCGTGCTCGCCCGGCAGGAAGAGGTTCCACAACCCCTGCTCGCGTGCCTCGACCCTGAGGTCGGCGATCACCGCCGGCACCTTCCAGACGGGCCGCGCGGGGTCGGCGAGCTGGGCGGCCAGCACCGGTTCGGCGGGGTGGACGTGCTCCTCCAGGAACGCGGTGAGCCGCTCGCACAGTTCGAGGGTGCGCCGGTCGTGGGCGAAGTCCATCGGTCAGTGTCCCTTCAGCGTGGTGAGGCCGTGCTCGACGAGGAGGGGCGCCATGGTGGCGGCGCGTTCGAAACCGGCGCCGAGGGTGCGGCCCTGGCGGTAGCGGTAGTGGATGCCCTCGGCGACGACGGCGAGCTTGTAGCAGGCGAAGGCGACGTACCAGTCGAGCGCGGCGGCGTCCCGGCCGGTCGACTCGGCGTAGCGGGCGACGAGTTCGGCGCTGCGCGGGAAGCCGGGGGCGGTCGCGGCGGAGGGGATGAGGCCGCCGCCGACGCCGGCCAGCTCGGTGTACATCACCAGCAGCCCGACGTCGGTGAGCGGGTCGCCGAGGGTGGACATCTCCCAGTCCAGGACGGCGACGACGGCGTCCCGTCCATCGCGCTCGGCGACCAGCACGTTGTCGAGCCGGTAGTCGCCGTGCACCAGCGCCGGCGCCGGGGAGTGGGGCCGGGTGGCGGCGAGCAGCTCGTGCAGCCGGTCGATCCCGGGCAGCTCGCGGCAACGCGAGGCGTCCAACTGGGCTGACCAGCGTCGCAGTTGCCGCTCCAGATAGCCCTCCGGCCGGCCGAAGTCGGCGAGTCCGACGGCCGCCGGATCGATCCGGTGCAGGGCGGCGAGGGTGTCCACCAGGGCCTCGCCGATGCCGCGCACCCGCCGCTCGCCGAGCGCGGCGAGCGCGGCGGCCTCCCGGTGCACGGTGCCGGGCACGCACGCCATCAGGTACCAGGGCGCGCCGAGCACCTCCTCCCCGGGATCGAGGTGGACGGTGGCGGGCACCGGCACGCCGGTGTCGCGCAGCGCGGTCATCACCCGGTACTCGCGGCCCATGTCGTGTGCGGTGGCGAGCACGTGCCCGAGCGGGGGCCGGCGCAGCACCCAGACGGTGACGCCGTCGGTGAGCCGGTAGCTGAGGTTGGAGCGACCGCCCTCGATCAGCTCGGCGCGCAGCGGGCCGGCGACGGTGCCGGGCAGCTCGCGGTCGAGGTGGGCGCGCAGCCGCTCCAGGTCCGGCCCGGGCGGGGCGGCGGGGGGCTCCGGCGGGGTCTCGGGCACGGGCACTCTCCATTCGTCGACCGGCGGCGCCGTCGTTGACTAAGCGCTTGCTCAGCATTCAGTCGACGGCCGCGCCCTGTCAATCCCCGCCCGCGGCTCCCGGAGCCTCCCGATGTCCCCCGGCGCCCGCCCGGCCTCGCACCCGCCCTCCCTGACGGACCGCCACAATGGGCGCCATGAGGTTGATCCACACCGTCGCCGGCGTGCTGCTCCTGCTGCTCGTCATCGCCAGCATCCTGCGCACGCTCGTCGTCCCGCGCGGCCTGTACTCCTCCCTGGTGCACGGCCTGTGGCGGGGCCTGCGAACGGCGCTGCGGATCGCCGCCGCACCGTTCGGCAGCTACCACGCGCAGGACCGGGCGCAGACCTGGCTGGCCCCGCTGATGCTCACCGGCATGCTGGCGGTCTGGCTCGGCGGCATGCTCGTCGCCTACACGCTGCTGCTGCACGGCACCTCGCAGCTGGACTGGGACGTCTCCATCCGCGAGGCGGGTTCCAGCCTCTTCACCCTCGGCTTCGCCAGCGGCGAGCGGCTGCGCCTGTCGCTGATCGACTTCCTCGCCGCCGCCAGCGGCCCCCTGGTGATCGCCCTGCAGATCGCCTACCTGCCGACCCTCTACGCCGCCTACAACCGGCGCGAGCTGGAGGTCACCCTGCTGCAGTCCCGGGCCGGCGAGCCCGCCTGGGGCCCCGAACTCCTGGCCCGGCAGTCCCTGGTGGACACCGAGACCGCCCTCCCCCAGCTCTACCGGGACTGGGAACGGCTGGCCGCCGACATCGGCGAGAGCCACTCCAACTACCCCGTGCTGATCTCCTTCCGCTCCCCGCGGGCCAACCGCAGCTGGGTGGTCGGGCTGATCGCCGTCATGGACGCCGCCGCCGTCCACCTGGCCGTCTGCCCGCGCACCGCCCCGCCGGAGGCCCGGCTGGTGCTGCGCGCCGGGTTCACCGCGCTGCGCGACATCGGCCGGTCGCTGCGGGTGGACTTCGACGACGACCCGTCCCCGGACGCGCCGATCCGCCTCGGCTTCGCCGAGTTCGACGCCGCCGTGGCCATGCTCGCCGCCGCCGGCTTCCCGCACGAGCGGCCCGCCGCCGAGGCCTGGCCGCACTTCCACGGCTGGCGGGTCAACTACGAGTCGCTCGCCTACGAGCTGGCCCGCCGCAGCGACGCCGTGCCCGCGCTGTGGACCGGCCCGCGGGACTTCCGCGCCCCGGCGGTCCCCCCGGCCCGCCCCGCCGACCGCCGCCCCGCGGCCGGGCCGGGGAAGTGAGCGCGGCGCACACACGAATATGGCGCACGCACGAGCGCGGCCACCGGCGATCGGGGTGATCACCGGTGGCCGCGCGCCGGCGCGAGGGGCTACTTGGCCCGGCGCTGGGTGAAGCGCAGCATGTTGCCGGCCGGGTCGCGGAAGGCGCAGTCGCGCACGCCGTACGGCTGGTCGATCGGCTCCTGGAGCACCTCGCCGCCCGCCGAGCGGATCCGCTCGAAGGTCGCGTCGCAGTCCTCGGTGGCGAAGATGACCGCCCGCAGCAGGCCCTTGGCCAGCAGCTCCGCCATCGCCTTCCGGTCGGCCGGCGAGGCGTTCGGGTCCGCCAGCGGCGGCTCCAGCACGATGTCCACGTCGGGCTGCGACGGAGCGCCGACCGTCACCCAGCGCATGTTCTCGAAGCCCACGTCGTTGCGGACCTCCAGGCCCAGCACGTCGCGGTAGAAGGCGAGCGCCTTGTCGTGGTCGTCGACGGCGATGAAGCACTGTGAAAGCTTGATGTCCATGGGCCTCACGCTACGGGTGGGGCGGGAGTTCCGCTTCTCCGTTCCTGACCGGTGTCCGCTCCCGGCCCGTGTTCCTGACCGGTCGTGTGTAGAGCTTGGCGTAACACGCCGGGATCGCGGCGCCCTCCTCGTGGCCCCGCGCCCGGTAGGCGCTCGGACTCTCGCCGACCAGCTCGGTGAACCGCGAGCTGAACGAGCCCAGCGAGGTGCAGCCCACCTCGAAGCACACCTCGGTGACCGACAGGTCCCCGCGCCGCAGCAGCGCCTTGGCCCGCTCGATCCGCCGGGTCATGAGGTAGCTGTACGGCGTCTCCCCGAACGCCGCCCGGAAGCTGCGCGAGAAGTGCCCCGGCGACATCAGCGCGACCCGCGCCAGCGCCGGTACGTCCAACGGCCGCGCGTACTCGCGGTCCATCGCGTCACGGGCCCGGCGCAGCCGGGCGAGGTCCTCCAGGTTCACCCCTCCACCCTCCCACGAGGCGGTGACAGTGCCCCCCACCGGCTCGTTATGCTCTGCGCCATGCCGACGACCGAACACTCCTTCGCCTGCGCGTGCTGCCAGGGGCAGCACGACGGCCCGCCGCGCTCCTACGGCTCCCCGGCCCCGGTGAGCTGGAAGCCGAGGTACGCCCGGCGCAAGGACAGCGGGCTCACCGCGGACCAGTGCGTGATCAAGGACCGGGAGTTCTACGTCCACGGTCTGATCGAGATCCCGGTGCGGGACGGCGGCGAGCCCTTCTCCTGGGGCGTCTGGGTGTCGCTGAGCGAGACGAACTTCGCGCGGATGCACGAGCTGTGGGAGGACCCGGCCCGGGAGCAGGAGCCCGCGTACTTCGGCTGGCTGACGACCGAGCTGCCGGTCTACCCCCAGTCCACGCTGCTGCTCAAGACCCACGTCCGCACCCGGGCGGTCGGCCTGCGCCCGCTGATCGAGCTGGAGCCGACCGACCACCCGCTCGCCGTCGAGCAGCGCGAGGGCATCACCGAGGACCGGGTGCGGGAGTTCGCGCAGCTGCTGCTGCGCGGCTGACGGCGGGCGGGTCGCCGGTCGGCGGCGGCCAGGCGGTCGGACGGTCGGACGGTCAGACCGCGACGGTGGCGCCGGTGGCCAGCGAGCGCTCGGCGGCGGCCAGGATCTCGACGGTGCGCAGACCGAAGGCGGCCGAGCAGGGGTGCGGCTCGCCGGTGCGGGCGGCGGTCGCCAGGGCGTCCAGGGCGCGGTGGAAGGCCGCGACCGGCCCCTCCCCGCGCTCCGGCAGCCGGACGGTGCCGGACCGCCCGCGCAGTTCCATCCCGGTGCCGCCGCCGGCGACCGGGGCGGTCAGGCTCAGCGCGAGGGTGCTGGAGGCGTCGCCGACGTGGCGCAGCACCAGGTGGACGGTGTCCAGCGGGCCGGCCACGGCAGTGACCGAGACGGCGTCGCCGATCACCGGGAGCAGCACGGAGAGCGCGTGCGGGCCGACGTCCCAGAGCGCGCCCTTCTCCTTGCGCCACGCCGAGGCCGCGTAGGGGCTGGCGGAGTCGGGGGCGAACACCGAGCCGAGCCAGTCCGAGCGGCCGGTGAACCAGCCGCCGACCGCCGCCTGCTCCTCGATCCAGGGCAGCTGGTCGCCGCCGAAGCGGACGGTGAAGAAGACCACCGAGGCGACGCCGTTCGCGGCGGTGGCCTCGACCACCCGGCGGGCGTCGGGGACGGTGAGCGCCACCGGCTTGTCGAGCAGCAGGTGGCAGCCGGCCTCGGCGGCACGCACCGCGAGGTCGGCCTGCACGGTGGGCGGCAGAGCGATGGAGACGGCGTCGACCTCGTCGAGCAGCCGGTCGAGGTCGGCGTGACCGGGGACGCCGTACTGGGCGCCGAGCTCGGCAGCCGCCTCGGGGCGGCGGCCCCAGACGCCCGCGAACTCGACGCCGGGGTGGTCGGCGAGGACGGGCGCGTGCACCCGCCCCGCCCAGGTGCCGGTGCCCAGGAGTCCGATCCGCATGCTGTTTCCCACTTCTCCGTCGTGTTCGAGTGTCGTGTCGGGGTGTCGTGCTCGGGTCCCGCCCCACGCGAACGCCGCCGCCGGAAGACGTCCGGCGGCGGCGGGCGCGGTGGTCCGGGTGGACCAGGGGTGGGCCCGGGAGGGTCCGGGTCGGTCAGTCCGCGGCGGGCGCGGTGATCGTCGGGGTGGCGGGCGACTCGGCCGGCGTCTGCTGCGCTTCCTTCGCCTCCTGCGCCGCCGCGTCCTCGGCCTCGTGCGCCTTGGCGGTCTTCGCCGCCCGGCGCTTCATCAGCCAGGCCGACAGCGCGCCGCCGGCCGCGGCGACCAGCAGGCCGATCCAGGAGAACTTCGAGAGCCACTGCTCGGCGACCTTGCCGACCTGGTAGACCAGCAGGGTGGTGCCGCCGGCCCAGACGACGCCGCCCAGGACGTTGGCGATCAGGAACTTCCAGTACGGCATCTTCAGCGCGCCGGCGAGCGGCCCGGCGAAGATGCGCAGCAGGGCGATGAAGCGGCCGAAGAAGACCGCCCACATGCCCCACTTCTGGAAGGAGCGTTCGGCGGTGGCCAGGTGGCTGGGGCCGAAGTGCTTGGGGAACTTCCGCCCGAGCTTCTCGAACAGCGGCTTGCCGCCCTTGCGGCCGATCGAGTAGCCGATCGAGTCACCGATGATCGCGCCGAGGATGGCGGCGACCGCCACCCAGACCGGGCTGACCACGCCGCGCGCGGACAGCAGGGCGGCGGAGACCAGGGCGATCTCCCCGGGAAGCGGGATCCCCAGCGACTCCAGTCCGATGATCAGTGCAACCAGGGCGTACACCGCACCCGGTGGTACGCCTTCGATCCAGGCGTCGATGTGCAGCAAGGCCAGTACCTCCGTGGCAGGACGGGACCCGCGGCAGCCCCGGCCGGGCCCCGTCCAGGTCCCCGCGGCGCGCACGCCGGTCCCGACGTCGTCTCGAATGGCGGCACCAGGCCGCTCCCCGAAGTGCAGCCTAACGTGCCGGGCGGGCCCGTCCCCCTGGCCGATCACCCCTGCTTAGGACGTACGGACCGGCTCCCCGGTTCCGGGCGCCCGCCGGCCGCCCGCGCCGGCCGTACCGCCCTCGCCGTCCGTGCGCTCGGCGAAGCGCAGCGCGATCACCGACGGCCGCTGCTTCACCCGGGCCGCGAGCGGCAGCGGGGTGCGGACGATGCCCCGGCCGCCCTCGGGGCAGACCTCGCGGACCCCGGTGACGCCCGGGTGGGCGGTGGTCGGCTTGGCCCGCTCGTCGGCGTTCACCCCGAAGGGCATCGGCGGCGACCTGCCCGGCGCGCTCGCACTGCTGGGGGACACCGAGCCGGGTGGCCCGTGGGAGGACGCGGTCACCGCCGTGCTCACCGCGCTGTGCCGCCCCGGCGACCAGCGGGCGGCCGACCGGGCGCTCGGCCACTGCCTCTCCTTCGAGCCGGGCGAGCCTGGCCGTCTTCACCACCCGCTTCACGCTGACCGCCCTCGACGCGACCGACCCGGACACGCCCGCCGCCCGAAACCTGTTCGCCCACCTGACCAGCCGAACGGGCGAATCCGGCGACGGCTCTGCACTGCGCGACCTCCTCACCCACGGGGGCGCCCGGCACCGTCTCGACCCGGCCCGGCGCGCGGCCCTCGAACGGGCTCTCGCCGCCTGCGCACTGGGCTCCGCCACCCTGCCGGACGCCCTGCGCGCCCGACTGGAGGAGGCGCTGCAGCACGCGCGCGGGGTGCTCGAAAAGTCCCCGTTCGACCCGGGCTCGCCCGGAGGAAATCCACTTGAGCGCCACGTTCGAACAGCATCACCATCAGTCACCTCCGCTCTCGTAGACCCGTCCAACTCCGCTGTATGAGATCGCACTTGCCGAGCCATTCGCCGACGGACGGCTCCACACGCTCGAACACCGCCCACGTCTGGAGGACTTCGTGGACAACCCCACCGGCGTCACCTCTTCCGGCCCACCGGCCATGCCCGCCCGCGGTTCCGGGGAGCGTGTCCAGTGATCGACTTCGGCGTACTCACGAACCTCGCCGCACGCGAGGACATCGAACGGATCGGCGTCGGTGTGGTGGTCCGGGACGCCTCCGGACGGATCCTGATGCTCCGCAGGTCCCCGGCCGACGTCCTACCGGGCCTGTGGGAGTACCCCGGCGGCGGCCGGGAGGACGACGAGCCGGTGCCCGCCGGCGCGGCCCGCGAGCTCACCGAAGAGACCGGGCTCACCGGCCTGCCGCTGGAGTACGCGCGGCACCTCGACTTCACCGACCAGCACGGGCGGCGCGTGCGCCAGTTCGTCTTCACCACCGTCGTACCGGACGGCACCCAGATCACCCTCTCCCCCGACCACGACGGCCACCAGTGGGCGTACCCGGACTCCCTTCCGCCGACCGGCGACGGCCGGCGCGCCGTGATCGAGTGGCTCACCCGGCGTCTGGGCGTCCCGGGCTGGCGGCCGGTCGGCGGCTACCTCACCACCATCGCCCGGCCCAGCTCCTACGGCTGCTTCCTGGTCACCGACCCGCAGGGCCGCATCCTCGGGATGCGCTCGACCATCAACCCGTCCGTGTGGAACTTCCCCGGCGGCAACGTCGAGCACGGCGAGACGCCCTTCACCACCGCCCTGCGCGAGGCCCGGGAAGAGCTTGGCCTCGACCTCGCCGCCGAGAACCCCGAGGTGATCGCCCGGCGGCGTCTGGTCGCCGTCATCCACGAGCAGGCCGGCACCGAGTACCCCGTGCCGGTCTGCGGCTACGTCTTCGACGGCGGCGTCCTCACCCCTGAGCAGCAGGCCAGGATCCGGCTCGATCCGTCCGAGCACACCGAGTGGCGGTTCGAGAGCGCGCACGACTGGCGGCGGCTCATGGAACCCGCTCGCTACCAGCGGCTGCGGCAGGTGCTGCGTGCCCATCGTTCCGGCGTCCCGCTGTACCTGGAGCGCCCCGCCGCGGCCGACGACGACTTCGAAGGCGTCCTGGTCTTCGTCACCGATGCCGCGGGCCGGCTGCTGATGCACCAGCGCGAAGACCGGCCGGGCCTGCCGTGGCCCGGCTTCTGGACTCCGGTCGGCGGGTGGCGCGAGGCCGACGAAAGCGCCGAGGAGACCGCGACGCGCGAGGTCCGCGAGGAGGCCGGCATCGAGATCACCCGGCTGCGGACCCTCCCCGACCCGCACGACGGCCTCGGCCTGCCGCTCACCCGCGTCCTGCACGCCGTCCGGGACGGAGACGAGAGCGACCTGCGGCTCGGAGACGAGGGACTGGACGTGCGCATGGTCCCCCTCGACGACGTGCTCGGCCTGAAGGTCCCGCCCTACCTGCGGCACTACCTGCCGCTGCTCACCGACGCGGCCGACCAGCCGTCCGGGAGGACCGTGTGAATCCGCTCGACGACACCCGACGCCCGGCCGGGACGGAGCCGCCGGCCCTGGTCGTCGGCGTCCACCTCGTCCTGCTCGACGAGAACACCGTGCTCCTCGGCCGGCGCCACAACACCGCCTACGCGAACGGCCTGTGGCACCTTCCCGCCGGTCACATGGAGCCCGGGGAGACGGTCCCCCGCTCGATGACGCGCGAGGCCGAGGAGGAACTCGGGATCCTCATCGCCGAGACCGACCTCGCGCTCGTCCACACCCTGCACCACCTCGACGCCGACGACGGCCGCAGCCGCCTCCAGTTGTTCTTCCGCCCGGCCCGCTACGACGGCCGGGTCCGCAACGCCGAACCGCACAAGTGCGACGCGCTGCGCTACTGGCCACTCGACGGACTCCCGAGCAACACCGTGCCCTACACCGTCCACGCGCTCGGCGAGATCACCCGCGGCGCCACGCTGTCCACCGTCGGCTGGCCGGCATGACCGATCCCCGCCTGCCCCAGGACGCCGAGTTGCTGCTGCGCGAGACGGCAGGACGCTACGAGCTGCTGGGCGTGCGCTCCTTCGATCGCGCCGGGCACCCACGCGTCTGGGAGGTCGCCGACGCGCACGGGCGCCGCCTGTTCGCCAAGCGCCACAAGAACGCGCTCATGCACGAACGGGAGACCGCCGCCTACCGGCTGCTCGTGCCGGCCCTCGGCGAAGGCCGGGCTCCGTCCCTGCTGGCCGCCGACGCCTCCTCGCTGCTCGTCGTCACCACCGCCCTGCCCGGCACCTCGGTCATCAGCGCCGCGCTCACCGCCACCGAGGAGCGGGAGGTGTACCGGCAGGCCGGGCGGCTCCTGGCCGCCGTCCACGCGCAGCCGACGGCCGGAGCCCCCGTCGGCGAGCACCTGTCCTGGGCCCAGGAGCGCGCACGGGCCCTGGCCCGCGCCCGCGACGCCCGCCTCCCGGACGAGGACATCGAGGTCCTGGCCGACGCCACCCGCACCGAACCCCCGCCCACCGCACTCGCCTACTGCCACGGCGACTTCGGCCCGCGGAACTGGATCATGCGCCGCGACGGCGACCGGCTGACGCTCGGGCTGATCGACTTCGAACGCAGCCACGTCGAAGCCCCGGCCCGGCGCGACCTGATGCGCGTCACCCTCCAGCTCACACCCCACCGGCCCGACCTGCGCGCAGCGTTCACCACCGGGTACGGACGCGACCTCACCGCGCAGGAGCGGGCGGCGTGCCGGGCCTGGGCCGCGATCGACTGCCCCGCCGCCCTGCGCTGGGCCCTGGACCACCACCGGGACGAGGAAGTCCTCGGCTACGCCCGCACCGTCCTCGACCTGCTGCGCGACCCGGACCCCGTCGCGTGAACGCCCCTTCTACCCCTAACGGTTGGAGCATCCATGCAGTCCCTGCGTCAGACCGTCTGCGTCATCGTCCACGACGAGAAGGCGGGCAAGGTCGCCTGCGTCCACTACGCCAACGACTCCTGGTCCAAGATCCCCGCCTGGACCGTCCCCGGCGGCAAGGTCGAGGAGGGCGAACGCCTCGACGAGGCCGCCGCCCGCGAGCTGCACGAGGAGGCGGGCCTGGTCGTCGCCGCCGAGGAGCTGCGGCTGGTCCACACCATCCAGGTCAAGGCCGGCTGGGACGGCAAGGGCCCGTTCCTGCTCTCCGTGTTCGCCGCGACCTCGTGGCGGGGCGAGCTGACGAACGCCGAACCGGACAAGCACCTCGCCGTCCTCTGGGTCGACACAGGCGCGCTGCCCACCCCGATGTTCCCCACCTCGCACGCCGCCCTCACCGCCTACCTCGCCGGGGACGGGCGGGGGTTCTCCACCTACGGCTGGGACGCCTCGGAGGATCTGCGCGCCCTGGTCGGCGCCTGAGATGGCCGGCCGCCGCCGCCACCGCCGCCCGACCCCCTCCCGCCGGCTGACCCGCCCGCCGAGCGCCCCGACCGAGAGGGGCGGCCGTGTCCGCCACCGACCACTGGAACGACCGCTACCAGCAGGGCAAGGGCTTCCGGCCCGTCACCGAAACGGAGGTCGCGCTGCTCGCTGAGCGCCTCGGCCCGGGTGCCGGCCGCCGGGTCCTCGACCTGGGCTGCGCGCCACGCCTCGGCCGGCCCGCCAGGGATGCCGGCCGCCAGGACAGCGAGGGCCGCAGCGAGCAGTCCGGAACGCCAGGCGCACCACGATATGTTCGTGCAAGGATGACCTGTTGCGGAAATACCGCATGATGCATATCGGCGCCATAATTCGACCTTAAACTGTCCATAAGGGCTCATTTTGCGCATGAAGGAGCATGGCCGCGGGGAATATTTGGTGCATTCGCGGAGGAAGCGATCGGGTGATCTAGTCATCGGTCGGGAAGTTCTGCTATTTCTTCTGCTTCCTCCGGTACCGGAGGCGTCAATAAGGAGTAGCAATTGCGCGTCCTTAGTTCCCGAACACGCCCGATGTGGCGGACCGCCGCGATCGTGGCCCTCGCCATGGCGGCGGAGACCGCGACCGTGGTGATGGCGACGGGCCAGGTCATGGCTGCCCCGGTCAGGTCCGGCGCCCTGTCTTCCGCCACTGCCAACACGGCCCCGGCGACGCCCCTGTCCTGGGCGGTCTCACCAGAGTCCGTCCACGGTCCCAGTGGCGTCCACTACACCACCAGCGCCACGCCGACATTACGGGCGAAGGCGGTCGACGCCGACGGTGGAACGTACCAGGCCCAGTTCGAAATAACGGCCGATCCGGCGTTCAACGACACCACCTATTCCTACACCGTCAATTCGGCATCCACTGCATCGGGTGTGAACGCGCTGTTTACGGTGCCGACGAACCGGGCACTGCCGGACGGCAAACACCTGCGGCTGCGTACCCGGGCTTTCGACGGTACCGACTACAGCGACTGGACCGCGTACACGCCGTTCGTGGTCGACATCACCCGTCCGGCGGCCGCGACCGTGTCGTGCGCCGGCTACGGCGCCGGCACCTGGACCGCCCCGCAGTCCGGCGGCGCGGTCTGCACCCTGGACACCACCAGCGCCGACGGCCAGGGATACGCCTGGGGAATGGACGACGAGGGCACCCCGGAGCGGCTGTACGACACCATCGACGGCACCGGCGGCGACCCGCTCCAGCTGACCATCGACCCGGCGGCCGGCTGGCACACGCTCTACGTCCGGTCCATCGACGTGGCGGGGAACCTGACGTCCGCCGCCACCGCGTACAGCTTCGGGATCGGAGCCGACGGAGCCGCGCTGCTGACGCCCTCCGAGGGTGACCGCCCGGCCCGTACGGTCACGTTGACCGCGATCGGCCGCACGTCCTACACCGGCGCCACCTACGAGTACCGCCTGGGCGACACCGACAGCTGGAAGACCGTTCCGGCCGGTGACGTGACCGTGGCCTCCAACGGAGGCGCCGTCAGTTGGCCGGTGGCGGTCGCCTCCGGCCAGCCTGCCGCGCTCACCTGGAACCTGACCGGCACCCTCCCGAAGGACAGCACGGTCCAGATCCGGGCCCGCTTCACCGACGGCACGAACACCGGCTACAGCCAGACGACCAGTGTGATCGTCGACCGCAACGCCGGCACCGCCCCCCTGCAGGGCGTCGGTCCGGGCAGCCTGAACTCGCTCACCGGTGACTACACCCTGTCGGGTGCCGACGTGTCGGTCTTCGGGCTGGCCGTCAACCGCACGGCGTCCTCGCGCCGGCCCGCCGCCGGCGGCGCTCAGGAGGGACAGGTCGCGATCTTCGGGCCGGAGTGGACAGCGGGCACCACCGCCGCGGTCACCGCCTCCGCCTGGTCCTACGTCCAGCAGACCTCGGCGACCTCCGTCGCGGTCGTGCGCCCCGAGGGCATCCAGGTCAACTTCACCGCCGCGGCGGGCGGTGCCTGGGTACCGGAGACGGGTGCGGAGAGCCTCTCCCTCACCGGCTCCCTCACCGGCTCCTTCACCCTGAAGGACACCGAGGGCGTCACCTCCACGTTCAGCAAGGTGGACGCCTCGTCCACGGTCTGGAACGCCTCCACCAGCTACCGTCCCACCGGTGAGTCGACCACCACGGTCGTGTCGGAGACGGTCGTGTCGGGGTCCACCACGCTCGCCAGGCCGAAGTACGTCATCGCGCCCAGCACCGCCGTCACCAACGCGGCCTGCCAGGCCGCACCGGCGACGGCGGGCTGCCGGGTGCTCGAGTACGTCTACGCCACCGGCACCACCGCCACCTCGGGTACCCCGGGCGACTACCTCGGCCGGGTCTCCCAGATCAAGCTGTGGGCGACCGACCCGGGGGCGAGCGCCGCCACCGCCACCGCGGTGGTCCAGTACGCCTACGACACCGCCGGACGGCTGAGCGCCTCCTGGGACCCCCGCCTGACGACCCCGCTCAAGGCGGCCTACACCTACGACAGCGCCGGACGCGTCACCACCCTGACCACCGCCGGTGAACTGCCCTGGACGTTCACCTACGGCACCGTGGGCAGCGGCGGCCTCTCCGGCCCGGGCATGCTGCTCGGCGTCTCGCGCCCCACCCTGACGCCTGGCACGACCGCGACCGTCAACGGCACCGCCACCAGCAGCGTCGTCTACGGTGTCCCGCTGACCGGCGCCAAGGCGCCGCTGCAGATGGGTGCCGCGGACGTACGCGCCTGGAACCAGAAGGACGTGCCCGCCACCGGCACGGCGTTCTTCCCCGCCGACCAGGTGCCCGCGTCCGCCAACGGCGCCGACCTCAACGCCGGTGACTACACCAGGGCGACCATCCTCTACACCAACGCCTCCGGACGTCTGGTGAACAGCGCCGAGCCCGGCGGCCACGTCTCCACCACCCAGTACGACCGGTTCGGCAACACCGTCCGCACCCTCGGCGCCTCCAACCGCTCCCTCGCGCTCGGGCTCACCCCGGCCGACATCGCGGCCCAGGCAGAGCTCGGCATCGCCGGTCTGAGCAGCGCCGAACGGGCCGAGCTCCTCGGCTCGTACAACTACTACAACGGCAAGGGCACCCGGCTCCTGGAGGAGTTCGGTCCCCTGCACACGGTCGAGCTGACCAAGGACTTCAAGAACGGCACCACCGTGCTGGCCCCGGCCGGCAGCACCGTCGCGGCGCGGTCCTGGAAGGTCAACGAGTACGACGTCGAGCGGCCCACCGACGGCAGCGCCACGGTCCAGGACCAGCTCACCACCACCACCTCGGGCCTGCGGGTCAACGGCTACGACTCGCTGCTCACCGACAAGCGGGTCACCTACACCCAGTACGACTGGGCGAAGGGTCTGCCCAAGCTGGTGACCCAGGACTCCGGCGGCCTCTCGCTGACCACCGGCACCGTGTACGACGCCCAGGGCCGCGTCATCGCCGTCCAGCTGCCGGGCAGCACCGGTGGCGACGCCGCCGCCAAGGTCACCGTCTATTGGGACGGCTCCGGCACCACCTCCGACTGGTGCAAGGGGCGCCCCGAGTGGGCCGGTCTGATCTGCTGGACCGGGCCTGCGGGTGACATCACCGGCGGCGGCAGCAACCCGAACGCCCTGGTCGACTCGACCATCACCTACAACCGCTACGGCAAGGCGCTGACCACGGTGGACACCTCCGGCAGCGCGAACCGCACCACCGCGACCACCTACGACGCCGCGGACCGGGTCGTCACCACCAAGATCACCGGCAACCAGGGCCAGGCGGTCCCTGAGGTCACCCAGACCTACGACCCGCAGACCGGCCGACTGCTCACCTCGGCCTCCACCCTGGGCGGAACCATCACCCGCGGTTACGACAAGCTCGGCCGCCAGGTCTCGTACACCGACGCGGACGGCGCCACCACGAACACCAGCTACGACGCACTCGACCGCCCGCTGGTGATCTCCGACAGCGTCCCGTCCACCGTCACCTACAGCTACGACACCACGAAGGAGCCGCGCGGCGTCCCGGTCGGCCTCACCGACTCGGTGGCCGGCGCCTTCACCGCCACCTACACTCCCGACGGCGCCCTGGCCACCGAGAAGCTTCCCGGCGGCTACACCCTGACCCGCAAGCAGGACCCGAGCGGCGCCACCGTCGGCCGGACCTACACCCGGGACAGTGACGGCGCGGTCATGCTCGCCGACAGCATCGTCCAGTCCGTCCACGGACAGGTGGCCACCCACAGCTCCAGCAACGGCGTCGGCTCCGTCCAGCGCTACGCCTACGACGGCGCGGGCCGGCTGTCCGAGGTCAAGGACACCACCGGCGGTGTCTGCACGCTGCGCACCTACACCCTGGACAAGCGCGCCAACCGCGTCGCCCAGTCCACGGCCACGGGTGCCGCCGGTGCGGCCTGCCCCACCAGCGGGGCCACGACCAACCACACCTACGACAGCGCCGACCGCCTGACCGACACCGGGTACGCCTACGACGCGTTCGGCCGCACCACCACGCTGCCCGGCACCACCAACGCCTACTTCACCAACGACCTGGTCCAGCAGCAGACCACCGGGACCAAGCGCACCACCTGGACCTTGGACTCCAACCAGCGGTTCCGCACCGCCAAGGCCGAGACCAACGCCTCCGGCACCTGGAGCACCGACGCGACCAGCGTCAACCACTACTCCGCGGACAACGACACGCCGCGGTGGATCACCGAGGACGCCGCCGGGAACACCACCCGCAACGTCTCGGGCCTGGGCTCCGGCGTGGAGGCGACCACCACGGCCACCGGTTCGCCCGTCCTGCTGTTCACCAACATCCACGGCGACGTGAACCTGCGGGTGCCACTCGCGGCGGGCAGCACGCCCACCGCCACCGACACCGACGAGTTCGGCAACCTCAAGCCCGGGGCCGCCGGCGGCCGGTACGGCTACCTCGGTGCCTACCAGCGCTCCACCTCGACCCCGGCGGGCGTGACCCTCATGGGCGCGCGCCTCTACAACCCCGCCACCGGCCGGTTCCTCTCGACGGACCCCGTCCACGGCGGCAACGCCAACGCCTACGAGTACTGCTCCGGAGACCCCGTCAACTGCACTGACCTCGACGGCCGCTGGAGCGCGTCCAAGACCCGGTACTACTCCTGGGGCAGCGTCTCGGGCCGGTACTGGTCCCCGTCCTCCTGGACAGGGACCGGCTGGGGCGGGGCCACCGCCACCGCCAACTTCAACAGGCTCTGGACCTGGCGCATCGGCAACTACGGCTGGTACAGCTACCTCATCATCGGTGGCATCACCGCCCTCGTCTCCGCCCTCGCCCCGCCGGCGGCCCCGGCCGCCATCGTGATCGGCGCCGTCGTCTCCATGTACTGGGGCACCATCCAACTGATCGCCAACTGGGCCTCCAACACCGGCAGGTGCCTGGGCATCGGATCCGGAGCGGCGATCTACCACCGCTACTACGTCCCGATGTACGCCACCGGCGCCTACGGCATTCCGTACCGCCGCAACTGCTGACCCACCCCGTCCACCACAGTGAGGACCGACATGAACCGGTACCGAGCGCTCTCCAACGCCTGCTTCGCCACGGCCCTGACCGCGGCCGTCATCGCCGTGGCCGGCTCGTTCCTGTCCGGGCGAGCGTACGGGGCTCCCGGCTTCTGGACCGCCACCGGTTTCGCGCTCGTCGCATGGGGCGCCGAGCGCCGTGCGAACCGATCCTGACGGGGTGACCGGACAGGGAGCGCCTCTGCACCTCGTGGCGTTTCCCGAACCGGCATCCGCGGTGCCCGCCCGCCCGTGGTTCGCACCGGACACAGCGACCATCCGCACGGCCGGGCCGACAAACCCAGGCCGGGGAAGCTCCGTCCCGGGGCGAGCACGCCACCACCGGCCGGGCCGCCCCGTCTGCGTCGGTGCGGGCCTGGGTGATCTCTTCGCCGGTGCGGCCGATGAAGTTCCACCACATACCACGGCTCCGCCGTTTCGTTCCAGGTCAGGGGCTTGATCGACCATCCGGGGTCAGCGAAAGGTCAGCAAGACGCCCGGGAGTCGACACCATGGCCACCATCAACCTCGTCCGCGGCATGGGCAGCTTCTTCAAGGAGTGCGAACACCCCGAGAGCCGGTGGCCGAGGTGCCCGCACGAGTACAAGATCCGCTACCGCAACGCGGCCGGGAGGCAGACAGAGGAGTCCTGCTTCGCCACCCAGGACAAGGCGAAGTCCCGCCTCGCCGAGGTCTACCAGGCCCGCAAGAACAACCCGCAGAGCCAGCACAAGGCCGCCCGCGTCCAGCAGTGCAGCCCGATGCAGTTCCACGAGTACGTCGCCGAGTGGAAGGCCGGCCAGCGCGACCTCAGCCCCAGCTCCCTCCGCCACCTCGACTCACTGCTCGTCCACCACCTCTACCCCGCCTTCCGCAGCCGCCGGATGGGCACCTTCGACCACAAGGTCGTCGAGGCCGTCATCCAGACCCTGGCGCGCAACGGCGTCGGCCTCGCCACCCAGTCCAACGCCTTCGACAAGCTCAAGTCCATCCTGCTGGACGCCCACCGGCTCGGCCTCTACGACGACAGCCCGCTCGACGGCGTCAAGCCCCCGCAGTACGACCCCAAGCGAGCCGTCATCCCTTCGGCCCCCAGGTCCGGGCCATACGCACCGCCGGCGATGACACCTTCCGGCTCGTCGCCGATCTCATGAGCGGCTGCGACATGCGCAACGGCGAAGCCCTGGCCGTCAACATCAACAACATCGTCACCGACGACGTCTACCGGATCACCGAGCAGGTCAACCAGACCACCAAGGCCTACGCACCCCTCAAGCACCGCAAGGCCGGCGACTACCCCGACGTCCCCCTCGCCGCCCGCGTCCGGCACTCCATCGAGTCGTACGCCGACACCTACGGCACCATCGACGGCTACCTCCTCCGGCACCCGCGCGACCCGACCAAGCCCCTGCCCAACCACGACATCGCGAACCAGTGGAAGCGGATCAAGAACGACGGCCTCGTCGAGATCCCCGACGGCATGGTCGTCTACGGCCTCCGCCACTTCTTCGCCTCGAACTGCCTTGGCCACAACCTCGCGATCACCGACGTGGCTGAGTGGATGGGCCACAAGAGCATCGATGTCACCTTCAAGATCTACCGCCACCTCATGCCCGGCTCCATCAGCCGCGCCGCCGAGCTCCTCGACCTCGGCCTCGCCGCCTGAACACGCGGAGGCCCTGTCCCGGAGCGGGACAGGGCCTCCGCACGCCGGTCACGCGACCTCAACCGCCGGACGGTCGCTGCTGCTTCACCCACGTCTGAACCTCGGACATCTTGAACTACAACTTGGCGTTCCGCCCGCACCCGAACCTGTAAGGCACGAGACCCGCACGACCAGCATCGCGGTACACCCATGCAACAGACATGTTCAGGTACTCCGCAGTCTCTGAGCTGCTCTGGCTTTCGTGGAGTCCCTGATGTCTGGGTTTATTACGATCCAGGCGTAAGGAGAACCACGAGCAGTGCCAGCACCCCGTAAGTACCCCGATGAACTCCGTGAGCGCGCCGTGCGTGAGGTCCGCTCGACCGGTCGGCCTGTCGCTCACGTGGCCCGTGACCTCGGCATCCACAAGGAGGCCTTGCGGTCCTGGGTCCGCCAGGCCGAGGCCGACGCGGGCGAGCGCGACGACCGCCTCACCACCGCCGAGCGCGATGAGCTGAAGGAACTCCGCAAGGAGAACGCCGAGTTGAGGCGGGCCAACGAGATCCTCAAAGCCGCCAGCGTGTTTTTTGCCCAGGAGATCGACCGTCCCCGGACGAGGCCGAGCAGGTGATCGACCACCTGCGTGACGGCTTCGGGGTCGATCCCGTCTGCCGGGTGCTGGATCTGTCCCCGTCGACGTACTTCGCGCGCAAGCAGCGTCCGAAGTCGGCCCGCCGTCTGCGTGACGAGGAGCTGATCCCGTTGGTCACAGCGGTGTGGGAGGACTCCGGCCGCACCTACGGTGCCCGCCGCGTCACCCGCGCCCTGATCCGTGCCGGCCACGCGGTCGCGCGCTGCACCGTCGAGCGCCTCATGCGCGAGCTCGGCATCGAAGGCGTCATCCGCGGGCAGCGCCGCCGCACCACGATTGTGAAACCGGCCGCCCCGCGCCCGCCGGACCGGGTCAACCGGCGGTTCACCGCCGAGCGCCCGAACCAGCTGTGGCTGGCCGACCTGACCTACATCCGGACTTGGTCGGGCTGGGTCTACGTGGCGTTCGTCCTGGACGCGTACTCGCGCCGGGTCGTGGGCTGGCAGACCGCCACCCACATGCGCACGGACCTGCCGCTGGACGCGCTGTCAAGAAGGACGCCGGCCTCATTCATCACAGCGACTGCGGGTCGCAATACGTGTCCATTCGCTACACGGAGCGATTGGCCGACACCGGCGCCTCAGCGTCGGTCGGGTCCGTCGCGGACAGCTACGACAACGCGATGGCCGAGGCCCTGAACGGCGCATTCAAGGCTGAACTGATCGAGCACCAGGGTCCTTGGCGGGACTTCGACGAGGTCGAGCGGGCCGTCTTCCAATGGGTCGCGTGGTACAACGGTGAACGACTCCACTCGGCCCTCGGCTACATCCCGCCCGACGAATACGAGCAGGCTTACTGGGCGCGACTGTAACAAGCCCCACAGACCGCTTGATCACATGATCGCGGACTCTACGAAAGCCGGGGCAGCTCATTACTCCGCCTTCGCCTCCGGATGGGCGCCTTCGACCACAAGGTCGTCGAGGCCGTCATCCAGACCCTGGCGCGCAATGACGTCGGCCTAACCCCCAGGCCGACGCCTTCGACAAACTCAACTCGATCGTGCTGGACGCCACCGGTCGGCCTCTACAACGACAGCCTGCTCGACGGCGCCAGGAGGAGCTCCCATCCTTCTGCCACGTTCCCCGCCTGGCAGCAAATCGTCCGGACCAAGTGGGGGCGTAGCTATCGGAATTGCCGGATCGAAGCACGCCCCCACCTCGGTGTCAGCCCTGGAGCGCCATGCACCTCCGGAGCAGCGGTTCCATGCGCAAGTGGCTTCCCTCGTGGTCGAACACCTGGAGCGCATCAAGGCAGGTAACGATCCAGTTGGCCTCGTCTTCGTCCTCAATCCGGACTGCCACGGCGGTCACCGCGCTCTCCAGGTCAAACAGGTTCTCCATGAATTCGTCACTAACAGACCGGTAGCCGGTCGCAAGCATCGGGTCCGCGTACACGCCGGTCGCCTCGGCAAAGGCGCGAGCTTCGACCCGGTCCTCGCGCAGATCGGCCAGCCTCTGCAGCACCGCGTCCGGATCGCCCAGTTCGCCGTGGAGACGGTGGGCCCGGTCGACCATGATCGGCCAGCCTCCGGTCAGCTCATGGAGACGGTCCAGGCGGTCCTCCGTATGGAACTTCTCGACCCGCTGGGCCCAGCCGCGCAAGCTGCGGCGGTCGTGCCGACGCAGCACCACAGGAGCGGCCGAGGTGCGTTCGGTGCCCGTCAGCAGGGGACGCCACAGGCCCAGCTGGGAGGGGTCTGTGACCACGACCACCGCGCGGGTCACCCCCGGGGTCACCGGCAACAGCGTATCGGCCAGGTCCACAGCTTGCCGGGGGGCCTCGGGCCGGGCGTCCGGGTACCGAGCGAAGTCGCTGATGACTACACGTCGTTCACGCGGACGCCCGCCCGTGAGTTCCTGCTTGTAGACACTGGGCCTGCCGACAGGCGGCAGCGTCCAGTCGGCGATACGTCCGGCAACCGTACGAAGGGTGTCGCCAACGTCGCCAACACCGGTCGCGGTGGTGCCGAGGACGACCCTCGTCTGGTTGGCTCGCTCGCCGAGGAGGTCGTCAAGCTGGGTAATGGTGAGCGGGGCCGGCCGGCCGTCGGGCAACTCGGGACGCCCCTCCTGCACGATGCTCTCCTGGAGCTCGCAGTCCTGCTCGGCCCTGAGAAGGCGGGCGTCCACTTCGTGAGAGGTACCGATCATGCGAAGGGCGTTAGGGCCCCTCAGATGCCAGCCCTGGCCATCGTGGTTGGGAGCGAGGATACCGAGTCCCACCATCTCGGAGAGATATGCGCGGAACCCCTCGGTGTCGAGCTGTTCGAAACCCTTTCGCCAGAAGGTCTCGCACTCTTCGCGCAGTTCGGCGTCGCTCAGCCGCACTTCCAGACCACGGTGGCGCGCGTGATAGGCCAGCACGTTGGCAATCACGTCGTAGCGGTGGTCGAGACTCAGGGTGTCCTTGAACGCCGCCGAGATGCCGTCCCTAAGGCCGGTGTCCGACTCCACGACCTCGATGTCGGCGATCTCTACCGCGTATGGGGGTCCCTCGACTCCACGCCTCGTCCGTTTACGGTGCATCACCTCGACCAGCCGGTGACCGAACATCTGAAGTAGGAAAGGCTGGTAGGAGCAATAGCCGAGTACCCGGTTGACGAGATCTATGTCCTGGAACTCGAAGCCGAGTGCCCGCATGGGGTCGACCAACAGTTCGGCGGCGGACTGAGGAGCGAGCGGGCCAATCACCTTCGGGGTCTGCGCAAGGTGACCGAATGGTCCGTTGCTGGCGAGCTTGGAGAACCGCTGCACGGAGTGCAAACCTGCGAAGACGACCTTGGCGCGGTCCTTGGTATCGGACCCGAGGCCCTTGAGCTTCTTGGTCTGATCGAAGCGGGGGGCGTCGGCCTCGAAGAACTGGTCGCACTCGTCGAGCAGGACCAGCAGTCGCCGGCGGGAGTCCCCGTCGAGCCAGGCGCAGATGCCCGCGCGCACCCGCTCGGAGATGTCCTTTCCCGACTTACGGCTCGCCTGTCCGCCCAACACTTCGGCCGCCCTGAGCTTCTGATCAAGGACGCTCCACAGGGCCTCTGGCCCCAGCGAGCTGCCCTTGCCGATGTTCTCCTGGTCAAGGTTCACGTACACCGCCAGCTGGTAGCCGGGACGTTGCTCTTCAAACCGCTCACCGGCGTCACTGAGGAGGGCCGACTTACCGAGTCCCCGACCGCCGAAGATGACCTGGGTGCCGCTCCGGTCAAGAACGCTCTTGCGCTCGACGTCACGTCCGTAGAACATCTCCCGGCCGATCCGACCACGCTTCTCCCTGATGTAAGGGTTGACGCCCGAGAACGGCAGCAGGGTCTGCGTGGCCGTGCTGACCTGCCGATTTCCCCGTGCCGCGAGATAGGCCAGGGCGGCGTCGTCCACGACCAGCATCGGCTGCAACCGGGCGGACTCGACAGCAAGTTCAGCACGGGCCTCACGGCCCAGCGTGCCGAAGTAGAGGACGAGGAGGCTCGCACCGCTGGTGTCGCTCTCAGCCAGACTCATCACGTACTTCGCGGACGGACGGCCCCAGACCATCAGCACACGCAGGTTGCCGCCCTGCTCCCGAATCTCCGAGCCGAACGCGGGCGCCTTCGCCCTGCCGTTGATCTCCACTTCCGTCGCTTCGAAGAGACGGTACTCGCGACGCCGATGGGACTTCTCGTCCAGTGGCTTGGCGCTCTTGGCCTCGTAGCCAAGGAGCTTAAGGGCCGGGAGCAGCTGCCGCCTGGCGGACACTTCAAGCCGGTCCTTCGGCTCGGTGGCACCCAGCTCCCGCCATTCCTCAACCGCGTCCGCCGCCAGGGCCGCCTCGTCGGTCGAGAGCGCGCTGTAGTCCAGGACGGGGATGTCAGGGTGCGTTCCGCCGGACCGGACGAGATCGACGAGGGCGTGGTCAATGCCCTTGGGCAGCCCGTCGGGCACGGCCGGGAAGAACTCCGTCAGGTGGGACTCGCCCCCGTCGATCTCCGGGACGTCCTCGCCGATCTCCAGGAAGTACACCAGATCCGCGGCCGTGGCCAGGCCACCGGTGTCCAGGTGCCGCAGGACCTGTGAGCGCAACTCCTCTGTGGGGTCCAGAACGTCGAGCCGGGCTCGGATCCGGTCGGCCGCCTGCTGCCGGAAGGCGGGCAAGTCGTCCCGCACGGTGTCGAGCGCCCGTCGTACGTCGACCAGGCCGTACGCGTCGATGTCGTCAAGCCGGCCCCTGGCGTCGGCGAGGAGTTCCTGGAGACGCAGGTCCTGGTCATCGGTGATGGCACTGTCGGCCTGCGCTCGGTGCAGTTCCGCGACAAGGTCGTCGTGTTCTCCGTGCAGTTCCGCGCGCCGGGTGGCCGCCCGGGCCTCGATCTCGGCCACCGCGGGCGGGGTGAACTCCCCGGCCTGTGTGCCGGGCAGCAGCCCTCGTCCCGCCAGGTCGACGAGGGTTCGAGCTGCGGCAAAGGCATCGTGGGCGAGCCGCTCGGCGAGAGCGTCCTGCCAGCTCCGGTCGACCGCCGTCAGCAGCTCGTCGAGCGACGGACGCTCGCCACGGCGGTCGCAAACCTTCAGCAGTTCCGCGTCCAGCACGAGTTCGGGATCCACAGGACTTCCGGACCACAAGGTCACGGCGTCACCTGACAGTAGAGCAAACAGCTCCTCCATCGAGGCGAGTGCCGCCCAGGCGGTAGCAGCCTTTACGGCGCCGTAACTCCGAGCCAACTGCTCCAGTTCGCCCAGTACCGCCTCCCGGCCATTCAGCAGGGAACGGCGCAGGGATGAGATCTCCTTGACCGCCCGATTGCTGTCGGAGCGATCACCACGCCGGATGGTCTCGACCGCCAGACACCACTCCTTGGCCAGGCCGACGGTTCGTTCCACGAGATGCACCAAGTCTTGCCGTCCGGAGCCCTGGAGCGGCTTGCCACTGGACGGGCGGTATTGGCGGTCCATGCGGTCGATCTCGTTGTTGACCTCGGGCAGCTTCGACAAGCGTTCGGCCTGCTCGCGCACCTGGGCCGCCCCATCACGGTGGTCGCCGACCACGGTCGTGAGCATCGATCCGAGGAGGTCATCGCCGGAGAGCCAGCGCTTGGCGATCTCCGTCGCCCGCACGAACCGAAGCCTCGGTGGCACAAGCAGAGCACGACACTGCTCCAGCAACTCCCGCAACCGTACCTCCGCCCCAGAGACGTCGGCGCTGACCACCAGCGGCGAGGCCATCATCAGGGCACCGCTGAGGGTACGGTCGGCAACCGCCGTCGCCGCCTCCGCCAACCGTTCCGGCAGCCGGGGCGCCAAGGCCTTCAACTGGGCGCCCGCCAAATGGTCCCCGGTGATCAGCGCCGTACGCAGCAAGGCGGGCAGCAGAAGGAACTCGCTGCCTTCCGTGTCGCGTCCGGCGTATCCGCTGTACTGCTGGAGCAGGTCCGCGGTCAGCCGGGCTCCCTGGCTGTCACCGGACATCAGCTGTCCGGCGGCACCGGCCAGGCGGAGCGCCACCACCTGCGGCTCCGCGTGACCGGCCGCGTTCGCGACATGGTGGGCGAGTCCGAAACGTCGCTCCACGACCAGCCTCGTCAGCGCCTGCTCCGTCACGACCGCACCAAGGTTCTCCTCGGTGGTGACAAGGGCGAGATCCTTCGGGGCCGGCTCTGCGGACTGAGCTTCTTCGTCGTGCGACGCGGTCGACGCCAACGCGGGCAAAGGGGCGAGCGCTGCGAGGAAGTCTGCCTTCGGGCCCGTAGCTGCTGCCACCATCCCGTCGATGGGTGTCATGGCGTGGACGTCGTCAGGGTCGAGCGGACCGACCGCCGGCATCGAGGCGGGGGCCTCCGACCCAGGTACGGCGTGAGGCTGGGATCCATCGGGGGCGCGGCCACCAAGCCCGGCCCTCAGTCCCTCGCCCGTCCGCTCGACGCCCGGCTTCCCGTGCTCAGCGGTCATGCCGTCGGCGGCAGGCTCGTCGAATCCTCCGACATCACCTTCGGCGGTCTTCACGTCCGCCTGAATCTCAGCCTTGGCCCCGGCCTCGGCCGATTCCACGAAGGCGTCCGCCGGCTCCGCCAGCACCAGTTCAGGGGCCATGACCACCGCCATGGCACATGCGGGCAGTACCCGCACCATCTGATCCTGCAGAGCCAGGATCTCCGTCGCTGCGTAACCCTGTCGCCCCTCCCGAATCAGCCGTGCGAGGTCGGCGAGCGCGGCGCCTTCCTGCCGTTGGGTCCGCTCCCATACCTCTGTGGCCAGCAGATGGCGGGTCACTCCTCGCACGGCCTCGGCGGCGGAGGCGGCGGGGCTGTCCGGCCGACATGCGACATCCAGCAGTTCCCTCAGCATCTCCCGTACCTGGCGGTCGTGCTCGTGTTCCGTCCGGTACTCGCGCGCAGCCTGCGTCATGTCCTCCAGTCGACGAGGCACACCGTTCATCCCCGCCGCGCGGAACACCGCGTCAGCGGTGTCGAAGACGGCGCCCAGCGCGCCCAGCGCAGCCAGGTCCTCGTCGTACGGAGGGCGGCCGTCTGCCACCGTGCCGGTCACGTTCTCCGCGGCTTGCCGAGCCAGCGTGAGAGCCAACTCCACCTGTTGGCAGACCTCCTCCGGCTCCGTCCTCTGGCTGGCACGAGCGTCTTCGGACACGGCCATCGGCACGTCGTGTGGAACGCTGGAGTCCGACACTGCGTCCTCGGAAGCCGCGACGTTCCCGCCCGACCCGCCGATGACGGCAGGCACTACGCCCTTTCCGTCACCTGCGGACAGCCGCTCGCGGCCTTCCCGTATACCCTTTAGATCCGGGTACGCCGCCACAACGGCACGGGCCTCGTTGGCCACAGAGGCCAGGCGTAGGGACTCCTCATCGTTGGCCGTCTCTGTGAACCAGTCCTGGTCGGCCGCCCAGGCGAGAACATAGGCGTCGGTGACGGAGGCGTTGCACCAAGCGAACATTGTGGCCCGGAGCAACGTGCCACCCCATCGGGAAACGGGGTCGGAGACGGTCGGGTCGTCCTGGGCGAAGGCGACCTCGACGATCTGGCCCAACACGGTGGGTGTGAGGTCCCTGATACCGCAGGTGCAGGTGTGCTGCCGGACATCGCGCCGCAGCCGGGAGAGAACATCCTGACACAGGGCCCTGCCCACCCGCCGTGGGGCCGCCATGCGGATGCCCAGGCTGCCGAGCAGCTTCTGTCGCTCCCTGGGCGCCAGTGAGTTGAAGGCGAGTTCCACCATGTCGACCGTGAACTCGCTCATGGTGGCGTCGACCGGGTGTTTCAAAGCGTTGAGCGCAGCGGCCAGACCTTCGAGGTCCTCGGCCGAGGTGGTCGGCGGGGACAACGGCGGCCCCGTAATGACGTGGTAGCGGTCGTGCATGTACACCTACTCCGTTTCTGCGGCTGATTCTGCGTGATCGACTCACTCGACGCCGAGGAGCCGGGAAAAGTGGGACAAGACGACGGGAAGAGAGGTTGAAAACGTGGAGTCACGGATCAGCGGCCGCGTGTGTGCTCAGTTACGAATGTGTAGCCGTAGGGCAGTTCCCAGCCGTCCGCCTTGCCAAGGCTGCGGCAGTGTTCGCGGAAGGCGACTCGCTGCGCTTCGCTGGGGAAGCAACCTGGCCGAAGGCGCCGCAAATGGCCTGCAACGAGCTGGGATGTGAGCAGCCCCGAGCCGTCCAGCTCCGTGCCGCCCCAGGGGCGTATCACCCGTCGTGGTACAGGGCGGTAGCCGATGAGCGGGATGGTCGGCTGCCTGTCGCGCGCCGGGTAGTGCGGTTGGCCCCAGATGTCCCGACTGCCGAGGGCTGGCTCCAGAAGTCGCTCCGCGATCAACTCCGCGACCGCCGACTCCAAAGCGACGGTCTGGGAACGTGCTGGCCGGCGCCCGTAGGTCGCGCTCGGCAGAACCGAACGGTCCAACAGGGCATGGCCGTCCAGGGTGAGCAGCCCGCAGCGGCGCACGGTGCGCATCACCAGCTGCCGGGGGCCGAGGCCGGCCGCGCTGTCACCATGGCGATCGCTGCCTGGGGCGTCCTCTCTAGTGAGCACACGGGGGTCGTAGCTATGCCCGATCACCCGGTCACTGACGTACAAAGGATCCGGGAGCGGAGTCGTGACCACGCGGATCACTGTTTCACCGCGGCGCCAGCGCAACTCAAGCATCAGGCCCGGGAAGAAGTCGCGGGGCCAGAGGATTTCCGTCAAACGACCTGATTCGTCACCGAGTTCGGCGATGACATCCTGAGTCGCCTCGCGTTCCACCAGTATCCGGCCGGCGTGACCAAGTTCGAGGCGTGACGTGAAATGTGGGCCGTGGGACCCTCGGAGTTCGCGTGCGACATGCGGGTGCAGGGGGAACCAGCCGTCAACGAGATGGGCCAGCCGCAGGGGCGACCGCCAGGCGACCTCCTTGGCGTCGTTCCGCAGGAGTTCACCGGGGCCAAGGAAGGCATCGTCGGCGAGGGGCAGATCAACCGGATCGACGTCCGCTTCCGGATCCGGCGGCGCAGGAAGCGTCGATGCCCAACCACGTCCCGCCGGAGCCAAGGGGTCGCCATCCGCGACGGCGCCACCAGGATGATGGGACCGCCAGACGCCCCCGCTCTCGAAGGCGTCATCGAGCGTGATCAGGGAACCGTTCTCGAACAGGCCCTGGTTACTGTCCCCTCGGACAACGTCGGCGATTGTCAGGTTCGCCCGGCAGACCGCTGCGGCGTACCCCACTCCCCTGAGCAGTTCCGTCGCACCGGGGAACTGGCGAAGCCGCGGTCCGACCGCCGTGTACACGGCAACCGGGGCGATAAGGCCATGGCGCCGCCGCCTCGCCGGCGTGGCCGCGTGTTCCACCGCCGCTGCAAAGGACCTGAGGTCGCCGCCGCCCAGCGGGCCTGTTTCGCCCCAGCACTCCGCGAGAGAGGCCCGGGTCACGGCGTAGTGGCCCCATGTGCGCAGCGCGGCGCTAGAGCGTATGACGCCCCGTACCGTGTCGAGCAGACCGAGCAATCCCGCTCGCAGTTCGCCATCACTTGTGCCGCCCATCAGCTCGGCCAGGGACACGGGGACGAAGGGACTGAGCAACTGATCCCGTGCCGTGGTCAGGAGATGGTCCGCATAGGCTGTCAGGTCGTCGCACCGGGCCGCTTCCGGGGACAGATAGGAGACATCGACGACAACGTGCCCATCCTCGTTGATCCAGCGCCGACGTGTGCGTAAGCGGTGGAGCTGGGCCGGCGAAAGGGTCAGGGCCGGGCCAAAGGCATGGAGATCCGGGACCAGAAGTTCTCTTCGGCGGAGAACCCCGCCGGTCGCCGGCCTGCCTGGGCCCTCGGCGCCAACAGGTGCCCCGGACACCCAAGCCGGTACATCCCCGAGGGTCCCCACCTCCGGGTGTGCGCCCTCGCGGTGGACGATCTCTGCGTAGAGCGGGTCCGATCCTGTGGCCACGCACACCATGGCGCCGACCGGGAGTGGGGAAGCGCACCCCCCAAGGGTGACCACGGGGAAGTCGTCAAGGCACAGGGGACTTCCACCGTACCCGTCACCTCCGAGATTGTACCCGAAGTACACGGCGTTGAAGGCAACAGCAGTGTGCACCGGCGCCCGGCGGGCGGCAACCACGGCTTCGAGGTAGCTCAGCAGCAGATGCCGTTCCCTGCCGGAGGCCGCGTCATAGCCCTTTGTCATGGCGGGGGTCAGCAGGGCCTGATCTCCGTACGGATCGGGCACCCCCGTTCGCCTGTGATCGCCGACCATTGCTGACATAACCGGGTCCCCACCCATAGCACCTCCGCCGCGCTACAGGCCACCCCGGCCCGCCTGCGGTAGTTCCCGCAGACTACGCCGATGCATGAGGGCCCGTGGCAGTTTCCTCACTTTGTGATCGTTAATGCCACATACAGCCAACTCGCGTGGGGTCGTCATGCGTCATGCCCCATCCGCCAGGGAGAAGAGTGCCACCGAGACTCACATCCCCATGCCGGCTGGCGAGGGAGCGGGCCGCCCCAGCACAGGCTCGAACTGGCGGTCATCGCACGGGCCAAGCATTCGGGTCAGGCCGCATTGCACCGGCGTGCCGTCATAGAGGTCCCGGCCGCATTCGGGGCTCGAGAAGAGCAGCAGCAGTCAACCGGCCATCGGGCCTTGGCCCAAGCCCGGGTGGCTAGGTGTACTGACCACGGAGGTTGGTGACAGGGCTCACGGCCGGGTGATCTTGAAATGAGTGAGGGCCTTCTGGCTCGGTGTGGATTGCGACATCTGCACCGGCACCCAGAAAGGCCCTCATGCCACACCGTAACGCACCGCTGACCGAGACCGGACGGCTGCGCCTGGCCCGCTGCATCGTGGAGGACCGCTGGCCCCTGCGCAGGGCCGCCGAACGCTTCCAGGTCTCACCGACCACGGCCAAGGGCTGGGCCGACCGCTACCGCACGCTCGGCGAGGCCGGCATGAGTGACCGCTCCAGCCGCCCGCACCACAGCCCTCGCCGCACCCCGACCCGCACCGAGCGGCGGATCATCAAGGTCCGCGTCCTGCGACGCTGGGGACCGGCCCGCATCGCCCACCTGCTGCGACTCAACCCGGCCACCATGCATCGCGTGCTGACCCGCTACCGCCTCGCCCGACCGGCCCACCTCGACCGCGCCACCGGCCGCCCGATACGACGCTACGAGCGTTCCGCCCCGGGCGAGTTGGTCCACGTCGATATCAAGAAGCTCGGCAACATCCCCGACGGCGGAGGCCACAAGAGCCTGGGCCTCCAGGCCGGCCGCAAGAACCGCTCCGGGGCCGGCTGCAGCTACCTCCACAACGCCGTGGACGACCACTCCCGCCTGGCCTGCAGCGAGATCCTGCCCGACGAACGCAAGGAGACCGCCACCGCCTTCTGGGCCCGGGCGAACGAGTTCTTCGCCCGGGCCGGGATCACCGTCCAGCGCGTGCTGACCGACAACGGCGCCTGCTACAAGTCCCACATCTGGCGTGATGCCCTCGCCGCCGAGGGCATCACGCACAAGCGAACCCGCCCATACCGGCCCCAGACCAACGGCAAGGTCGAACGCTTCAACCGCACCCTGCTCGACGAATGGGCCTACACCAGGCCCTACCGCACCGAACAGGAACGCCGCGACGCCTACCCCGCCTGGCTCCACACCTATAATCACCACCGCGGACACACCGCACTCGCAGGCAAGCCACCCGCCAGCCGCGTCCCCAACCTCACGGGTCAGTACACCGGGCCACCGTCCCAGAGCGAACGTGCACAATCTCCTGAACTCCGGCCGGCCGGAAGCCGCGATGCCCCACCGGGGTGGGTGCTGCTGCTCGTCTATGCCGGTTCGGGGCCTTCGGCGAAGTTCAGGACCGTGACCGAGGGGCGGTGGGCGGCCAGCCAGGGGGCGGTCAGGGCCAGGGGCAGAAGGGCGCCGAGGAGACCGCGTCCGCCCGTCGGGCGGACGTCGCGGACGGCCGTCACCGCCGGGCTCGCGGTGCGGAGCTTGTCGCGTTCGCCGGCGTCCATCGCCCAGGGCATGGCGGGCACCCGGTAGGCGGCGGTACGCATCTTCCCGCTCATGGTGAGCCGTGCGAACCAGCGCGGTACGGCGTCCACGACCATGGAGCCGCCGGGGAACCGGTCCGCGCAGCCCGCGATCAGGGCTTTCACCTCGGCCGGGGGCAGGTACATGCACAGGCCCTGCGTAGTGACCAGGACCGCGCGGTCGCGGTCAACCTCGTCGGCCCACCGCAGGTCGGTGGCATCGGCCGCCAGATAGCGCCGGCGCGGGCCGGGCGGCAGGAGGCGCTCGCGCAGGGCCACCATTTCGGGGAGGTCCACGGTGAGCCAGTGGGCGCGGCCGTTGTCGACGCGCCAGTACTGCGTCTCCAGGCCCTCGCCCAGGCAGACCACCGTGCCGCGTGGCTCCCGGGCCAGGAAGTCCGCCACCTCGCGGTCGAAGCAGGCCACCCGCAGCGCCTGGAACTGGGACTGGGAGCCGCTCGTGCCGAACCGCTCGGCGAAGGGGAAGTCGATCCGCTCGACCAGGTCCACCGCCTTCGGGTCGCGGAGCACGGCATCGGGCCGGCGGGCCTCGACGGCTCGCTGCCAGAGCGTCCACAGCGCCGTCTCGGGCACCGCCGACAACTCCGGCCGCTCCACGCTGCTCATCTCTCGCTCGCTTCCTCGGACGTGGCGGGCGTCCCCCGCGCGGACCCGCCGATTCTGACACCGGGGGGCGTGCGGACGGCGGTGCCCACGGTTCGGCGCGCCGCGGCGACCGAGCGGCTCAGCCGACGCTGAAGGCGCCGTCCGGGGGCGGCGGGGAGTCGGTGGCGGTGGCGTCGGTGACCGGCGCCGTGCGGGCGGCGAAGGCCGCGAGGTCCGCGCCCTCGGTGAGCCGGGCCGGGAAGATGTCCCCGGCGAGGCGGCGGCCGAGGTCGGCGACCGGCAGCGGGGCGGCCGAGCCGACCAGCAGGATGTTGCCGTACCGGCGCCCGCGCAGCACCGGCGCCTCGGCGATCAGGCAGGTCTGCGGGAAGACGGCGCGCAGCGTCGCCGCCTGGGCGCGGGCGAAGGCGAGCGGCGGGCCGTCGGCGAGGTTCGCCGCGTAGCAGCCGCCGGGGCGCAGCGTGGCCGCCGCCAGCCGCAGGAACTCCACCGAGGTGAGGTGTCCGGGGGTGCGCGAGCCGTGGAAGACGTCGGCGACGACGAGGTCCAGCGAGCCGGGCGCGGCCTGCGCGGCGGCCGCGAGGGCGGCGCGGGCGTCCCCCACCTCGGCGGTGATGTCGACGCCGGGCCCCTGCCACGGCAGGTGCTGCTCGACCAGGGCGAGCAGCGGCCCGTCCACGTCCACCACGCGCTGGCGCGAGCCGGGGCGGGTGGCGGCCAGGTAGCGGGGCACCGTCAGCGCGCCGCCGCCCAGGTGGAGGGCGTGCAGCGGGCGGCCGGGCTCCGCGAGCGCGTCGACCAGGTGGCCGAGGCGCCGGGTGTACTCGAACTCCAGGTGGGTCGGGTCGCCGAGGTCGACATAGGACTGCGGGGTGTCGTCGAGGGTCAGCAGCCAGCCGCCGTCGTGGTCGATGTCGGGGAGGAGCTTCGCCTGCCCGAGGTCGGTGCGCCGCGCCACCGGCAGGGGTTCGGCGGCCGGGGACGGGGTGGGTGGTTCGGGCGTCTCGGGCATGTCCGCAGCATAGGCGCCCGGCCCGAGTCGCCGTCACGCCGGAGGCTACCGGCCGGTATCGTCGTGCTGTCCCGAGATTCCGAGCAGAGAGTGGGTGCCCGTGGCCATGGAGTTCCGCGAAGACATCCTCGGCGCCCCCTACGAGGCCGCCGAGCTGCCGTTGCGGCCGGACGACGAGGGCGAGGTCTCGGCGACCCTGGTGCGCCGGCTGGTCCCCGGCTCGCAGCAGGCCGTGCTGTACATCCACGGCTACAACGACTACTGGTTCCAGACCCACCTCGCCGACCACTACACCGCCGCGGGCTTCTCCTTCTACGCGCTCGACCTGCGCAAGTACGGCCGCTCGCTGCGCTCGCACCAGTCGCCGAACTTCGTGCGCGACCTCGCGACGTACGACGAGGAGCTGGACGAGGCGGTGCGGATCATCCGGCAGCTGGACGGGCACACCCGGCTGCTGGTCAACGGCCACTCCACCGGCGGGCTGATCGCCGCCCTGTGGGCCGGGCGCCGCACCGGGCGGGGCCTGGTCGACGGCCTGTTCCTCAACAGCCCGTTCCTCTCCATGCCGGCCGCCCCCGCCGTCCGCACGCTCGGCGCCCCGGCGCTGGACGCGATCGGCCGCCTGGCGCCCACCCGGGTGCTGCCCTCGGCGCTCAACCCGCACTACGTGCACAGCCTGCACCTCGACTTCCGCGGCGAGTGGGACTTCGACCTGAGGCTCAAGCCGGCCGAGGGCGTGCCGCTGTTCGCCGGCTGGCTGGCCGCCGTCCAGCGCGGCCACCGGGAGCTGCGGCGCGGGCTCGGGATCGACGTGCCGGTGCTGCTGATGGCCTCCACCGCCTCCATCTCCACCACCCGCTGGCACGCCGCCCTGCACCACGCGGACGCGGTGCTGCGCGCCGACGACATCGCGGCCGCCGGTCCGCACCTGGGCCGCCATGTGACGATCGTGCGGATCAAGGGCGGCATGCACGACCTCGTGCTGTCCGCGGAGACGGCCCGCACCCGGGTGTTCGCCGAACTCGACCGCTGGCTCGGGGCGTACTTCCCACTCCCCGTGCACTGAACCGTCCGCACCGCCGCGGGGGCCGGGGGTGCGCCGCCCCCGGCCCCCCGCCCGCTCCCCGTGCGCCTGCTGTGCGCCCGCGAGTCTGTGGAAGGCTACCCGGGCCCCTGTCACTTCCCTTGCCGAACAGGCGAGTTGAGGAGCCAGCATGCCGCATGGACACGGCCCGCAGGACGACCGGCACTCCGGCCACAGCGATCCCTCCCTGTACCGCACGCCCGCCGAGGCGATCGCCGCGCCACCGGAGAAGCTCGCCTACGTGGCGGGCTTCGACCGGTCGGCACAGCGGCCGGACGCGCTGATCACCGTCGACACCGATCCGGGGTCGGCGAGCTACGGGCGCGTGCTCAACTTCACCGACATGCCCGGGGTCGGCGACGAGCTGCACCACTTCGGCTGGAACGCCTGCTCCAGCGCGCTCGCGCACGCCGGCCACCACGACGCCGAGCGGCGCTACCTGCTGCTGCCGGGTCTGCGCTCCTCACGGCTGCACGTCCTGGACACCCGGCCGGACCCGGTGCGCCCGGCGCTGGTGAAGACGGTGACCCCTGAGGAGCTGGCGGCCAGAGCCGGCTACTCGCGCCCGCACACCCTGCACTGCGGGCCGGACGGCGTCTTCCTGTCCTGCCTGGGCGCGGCGGCCGGCGGCGACGGCCCCGGCGGGGTCGCGCTGCTCGACCACACCACCTTCGACGTGCTGCGTCCCTGGGAGACCGAGCGCGGCCCGCAGAACTTCGCCTACGACGTGTGGTGGCACCTGGGCACCAACGTGGGCGTCACCAGTGAGTGGGGCACGCCGTGGATGGTCGAGGACGGGGTGGTGCCGGAGCTGCTGCTGGGCCGCAAGTACGGGCACGCGCTGCACTTCTGGGAGCTGGACTCCGGGCGACACCTGCAGCGCGTCGACCTGGGCGACCAGTACCAGATGGTGCTGGAGCTGCGCCCGGCCCACGACCCGCAGGCCGAGTGGGGGTTCGCGGGGGTGGTCACCAACGTCGAGGACCTCTCGGCCTCGGTCTGGCTCTGGTACCGGGACGGCGCGGCGTTCACCGCGCGCAAGGTGATCGAGATCCCCGCCGAGCCGGCCAAGGCCGAGGACCTGCCGCCGGTCCTGCAGCCGTTCGGCGCGGTGCCGCCGCTGGTCACCGACATCAACCTGTCGGTCGACGACCGCTGGCTGTACGTCTCCGCCTGGGGCACCGGCGAGCTGCTGCAGTACGACGTGGCGGACCCGTTCCACCCCCGCCTGACCGCCTCCGTGCGGCTCGGCGGGGTGACCGCCCGCACCCCCCACCCGGCCGAGCCGGACCGCCCGTTGAGCGGCGCGCCGCAGATGGTCGAGATCAGCCGGGACGGACGGCGGGTGTACCTCACCAACTCGCTGTACGGGTCGTGGGACGACCAGTTCTACCCGGACGGCATCGAGCCGTGGATCGTCAAGCTGGACGCCGACCCGGAGCGGGGCGGGCTCACCGTGGATCCGCGGTTCTTCCCGCACGGCGAGGAGTTCCGCGGGCTGCGGGTGCACCAGACGCACCTGGCGGGCGGGGACGCGTCCTCGGATTCCTACTGCTACCGGTAGGCGGCCGGCGGGTTCCGGGGCACCGGCCCGGTGACGCGCTCAGAGGCGGCTGAGCACCGGGTCGTGGTGGATCCGGGTGGACGGCAGGCCGGAGGCGACCAGCCGGGTGCGGACCTCGTCGACCAGGCCCGCCGGGCCGCTGACGCAGGCCAGGTGCTGGGACCAGTCGCCGGCCCGGCTGACCGCCTCGGCCAGCCGGCCACCCGGGCCCGAGGGGCCGTCGGCGGCGTCGTCGGCGACCGGGACCAGCTCCAACCAGGGCTTGCGGCCACCGAGTTCGGCGAGGGCCGACCAGTCGTAGAGGTCGGCCCGGGCCCGGGCCCCGACGAACAGGTGGACCCGGCGGCCGCGCGGGCGGTGCTCCACCAGCTCCTCGACGATCGCCTTCATCGGGGCGAGCCCGGTGCCTCCGGCGACCAGCAGGAGGTCCCGGGTGTCGTCCTGCGGCATCAGCGTGCCGCGCGGCGGGCCGAGCCGCAGCCGGTCGCCGACCGCGGTGTGCTCGACCAGCGCCGCGCTCACCCCGCCCGGCCCGGTGCGGCGGACGTGGAACTCCAGCTCGTTGTCGGCGCGCGGCGCGCAGCCCATCGAGTACTGCCGCCAGGTGTGCGGCAGCGCCGGGTGCTCGACGCTCCCGTACTGCCCGGCCCGGTAGGGGTACGGCTCACCGGTGCGCACCCGCAGCACCGCGAGGTCGGCGCGGCGTCTCTCGTGGCCGACGACCGTGGCGTGCCAGTACGGGGGCTCGGTGAGCGCCGACTCCGCGCCCGCCACCATCGACCGGACGGCGAAGCGCAGCATCCGCACCCAGGCGTCCTCCGGCTCGGCGCTCCACCCCGCGCCGGCCCGGTACCGGAGCGCCTCGCAGAGCGCCTCCTCGAAGGCCTCGTAGTGGACCGGACGGACGCCCAGCTTGCGGTGGTCGCGGCCGAGCTGGGCGAGCGTGACGGAGAGCCGGTCGGGGTCGTGCAGATGCTCGATCAGGTACTCGAACATCCGCTCCAGGTGGACCTGCTGGAACTCCATGGACTCCGGGAACAGCGCGCGCAGGAAGGGGCGGCGGCGGAACATGAACGTGTAGAGGCGGTCGATCAGGTCGGCGAACGGGGCGACCAGACCGAGGCTGCCGAGGATCAGCCGCTGGTCGGCCGCGCCGTCGTGGCCCCTGGCGTACCCGTCGGCGCCCTGGCGGGCCTCGGGGCGGGGGCCGCCGTCGGGCGCGCCGCCCGGGCCGGCCGGCGCTGCGGCGAAGGACGGCGCCGGCGCCAGGATCTGCCGGCGCAGGCGCATGGCGTGGTGGCGCGCGATCAACCGGTCGTACTCGGCGGTGCTGGTGGTGGTGTCCAGGTCCATGGAAGCGAAGCCTAATCACCTGTCAGACACCGCCCCGACGGCGGTTGTTCACCGTTCGGAGAGCCGCTGGCCCGGTTCCGGGCAGGGGGTGGCCAAACCGTGGACAGGCCCAGTAAACGGCCCCGTGCGCCGATCCGGACAGGGCCGGTGGTCCCTGGTCGACCGGGACCACCGGACCGGGTCGCGTCCCATGAAGAGGACCACCGACCTGTCGACGAACCGGCAGGTGGCACGGCGCCCCGTCCCCGGCGCTCTCCCGTCGCCGGGGCGGGGCGCCGCTCCCGGGCCCCGTCGGGCCGGCGCGGGAGCGGGCCGGTCGCGGCGGCGCCGGACGCGGGGTCTGCGTCGGCGCCGGCCGCGACCGCCTCAGACGCCGGCCGGGTCGGCGGCCTTCCTGCCGCCCTGGCCCCGGCGCAGCAGGCGGCGGCGCGGGGGCTGGTCGGGGAGCCAGCCGAAGGTGAGGCAGCTGCCGATCACGCCGCAGAGCATGCCGATCAGGAAGCCCCCCAGGTTGGAGGTGAGCCAGCTGCCGAGCGACGCCAGCACGGCGAGGACCGAGTAGAACAGCCGCTGGGCCGGGTTGAACAGGACCAGCAGACCGCAGAGGACCATCACCGTCGGGACGAGGTAGCCGGACAGCCCCTGGAGCCCGATGTGCAGGACGACGGGCAGCGGGGCGCGCAGGGTGAAGAGGATCTCCGCGCCGCCGAACAGGATCAGCACTCCGCCCCAGAACGGCCGCCGGCCCCGCCAGCCGCGCCAGGCGGGGCGGGTCCGGGCGACGGTGGCCGGCCCGGCCTGGGCCTGGACGCCGGCCCGGGCCGGCGGCTCGGGCACGGGCGTCGACTCGGGCACGGCCTCGGGCACGGGGACGACCTCGGGCACGGCCTCGGGCTCGGGCGTCGGCTCGGGTTCGGCCACCGTCAGCAGCCCTCGGAACTGAAGCTCAGCCGCAGGTTGGGCAGTTTGAAGGCACCGGCGGTGGTGGCGTAGTTGTGCTGCCGCAGGTTCTTGATCTTGACGGTGTCGGCCTGCTGCCCGAAGACGCCGGGCAGGCCCCTGACACCGGCCTTGGTGAAGGTGCTCGCGTCGCCGCCGATCTCGATGTTGGTGAACTCGGCGTCACCGGTGAGCAGGTCGGAATCGGTGGTGAGGTCGGTGGCGGTCACCGGCGTCCCGGCGTCGCCGGCCTTGATCAGCAGGTTGATGCCGCCGAGTTCGACGCTCTGGCAGAGCTTGGTGAGCGAGGCCTCCTTGATCGCGGAGACCGCGACCAGCACCTGCCCGCCGGTGTCCCCGGCGTTGGGGCTGTTCTCGATCATGCGGTCCAGGCTGCCGAACTGCTCGAATCCCTTGCCGTCCAGACTGTCGGCGGTGACGGTGAACGCCATGCCGGAGATCTCGAACTGCGCGGCGAGCACGCCCTGCGCGGTCAGGGTCATCAGCACGGCGCCGGCCGCGACGGCCGGCACGGCCATCAGCGCGGTGCGCTTCAGCCGGACCCGGCCCCTGCGCTGCGCGGGCGCCGCCGCGGTGGTGCTCTCGGTGGTCGGGGCTGCGTCCTCGGACGTGGCCATGTGTGCTCCCTCGGGTGGTGGGGACGGGCAGTCACTGGCACGTTGCCCTGGCGCGGACAGCGTTCTGCGGCACGACCGGGAGGGACCGCCCCTCGGCAGCGGGGCGGACCGGTCGGGCCGCAAGGGGTAACTGGGAAGCTACTGCCCGGTATTGAGGAGGTCAATACGGGTGCACGAAGGATCATCGTCCGCTTCTCCCGTGCGGCGGCCCGCCCTCCCCGAGAGGCAGACCCTACGGCGTGACCTCCAGCTCCAGGCGGCGCGCGGCCTCGGCCGGCCCGAGGAAGGAGGCCAGGCAGAACAGGCTCAAGGTCGGTAGCAGGTCCGGGAGTTCGGCGGTGCGACCGGCACCGATGCGGCGCTGCAGGGCGCAGTAGACGCCGCCCACCACCGCGTCGACCATCGCCTCCGCCGCCACCCCGGCCGGGAGTTCGGGCACCTCGGCGAAGAACGCCCGGAACCGGGTGAGGAGTTGATCGCGCTCCCGGCGCCCGGCCGGGCCGACCGCGTCCAGCTCGATCACCGCCATGGTCGCGAAGGCCGGCACCCCGGCCAGCAGCCCGAGCATCGCCCGCAGCGAGTCACGGATCCCGGTGCACCAGTCCGGCGCCGCCGCGAAGGCCGCCGCCATCCGCCGGATCACCACCCCGGTGCCGTAGCGGTGGGCGGCCAGGAAGGCGTCCTCCTTGCCGGTGAACAGCTCGTAGAAGACCGGCCTGGTCACCCCGGCCGCGCGGCAGATGTCGCTGACCGTGGCGCGCTGGTAGCCGTGCTGCGCCACGGTGAGCACCAGGCCGTCGAGCAGCCGCTCGCGCTGGGTCGCGGCGACCACCCCCGGTGGCAGCCGGCTCGGGCCGCGTTTGATCGACCGGGCCGGGTCGCGACCGGTGCGAGCGCCGGGCAGCAGGGCGGTTTCGGCGTTCCGACGGGTTTCCGGTCTCATCCGCCAACTCCTGTGCTTCTTCTTGACACTGACGCGACGTCCGGTTTACAACACTGGCGGGTTTCCAATTCGCGGCGGACGCCGCCGGAAGCCCGCACGCGTTCCGACTGCTCAGTATGGCGAACGCATGCCCGGCGGTGGCAGCCGCCGACGTGCACCCCGCACCGAACGCACCTTCCCGCCCCACCCCCGCTCCGTCTCCGCACCATCCCGCCGTACTCAGCCGTACTCGACCGCGGCCGGCCCCGGCCGGCCGTGAGCGGTCGATCCGGGCCGTGCCGTACCCGCCGCACAGCGTCGTGCCGCCGGTACCGCCGCCCGTACGGGCGGGCCCGTGGCGCCGGGCCCGCCGAGTCGCCGTCCGCGGCGCCCCACCCCGCACCACCCCGTCGCGGTCACGCCGCGGCCGACACCGCCGCGCGCACCCCCGCCGACCGCACGGCCCCCACCCGACTCGCCCGGAGAGGCACACCCTCATGCGCATCCGCCGTACCCTCGGAACCGCAGCCCTCGCCGCCGCCGCGATGCTGGCCGCCGGCACCGTCGCCCCCGCCCAGGCCGCCGACGCCCCGGCCGCCGCCCCCGTCGCCGTGCTCACCCACACCGCGCTCGCCGGACCGAACGTCTCCGTCGGCGATGTGCTGACCGCCGACCTGGTGAGCGGCACCACCGCCAACTTCTTCTCCAGCGCCACCGGAACGAGCGGCATCAAGTGCGCCACCTCCTCGTTCTCCGCGACCGTCCTCAGCAACCCCGCCGCCCCGGGCACGGCCACCGAGTCCCTCAACACCCAGACCTTCAGCAACTGCACCGCGAACGTGGTCGGCGTGACCGGGGTGAAGAGCATCACCGTCAACAACCTCGCCTACACCAACTCGGTCAGCGACGCCACGGGCTACCCGGTCTGGCTCAACACGGGCTCCGGCGGCGGACCGGTGCAGACGACCGTGGTGCTCAACACCGTCCTCGGCCCCATCACCTGCGTCTACCAGAGCGCCTCCGGCCTCACCGGCAGCACCAACAACGTCGGCCAGACCATCAGCTTCGTCAGCCAGCCGCTGCCGAAGTCCTCCGGCCCGAGCACCTGCTTCGCGACCGGCTACTTCACCTCGACCTACGGCCCGGTCCGCGACATCTCGGTGCCCGGGAGCCCGGCCGTCTTCGTCAACTGACGCCCCCGCGGCGCCGGTGACCGCGCCCGGCCGGCGGCCCCGTGCCGCCGACCGGGCGCCACGCGTGCCCGGCCGGACCCCGCCGTACCGCGCCGTGCGCCGCCGCGTCCGAGGATGCCCGGGACAGCGAAGTGACCCACCGGTAGGGTGCTGCCCACGGACACCGGACGACGGGGATGTGGGGCACGCATGGGCGCCGAGGGCACGCGGTTCTTCGAGTCGGTGGCCGATACGGCCGCCCGGCTGGCCGAGGCGGGCTACCTCGCCTCCACCGAGGTGGCGACCGCCGTCTTCCTCGCCGACCGGCTCGGCAAGCCGCTGCTCGTCGAGGGACCGGCCGGCGTCGGCAAGACCGAGCTGGCCAAGGCCGTCGCCGCCACCGGCCGCGCCCGGCTGGTCCGGCTCCAGTGCTACGAGGGCATCGACGAGGCCCGCGCCCTCTACGAGTGGAACCACGCCAAGCAGTTGCTGCGGATCACCGCCGGGCGCGACGAGGGCTGGGACGCGGCCCGCACCGACATCTTCGGCGAGGAGTTCCTGCTCACCCGGCCGCTGCTGACCGCCATCCGCGGCGACGAGCCGACCGTGCTGCTCATCGACGAGATGGACAAGGCCGACGTCGAGGTCGAGGCCCTGCTGCTCGAGGTGCTCGGCGACTTCCAGGTCACCGTGCCCGAGCTGGGCACCATCACGGCGAGCCGCCGCCCGTTCGTCCTGCTCACCTCCAATGCCACCCGGGAGCTCTCCGAGGCACTGCGCCGTCGCTGCCTGTTCCTCCACCTCGGCTACCCGGAGGCGGAGTTGGAGCGCCGGATCGTCCGGCAGCGGGTCCCCGGCCTGGACGCGGCGCTGGCCGAGTCGCTGGTCCGGGTGGTCGGCGCGCTGCGGGCGATGGAGCTGCGCAAGGCCCCCTCGGTGGCCGAGACGGTCGACTGGGCCCGCACCCTGCTGGCCCTCGGCGCCGACACCCTCGACGAGACGGTCGTGCGCGCCACCCTCGGGGTGGTGCTCAAGCACCAGGACGACGTGCTGAAGGCCGCGCAGAAGCTCACCCTCGCATGACCGTCCCCGCGCAGGCCGGCGACGGCGCCGCGGCGGCCCCCGGCGCCCCGACCGCCGACCTCGCCGCCCGGCTGACCGGCTTCGTGCGTGCGCTGCGCACCCACGGCCTGCGGATCGGGCCCGCCGAGACGGTCGACGCCGCCGCCGTCCTGGACGTCCTCGGCCTCGCCGACCGTGAGCAGGTCAGGGCCGGGCTTGCCGCCGCCCTGCTCCGCTCGGACGGGCAGCGCGCGGTCTTCGACGCCGCCTTCGACCTCTTCTTCCCGCTCGGCGTCGGCGATCCGGAGGCCGTCCGCCGGGCCGCCGACCCGGCCCTGGCCGACCCGACGGCCCCGGACCCGACGGCCCCGGACGCCGCGGCCCCGGACCCCGCCGCGCTGCGCGAGGACCTCAGGGAGCGGCTCGCGGTCGCCCTCGCCGCCGACGACCGGGCCGCCCAGGCCCGGCTGGCGGGCGAGGCGGTGGCCGCGTTCGGCCGGTACGGCACCGCCGGCGGTTCCGGCCGGCCCGGCAGTGACGGCTGGTCGGCCCACCAGACCCTCGGCCGGCTCGCCCCCGAGACCCTGCTGGCCAGGGTGCTGGCAGCGCTGCGCGCGGGTGCCGGCGGCACCGACGGTCTCGACGACCACCTCCTCCCGGACGAGATCCGCCGCCGCGTCCAGGACTTCCGCGCCATGGTCGCCACCGAGGCCCGACGGCGGGCGGCCGAGGTGCGCGGCACCGAGCACATCGCCGAACGCGCCGTCGCGCCCAGCCTCGACCGGATCGACTTCCTCGCGGCCGGCCGCGACCAGCTCGCCGAACTCCGGCGCACCGTGCACCCGTTGGCCCGGAAGCTGGCCACCCGGCTGGCCGCGCGCCGACGCCGGGCCGCACGCGGGCACATCGACCTGCGCCGCACCCTGCGCCGCTCGCTGTCCACCGGCGGTGTCCCGCTGCGCCCGGCCCACCGGCTGCGCCGCCCGGCCCGGCCCGAGCTCGTCCTGCTCTGCGACGTGTCCGGCTCGGTGGCGGGCTTCTCCGACTTCACCCTGCTGCTGGTCCAGGCGATGCGCGACCAGTTCAGCAGGATCCGGGTGTTCGCCTTCGTCAACCGCACCGCCGAGGTGACGGACCTGCTCACCCGCGGTGGCGGCGACCCGGCCGCCCTGGCCCGGCGGATCCTCACCGAGGCCAAGGTGACGGGCTACCACGGCAACAGCGACTACGGCTCGGCGCTGCGCGAGTTCGCCGACCGGCACCTGGACGCCGTGGGCCCGCGGACCAGCGTGCTGATCCTCGGCGACGCCCGCAACAACCACCGGGATCCCGACCTGCCCGCCCTCGGGCTCATCGCCGCCCGCGCCCACCGGGTCCACTGGCTCAATCCGGAACAGCCCGCACTCTGGGGCACCGGCGACTCGGCCGCCCCCGCCTACGCCGGGGTCGTCGAGATGCACTGCTGCCGCAACGCCCGCCGGCTGGGCGAGTTCATCGCCCGCCTCCTCCCGGTCTGAGCGCCCGCGTGCCGACCGCAGCCGTCACCGCATTCGACGAGGGAGCCGCCATGGCACCGGACGAAGTTCCCGACTGGTTCTGGGCGGCCCTGGAAGCGACCCGGCCGCGGCTGTCCGCTCTGGAATCGTGGCTGGAGTCCCGGCCCCGGGAGGTCCTCGAAGCCTTCGCGCTCGCGTTCGAGGCCGCCGCGGACGCGCTGGCCGACTTCTCGGACGGCGTGCGGGTCGACGGGTTCGGCTGGTCCGAGGACGACACCGAGGACCTGTGCCTGTGGATCGTCGGGCAGGGCCGCGGGTTCTGGGAGTCGGTGCTCGCCGGGGAACGGTCGCTGGAGGAGGCCGCGCAGCTGTACCTGGGCCGTGTTCCGCCGTCCGCCGGGCAGGTCGTGCCGTGGGACGAGGAGGTCACGAACCCGGAGCACCGGGGCTACCAGTCCCCCGGCACCATCGTCCACGGCGTCTACCGCACCCGATTCTCCGAGGTGCTCGACGAACGGCCGGCGAGCGGCTGAGGAAGCCCCCGGCCCGCCCGGACGGGACAGACGGGGGGTGAGCGGGATGGACGGGGTGGGCGGGGACCGCGAGGACCGGCCCCCGGCCACCGGGTGGGCCTCAGCCGTCCAGGTGCCGCAGGAAGTCCAGCAGCGCGGCGGTGACCTCGGCCGGGCTCTCCTGCTGCGTCCAGTGCCCGACCCCCGGGAGGGTCACGTGCCGGTGCAGCTTGGGCGCCAGGTGCTGCAGCAGCAGGTCCATCGCCTCCTCCGGGATCTGGGAGGTGACCATGTCCCGGTCCCCCTTCACATAGAGGGCGGGGACCTCCACGGGCAGACCGGCGAGCCCGGCGAGCAGCTCGTTGTTCCGGTCGATGTTGCGGTACCAGTTGAGGCCGCCGGTGAAGGCCCGCTCGCCGTGCTCGGCGTAGTCGGCGACGAAGGCCTCGACGTCCGCCTCGGACAGCCAGTCGGGCAGCTTCTCCGGCTCGACGAGACCGTCCAGCAGGGTCTGGCCCTCGCCGACCACCCAGGCCTGCGAGCCCTCGCCGCGCGGGCGGTCGCCCGAGCCGGTGTGGAACAGCCGGCGGAAGGTCGCGTGCGGGTCCCGGAGGAGTTCGGCGTCGGCGACGCCGGGGCGCTGGAAGTAGACCTGGTAGAAGCCCTCGCCGAACCGCTCCCTGGCCTGCTCCAGCGGCGGCGGGCCGAGGGTCGGCAGCGGCGGGACGCTGAGCCCCGCCACGCCGCGCACCAGGTCGGGACGGAGGGTCGCGGTGGTCCAGGCGACCGGGGCGCCCCAGTCGTGGCCGACCAGCACCGCCCGCTCCTCGCCGAGCGCGCGGATCAGCGCGGTGACGTCGCCGACCAGGTGCAGCAGGGTGTACGCGTCGACCCGCTCGGGCTGCTCGCTGCGGGCGTAGCCGCGCTGGTCGACGGCGACCACCCGGTAGCCGGCCTCGGCGAGCGGCGCGAACTGGTGCCGCCAGGCGTACCAGCTCTCCGGGAAGCCGTGCAGCAGCAGGACCAGCGGCCCCTCCCCCTGCTCGGCGACGTGCAGCCGGACGCCGTTCGCCTCGACGTGACGGTGCGCGATCCGTCCGTATGCCTGTTTGGTCATGCCGGCCTCCTTGTCGACGACTCGTCAACCCGTCGAACGGACCACGCCCGACCGTTCGTTCCCTCCCCGGTCCGCCGGGGCCACGCGGGCCGGGGCTCAGTCGCGGCCGTCGCCCAGGCGGTCCAGCAGGGCGGTGCCGAGGGCGAGCAGAACACCAAGACCGATCATCACAAAGTAACCCTCTGTCTGGTGGTCGGCGGGAACCAGGAAGCGGACGAAGCCGAACACCCGCAGGCCCCACAGGTGGTCGGCCAGCAGGCCGCTGATCCCGCCGACGACCAGGACGAAGCTCACGAAGCCGAGGAAGTTCTTCATGGTCACGACGTTAGGGAGCCGGGTCCGGGGGCGGGATCCGACTTTCGGCGCGACCGGGCTCCACCAAAGTCGCGCGTGCGGAGCGCGGGCACGGCGGCGAGCGCCGGGGCGGCGGCGAGGGCGAAGCAGAGCGGCAGCGGCAGGTGGCCGACCAGCAGGCCCACGGTCGCGCCGCCGGTGGCCGACCCGGCGTTGACGGCGGTGTTCACCCAGGCACCGGCGCGGGTGCGGGCGTCGGGGGCGACCGCCTCGTCCGCCACCAGGTAGGAGGTGGTGAGGGCGGGCGAGACGAAGAGCCCGGCGAGCGCGACGGCCGCGCCGAGCAGCAGCAGGTTGGGCGCGAGCCCGGCGGCGGCCAGCGCCACGCCGAGACCGGCCGTGAACAGCGGCAGCCGGACGGCGTTCGGCAGCGGACGGTCCAGCGCGCCGAGCCCGAGGCCGCCGACCGCACTGCCCACCGAGAGCGCGGCCAGCACCCAGCCCACCGCCTCCGGCCGCCCCTGCTGCTCGGCGAAGGCGACCACCATGAGGTCCAGCGCGCCCAGCGCCAGCCCGGTCACGGCCGCCGCGAGCACCGCGCTGCGCAGCGCCCGACCGCCGCCGAGCCGCCCGGCGCGCCGCCCTCGCCCGCCGCCGGTCGCCCCGTCCGCACCGGCCTGCCGCTCCTCCCGATCGCCGCCCCGGGGGTGCGGCGCCGCGAGCGGCGAGGCGACCAGCAGCAGGGCTCCGGTGAGCAGCAGGGCGGCGCCCGCGACGACGGCGCCGGCGGGGCCGACCAGCGGCAGCAGCAGGCCGACCAGCAGCGGTCCGCTGACGAAGAGCAGTTCCTCGGCGACCCCGTCGAGGCTGTAGGCGCGCCGGAGCAGGTCCGGGTCGGGCAGCAGCCGGCGCCAGAGCGTGCGCATCACCGGGCCGAGCGGCGGGGTGCAGGCCCCCGCGGCGACGACCAGCGCCGCGAGCGCCGCCGGTGCGGTGCCGGGCCGCGCGGTGGCGGCGGCCACGGCGAGCAGCAGCGCGCTGTACAGCACAGCCATCGGCGGCAGCGCCCGCCGGGGGCCGTGGCGGTCGACCAGTGCGGCCCTGACCGGGGAGAGGAGGACGCTGGCGAGGCCGAACAGGGCCATCGCCGCGCCCGCGGCGGAGTAGGAGCCGGTGGCGTCGCGGACGGCGAGCAGCAGGGCGAGCGGGACCACGCCGTAGGACAGGCGGCCGAGCAGCGCCGCGCCGAAGGTGCGGCCGGCGTGCGGGGCGCGGAGCACGGCGCGGTAGCCGGGGCGCGCGGAGCGGGCGCGCGAAGGCGCGGAGGCGGAGGAGGGCATGGGAACGTTCCTCGGTGAGAACCGGGCGGCGGGCGGGGAACGCCCGGCGGCGCGCCGGAGGTGTGCGGGGACACCGGAGGACCGCGCCGACGGCGGTGCGGTCGGGGCGCGGTCGCGACGGGGCCGGCTACACACAGGGAACGAACATGGCCCGTACCGTACCAGCCCGGTCCGAGGGAGCGGGGCCCGAGGACCGGCCGGCGGGCGGGGCCCGGACGGAGCAGCGGGCCGGGCGGGGCGGCGGTCGCCCGGGTACGTTCGCCGTGTGCAGCAGAGGCCACCCCACGTCAGCAGGCGCACCCGGGCCGGGAGACCGGCGGCGGCCGGCGCGGTCGCGGCACTGCTCCTCGCGGCCGGTGCGCCCGCCGCCGCCACGCCTGCCCCCTCCCCCGCTCCTTCCCCCGCCCCCGCCCCCGCTCCCGCGGGCGTTCCCCGAGCGGCGCAGGACGCGGCGTCGGTGATCGGCGGCGAGCGGCTGGGGCGCCCGACCGTCCAGCTGGCGCCCCGCCCCGGGGCTCCGGAGCTGCCCGCCGGGCTGACCGGACGCTCCTGGCTGGTCGCCGACGCCGCGACCGGCGAGGTGCTGGCGGCCCGCGACGCACACCTCCCGCTGCCGCCCGCCAGCACGCTCAAGATGCTGTTCGCGGACACCGTGATGCCCAAGTTCGACCGCTCCCTGGAGCACCGGGTGACCTCGGCCGAGCTGGCCGGGGTGGGGTCCGGCAGCAGCCTGGTCGGGATCAAGGAGAACCTGTCCTACCGGGTCGAGGACCTCTGGCGCGGGGTCTTCCTCGCCTCCGGCAACGACGCCGTGCACGTCCTCTCGCACATGAACGGCGGGCTGGCGCGCACGGTCACGCAGATGCAGGAGCGGGCGACCGCCCTGCAGGCCCGGGACACCAGGGTGGTCTCCCCGGACGGCTACGACCAGGACGGCCAGGTCTCCTCGGCGTACGACCTGACGCTGTTCGCCCGGGCCGGGCTGCGCAACCCGGACTTCCGCGGCTACTGCGCGACCCGCACCGCGTTGTTCCCCGGCGGGCTCGACCTGACGACCGGGCAGCGGACCGCCTTCGACATCGCCAACACCGACCGGCTGCTGGGCAAGTACCCCGGGCTGATCGGGGTGAAGAACGGTTACACCACCAACGCGGGCGCCACCTTCACCGGCGCGGCCGAACGCGGCGGCCGGACGCTGCTGGTGACCGTGATGCACCCGGAGCAGCAGTCCAAGGTGTACGACGAGGCGGCGGCGCTGCTGGACTGGGGCTTCGCGGCGGCCGGGAAGGTCGAACCGGTCGGCACCCTGGTGGACGAGGAGCAGGAGGCCGGCGGGTCCGCCCCGGCCGTGGCGACCGAGGAGCCGGCCATCGCGGTGCTGCCGCAGGCCGTCCGGGCGGCCGATCACGCGCTGGGCCCGGCGGGGTGGACGGCGGCGGTCCTCTGCGGGGCGCTGGCGCTCTGGGCGGCGGCCCGGATCCGCGTCCGCCGGCGGCCGCACGCGCGGACCGCCGGGGCCGTCCGGCCCCCGGTGCCGCTCGGTGCTCCCGTCGTGCCCCCGCGGCCGCCGTACGCCCCGCATGTCGCCGCCGCCCCGTACGGCACCGCAGCCCGGTACGGCACCGCCCCCCGGCGCGGCGCCGCCGGCCGGCTCGGTGCCACCGCGGTGGGCGGGTCCACGGCGGTGGGCGCCGGGGGCCGCCGCCGGCCGGCCCGCCGCGCCCGGATCCTGGCCCGCTCCGCCCGGACCCGGCTCGCCTCGGGCACCTCCCGACGGCCATCGTGAGCAGGCCCCGGTCCGCGCCCTAGAATGCCCGGCATGAGCGCCGCCACCCCCCACCCCGACCCGCACCGGCAGAAGCGGCTCGAACGCCTCGTCAGCCTCTCCGCCGGCAGCTATCTGCTGGTCACCACCTTCAAGAAGGACGGCACCGCGGTGCCGACGCCGGTGTGGGTGGTGCGCGACGGCGAGGCGCTCGGCATCTGGACCGTCGCCGACTCCTGGAAGGTCAAGCGGATCCGCAACCGCCCGGACGTCCTGGTCGGGCCCTGCGACGTGCGCGGCAATCCGACCGGCGATTCCGTCCCGGCCACCGCCGAGATCCTCGGGCCCGAGCGCACCGCCGCCTACCGGACGCTGCTGCGGCAGAAGTACGGCCTGGTGGGTGTTGTCACCCTGTTCGGCAGCCGGCTGCGGCGCGGCGATCGCGGCACCGTCGGCATCCGGCTCACCCTCACCGACGACCGGCCCGCCGAGGACCGACCCACCGACGACCGGCCCACCGAAGGCTGATCCGCCGACGGCTGACGGCCGCGGGGCCGTCCGCACCCGTCACTCCTGGCACACTCACCGCACTCGCCCCGTCCGGTACATGTCAGCCAAAACGTTCTTCCGTTGTACGCCTGGCCGTCCGCCAGAGCGCGCGGTATGGCAACGGTGACGCTGCTACAACACACAGCGCCCCACCAACAACCGTTCGCGCGTCAGGAGGACGCCCCATGCGGCGAACCGATCGAGTCCGGCTCCGTGCACTGGCGGTGGCATCGGCCGCCGCCGTCGTGGGAGCACTCATGGCCCTGCCGGCCGGCACCGCGAACGCGGTGTCGCCGGACATCGTGATCAGCCAGGTGTACGGCGGTGGCGGCAACTCCGGTGCCCCGTACGCCAATGACTTCATCGAGCTGTACAACCGCGGCACCGCGCCGGTCCCGGTCACCGGCTGGACCGTCCAGTACGCCTCGGCCGCCGGCTCGTCCTGGGCGAAGACCACGCTGTCGGGCACCATCGCCCCCGGCAAGTACTACCTGGTGCAGGAGGCGGCCGGCGCCGGGACCGGGGCCGCGCTGCCGGCACCCGACGCCACCGGCACGATCGCCATGGGCGCCAACGCCGGCAAGGTCGCGCTGGTCACCAACTCCACCGCGCTGACCTGTTCCACCGGCTGCGCCACCCAGGCCGGGGTGAAGGACTTCGTCGGCTACGGCACGACCGCGAGCTCGGCCGAGGGCTCGCCGACCGGCAACCTCGCCAACGCCACCGCCGCGCTGCGGGCGGGCGGCGGCACCACCGACACCGACAACAACGCGGCCGACTTCGCCGTCACCGCGCCCACCCCGCGCAACTCCTCCTCCACCGGCGGCGGGACGGGCGGCGGCGCCCGCATCCACGACATCCAGGGCGCCGCCCGCACCTCCCCGCTGGCCGGCCAGGCGGTCAGCGCCGTCCCCGGTGTCGTCACGGCGGTCGGCCCGAGCGGCTACTGGTTCCAGGACCCGCAGCCCGACGCCGACCCGGCCACCAGCGAGGCGGTCTACGTCTACACCGCGGGCGCGCCCGGCGTGGCCGTCGGCGACTCGGTCAAGGTCGGCGGCACGGTGAGCGAGTACCGCCCGGGCGGCACCGGCGGCACCACCAACGTCACCGTCACCGAGCTCACCGCGCCCACCACCAGCGTGCTCGCGCACAACGTCGCGCTGCCCGCCGCCACCGTGGTCGGCGCGGGCGGCCGGATCCCGCCCGCGTCGGTGATCTCCAGCGTCACCACGGGCGACGTCGAGACCGCCGGCGGCTTCCAGCCGACCACCGACGGCCTGGACTTCTGGGAGTCCCTGGAGGGCATGCGGGTCCAGCTGAACGACGCCGCCGTGGTCGGCCCGACCAGCTCCTTCGGCGAGATCCCGGTCGTCCCGCAGGGCTCGGCCACCCGCACCAACCGCGGCGGCATCCTGCTGCAGGCCACCGACGGCAACCCCGAGCGGGTGCTGCTGGACGACGTGCTCGCCCCGACGCCGGCCGCCAACGTGGGCGACACCCTCTCCGGCGCCACCGTCGGCGTGCTCGACTACTCCTTCGGCAACTTCAAGCTGCTGGTCACCGCGACCCCGACGGTCGCCTCCGGCGGTCTGACGGCCGAGACCACCGCCGCCCCGGCCGCCGGCGAGCTCGCCACGGCGACCTTCAACGTCGAGAACCTCGCGCCGAGCGACCCGCAGAGCAAGTTCGACGGCCTCGCCGCGGCCGTCGTCAACAACCTCCGCTCGCCCGACCTGGTCGCCCTGGAGGAGATCCAGGACAACTCCGGCGCGACCGACGACGGCGTGGTCGCCGCCGACCAGACCGTGGCCAAGCTGGTCGCCGCGATCAGCGCGGCCGGCGGCCCGGCCTACTCGTACCGTCAGATCAACCCGGTGAACGACCAGGACGGCGGCCAGCCCGGCGGCAACATCCGCCAGGTCTTCCTCTACCGCACCGACCGCGGCCTGAGCTTCACCGACCGCCCCGGCGCCGGCTCCACCACGGCCGACTCGGTCGTCAACAACGCCGGTACGCCCGCCCTCGCCTACTCCCCCGGCCGGATCGACCCGACCAACTCGGCGTTCAACTCCAGCCGCAAGCCGCTCGCGGGCGAGTTCCGCTGGAACGGCCGCCCGGTCTTCGTGATCGCCAACCACTTCAACTCCAAGGGCGGCGACCAGCCCCTCTTCGGCCGCTACCAGCAGCCGTCGCGCCCCTCCGAGACCCAGCGGCACGCGCAGGCCACCGTGGTGAAGTCGTTCACCGACCAGATCCTCGCGGTCGACCCGAACGCCGCGGTCATCGTCCTCGGCGACCTCAACGACTTCGAGTTCTCCCAGACCGCCGACCTGCTCACCGCGGGCGGCTCGCTGGTCGACCTCCCCCGCACCCTCCCCCTCGCCGAGCGCTACACCTACGTCTACGAGGGCAACTCCCAGGTGCTGGACCACATCCTCATCTCGCCCGCCCTCGCGGCGAAGGCGTACAGCTACGACATCGTGCACCTCAACAGCGAGTTCGCCACCCAGCTGAGCGACCACGACCCGCAGGTCGTCCGCATCCCGCTGCTGTAGCGCCTCCCCCGGTTCCACCGATCCGCTGCCCCGGCGTCACCTCCCCGACGCCGGGGCAGCGCCGTACCCCGAGGCCGGAACGGTCCGATTGCTTGCGTACAATCTCATCGCAATCCGATCACACCATCAGGTCACCACACATCGCGGCTGCGCCGACGCCGACGGCACGGCCCGTTCCTCTGGGGGACATTCGTGCAGGAAATGGTCAAGGGCGCCAACGTCGGACTCGCGACGCTGAGCGAGAGCACCGACGCCGTCACGGTGATCCTGGGGTGGAGCAGCCCCGGGGGCGACGGGGACGCGGACGTCTCGGTGCTCCTCCTGACCGCCGACGGCAAGGTCCGGGGCAACGCCGACTTCTTCTTCTACAACAGCCCCACCGCCGAGGACGGCAGCGTCGAGCTGCTCGGCCAGAGCCCGACCGAGACCGGTACCGAGGACCGCATCCAGCTGGACCTCACCGCCGTGCCCGCCGACATCGAGCGCCTGGTGATCGCCGCGAGCCGGCCCAACCGCGCGCCCTTCGGTCAACTGGACGACCTCCGGCTCGAACTGGCCGACCTCGGCGGCGAGCGGCTGCTCGGCTTCTCCATCACCGACGCCGACACGGAGAGCGCCTTCGTCTTCGGCGAGATCTACCGCCGCCACCAGGAGTGGAAGTTCCGCGCCGTCGGCCAGGGCTACGACACCGGACTCGCCGGGCTGGCCACCGACTTCGGCATCGAGATCGAGGACGACGAGACCGAGGACGTCGAGAACGCGGACGTCGAGGCGGAGGCCGCGGAGGCGGAAGCCGGCGGGACCGAGGACGCCGGGACCGGGACCCCCGGGAACGGGAGCGACGACGGCCGGGCCGACGAGGACCGGGCCGCCCCGATGACCAAGCCGCCGCTGGACACCCCGGCCCCCGCGCCCGCCCCCGCACCCGAAACCGGGCCCGCCCCGGCCGCCGAGGAGGCCCCCGCCTCCGCCCCCAAGCGCCTGCGCACGGCCAAGAAGAAGGTCACCCTCCCCAAGGCCGCCAGGCCCTCGCTCGCCGAGAACGACACCTGGCGCACCGCCCGGCTCTTCCCGGCCACCTCGCTGAAGAGCGACCGCGAGCGCGAGGTCCGCGCCACCTCCGTCCTGCTCTCCGTGATGGCCCAGGTGCCGGAGTTCGGCCGTCGCCTCACCGCCGCGTTCGGCGCCCCCGCCGGCCGCACCGAGACCTTCACCGAGGTCTCGCTCCCGCACGGGGAGACGCCGAAGCGGCCCGACGGCGTGATCCGCGTCGAGCGCGCCGGGCGGCTCTGGACGGCGCTCGTCGAGAGCAAGACCAACGGCAACCCGCTGAAGACCGAGCAGGTCCAGGACTACATGGACATCGCCGCCCGGCGCGGCTACGAGGCCGTCATCACCGTCTCCAACGACGTGGCCCTCGACGGGAGCCCGCTCGTCCAGGTCAAGATCGACGGCCGGCGCAAGCACAAGGTGCTGCTCGGCCACCTCTCCTGGGCCGAGGTCGCCTACCAGGCGAAGATACTGATCCGGCACGAGGGCGTGGGAAACCCCGCGCACGCCTGGCTGCTCCAGGAGCTGCTGCACTACCTGCAGCACGAGAACTCGGGCTGCCACGGCTTCCAGAACATGGGCCCGGCCTGGGTCCCGGTCCGCAAGGCCATCGACGAGGAGACCCTCACCGCCGGGGACGAGCGCGCCACCCAGGTGGTGGAGAGCTGGGAGCGGCTGATCCGCCAGGTCTGCTTCCAGCTCGGCGGCGAACTCGGCGTCAAGGTGCTGCCCGTCCAGCGGGCCCGGCGCGGCGAGGACGCCGGGGCGCGGCGGGCCGCGCTGGCCGACCGGCTCCGCGAGGACGGCCGGCTGAACGCGGAGATCCGGGTCGACGGTGCCGCCGGCACCATCGCCATCGCGGCCGACCTGCGGGTCGGCAAGCTGCGGACCTCGACCGAGATCCCGGCCCCCGAGCAGGGCTACCCGCTGAGCTGGGTCAAGCGGCTGGTCCGGCAGCTCGGCGAGGCCCCGGCCGACCTGCACGTCGAGACCCTCACCGACGGCGAGGCGGCCGGTCCCCGGGGCACCCTGGAGAAGCTGCGGCCCGAGCCGGGCGACCTGCTGCCGAAGGACTCCTCGCGGATCACCGGCTTCCGGCTCTCGCTGTCCAAGAGCATGGGGAGCACCCGGGGCAACGCCGAGAGCGGGTTCATCCGCAGTGTGGACGCCGCCGTCGAGCGGTTCCACTCGGGCGTCCTGGTCCACCTCGACCAGCGGGCCGGCCGGCGGGCGCAGTGAGCCGGTAGGCGGAGGACCTCGGCGGGCCGGGGCGGGTGCGGGAGACCGTGCCCGTCCCGGCCCTTGCCGTGTCCGCGACGGGCACGGGGTGGGGGTATGTGATTCGGGTCATACAGGGGTGTTCGGGAACTCCACGGGTCGGTGGGACGACTGGTGGGGGGTGAGTGGGATGTCGCCGGGTAGCCGGCCGTTGAGTGTGCTGGCGGGGTTCGCCCTGCTGCTGGTGGTGGTGTTCGTGGTGGCCTTCGCGGTGGGGCGCGGGGCCGGGCCGGTGACGCCCGGGCTGACGCCCGGCGGCGGAGGCGGCGCCAAACCCGGGATGGGCCACGACATGGGAGCGGGCCGGTGACGTCCGTGACGGAGAGCGCGGGGAGCGGGGCGGGCGGCGGGGACACCGGCGCCCTCGTGAGCACCGATCTGGCGGTCGGCGGGATGACCTGCGCCGCCTGTGTCAGCCGCGTGGAGAAGCGGCTGGCCCGGATCGAGGGCGTGACCGCCGGGGTGAACCTGGCCACCGGGCGGGCGCGGGTGCTGCACCCGGCCGCGGTGGGCCTGGACGAACTGGTCGCGGCGGTCGAACGGGCCGGGTACACGGCCGAGTCGGCCCCCGACGGGGTGCCGCCGTCCGGTCCGGAGGCGGAGGACGCCGGGGACCGGTGGCGGCTGCTGGTGACGGCCCTGCTGGCCGTACCGGTGGTGGTGCTGTCGATGGTGCCCTCGCTGCAGTTCCCGGCCTGGCAGTGGGTCTGCTTCGGGCTGGCGCTGCCGGTGGTGAGCTGGGGTTCCGCCCCGTTCCACCGCCGGGCCCTGCAGGGCCTGCGGCACGCCGCGGCGACCATGGACACCCTGGTGAGCCTCGGGGTGGTCGCCTCGTTCGGCTGGTCCGCGTACGCGCTGCTGTTCGGCGGGGCGGGCGAGATCGGCATGCGGATGCCGTTCTCGCTGACCGCGGACGGCGGCGGCACCGCGCACGTCTACCTGGAGGCGGCCGTCGGGGTGCCGCTGTTCGTACTGGCCGGGCGGCTGTTGGAGGGCCGGGTGCGGCGGCGCAGCGGTTCGGCGCTGCGGGCGCTGGCCGAGCTGGGCGCGAAGGAGGTCTGCGTCCGTGATCCGCGCAGCGGCGAGGAGCGGCTGCTGCCGATCGAACGGCTGCTGCCCGGGCAGGAGTTCGTGGTCCGGCCGGGCGAGCGGGTGGCCACCGACGGAGTGGTCGTGGAGGGCGGTTCGGCACTGGACCTGAGCCTGCTGACCGGCGAGTCGGTGCCGGTGGAGGTCGGGCCGGGCGACCAGGTCGCGGGCGCCACGGTGAACGTCGGCGGGGCGCTGGTGGTGCGGGCGACGGCGGTCGGCGCGGACACCCAACTGGCCCGGATCACCGCCCTGGTGGCGGACGCCCAGGCCGGCAAGGCACGGGCGCAGCGGCTCGCGGACACGGTCGCCGGGGTGTTCGTGCCCTGTGTGCTGACGGTGGCGGTCTGCGTGCTGGGCTTCTGGCTGGGCGCGGGCGCCGACCCGCAGGCGGCGGTGACGGCCGCGGTCGCCGTGCTGGTGGTGGCCTGCCCGTGCGCGTTGGGCCTGGCCACGCCGACCGCGCTGCTGGCGGCGACCGGGCGCGGCGCCGAGCTGGGCGTGCTGGTGCGCGGCCCGGAGGTGCTGGAGAGCCTGCGCCGGGTCGACACCGTGGTGCTGGACAAGACGGGCACGCTGACCACCGGCCGGATGGAGCTGGCGGCGGTGGCCGTGGCCGTCGGCGCGGGGGTCGACGAGGACCGGGTGCTGCGGCTCGCGGGAGCCGTCGAGCACCGCTCGGAGCACCCGATCGGGCGAGCCGTCGTGGGGGCGGCCCGGGCCCGGTGCGGCTCCGAGCCCCTCCCGGCGGTGGCCGGTTTCGCGGCCACCGCCGGAGTCGGGGTGTCCGGAGAGGTCGAGGGCCACCCTGTGCGGGTGGTCCGGCCGGACGACGCCGACGGGCCGCTGCCGGAGGAGCTGGAGCGGGCGCTGGCGGACGCCTCGGCGGCGGGCCGCACACCGGTGGTGGTCGAGCTGGACGGGCGGCCGGTGGCCGTCCTGGCGGTCGGCGACACGCTGCGCTCGGGCAGCTGGCGCGCGCTGCACCGGCTGCGCGGCATGGGCCTGGAGCCGGTGCTGCTGACCGGGGACGGGCCCGGCGCGGCGCGGGCGGTGGCGGCGGAGCTGGGCATCGAGCGGGTGCACGCCTCGGCCTCGCCGGAGCGCAAGGCCGAGGTGGTCGCGGAGCTGCGGGCCGCCGGGCGGACCACGGCGGTGGTCGGCGACGGTGTCAACGACGCCGTCGCGCTGGCCTCCGCGGACCTCGGGGTGGCGCTCGCCTCGGGCAGTGACGCGGCGATCGGCGCGGCCGGGCTGACGCTGGTGCGCGGGGACATCGAGGCGGTGGTGGACGCGGTCCGGCTGGCCCGGCGCACCCTGGCCACGATCCGGGTCAACCTGCTCTGGGCGTTCGGGTACAACGTGGTGCTGATCCCGCTGGCGGCGGTGGGGCTGCTGAACCCGATGCTGGCGGCGGTGGCGATGTCGCTGAGTTCACTGCTGGTGGTGGGCAACAGCCTGCGGCTGCGGACGTGGCGGCCCGGGCGGGGCGCCACGGACGGGCGCGGCGGCGGGGCGGGTGACGGCGGTCCCGGCGGCGGCCCGGCGGGCGCGGCGCGGCGGCCGGCCCGGGCGCGGCGTTCGGCGGGTGCGGCGTGGTGAGCGGGCGGACGTCGGAGCGGCTGCGGGCGGCGGGACGGTCGGGTGCGGCCGAGCGGCTGCGGGTGGTCGGGCCGCCGGTGGCCGCCGCCGCGGTGGCGCTCGCGCTGCTCTCGGGGTGGACGGCGATCGGCGGGGCCGGCACGGCCCGCCCGGTCGAGGTGGAGCCGGGCTGGCTGCTGCTGCCCTCGGCGGGCGGGGCACCGGCCACCGCCGCCTTCTTCACGGTCCGCAACCCCGGCGACATACCCGACGAACTCACTGCGGCAAGCTGGGAGTTCGGCGGCAAGGTGACGCTGAAGCGGCATCTGCACCAGGGCGCCTCGGGCCGCTGGGCGCCGGCCGCGACCCTGCCGGTGCCGGAGCGCGGAGAGCTGGCGATGTCCCCGGAGGACGCCGATCTGATGATCACCAATCCACCCCCGCTGAAGGTCGGGCAGTGGGTGGAGTTCACCCTCAGCTTCCGCAACAGCCCGCAGCTGCGGGTCAAGGCGGAGGTCCTGCCGCCCGGCGGGCGACGCGGCAGCGGCTGAGCCGCCCGCCGGGCCGGTGGCCCGGGCGGGGCGCCGGTCACTGCTCGACCGGCGCCCCGCCCGGAACCCGTCGCGACGGACCACCGGGGGGCCCTGACGGACTGTCGGCCGGGTCGGATAGTTTGTACCCGTCCTGAGGAAGGCGCCAGGGAACCGGCGCCCGAACCGAGGGTCCTGTGCCGTCCGCGCCACAGGTCTGCCGTCATGTCGTCGTGCCGTCATGCCGTCATGTCGTCGTCGGGCCGTACGCGGACGCACTGCCGTACCCGCCGCACACAGGAGCACCTCATCAACACCGTGATACGCCGGTCCGCCCGCACCACGCTGGTCGCGGCCGCCTGCAGCACCGTCCTCGCCACCGGGCTCGCCGCGTGCGGCACCGTGCAGCAGCTCAGCGCCGCCGACAAGGTGTCGACCGCCTTCGACAAGCTCGGCCGGAGCACGTCCTTCAGCGCCGAGCTGTCGGTCGACGCCACCGCCGACCAGATCGAGGCGTTCGGAGCGGCCACCGGCGAGAAGATCGACAAGGAGAGCGCCGCCGCGCTCGCCGCCGTCCGCCTGTCCGTCGCACTCAGCGCGGACAAGCCGCTGAAGGACATCCAGCCGTCCAAGGGCGCCAACGGCGACACGCCGGCGGCCGACAGGTCGCTCTCCTCCTCCGTCGCGCTCACCGGCAAGGGCGGCGCGTTGCTGTTCGAGCTGCGCCAGGTCGGCGACCGGGCCTTCGCCCGGGCGGACCTGGCCGGCTTCGCACGTCTCGTCGGCGAGGACCCCGCCGGGGCCGAGGAGCTGACCAAGGACCTGCCCGGCCCCCTCCAGGGCGCGCTGAAGGGCAAGTGGGTCGCCTTCGAGACGAAGGACCTCAAGCAGACCGGCGGCTCCGGCGGCGCGGGCGGGAACGGGGCCTCCCCCGCCCCGACGCTCGACCCCAAGGCCACCGAAGGCCTGACCGCCTCGCTGAAGGACATCCTCAACCACGACCTGTCCTTCGAGGACAAGGGGAAGCAGGACGGCAAGGAGCGGATCACCGTGACCGCCCCGGCCCGCAAGCTGACGGACGACCTGCTGAAGGCCTTCGAGCCGCTCACCAAGGACATCCCGAACCTGGGCAAGCTGCCGAAGACCGCCCCGAAGGACGTGCCGGACCGCAACCTGTCCCTGGACGTCCTCCTCGACGGGGGCGCGCTGTCCGCCGTGACCTTCGACCTCGCCCAGCTGGCCGAGAAGGCGGGCACCGGCACCCCGCTGCCGGTGCGGATCGCCTTCGGCAAGGACGCCCCGGCGGTCCAGGCGCCCGCCGACGCCGCCACGATCGGCTCGGAGGACCTCGCCGGCCTGCTCGGCGAGATCACCGGCGGTCTGACCGGCTCCGGCACGGCCGGCTCCGGCGGCGCCGGCTCGGGCGGCACGGCCGCGCCGCTCACCGACGCCCAGCTGAAGGAGCTGACCGCCGGCGGCGCCCTGACCGAGGAGCAGGTCCGGCTCTACAACAAGCTGGGCATGAGCTACCAGGACATCAAGGGCCTCGCCGCCATGGGTTCCTGACCCGCTTCCGGCTGAACCCGCCGACGCCGGGCGCCCGTGTCCTCAACGGAGGGGCCGCCCGGTCGGCGGGCGGCCCCGGTCAGGACCGACCGAGGAGTGTCCGTGAAGAAGATCAAGACGGCGGTGGCCGCCGCCGTTCTCGCCGGTGCCGCGCTGACGGCGGCCCCCGGTGCCGCGACCGCGGCGCACGCCGCGGCGGCGGTGGAGCCGATGCACTGCATCAGCCCGTCGTGGGGCGGGGAGTACCTCTGCGGCGGCGTGTACGGCTCGCCCGGCATCGTGGAGTACGCCTACCGGGACGGCCGCCGGCAGGTGTTCGTCATCGGCACCGACCACGCCGTGTGGACCCGGTCGAGCAGCGCGTCCGGCAAGAAGGGCGCCTGGACGTCCCTGGGCGGCAACCTGATCGGCGGCGTCGGCATCGTCGCCTCCGACACCGGCCTCGGCCGGTTCCAGATCGCCGCCACGGGCACCGACGGCCGCCTCTGGGCGCGGACCCACGCCCCGGACGGCAGCTGGAGCGCCTGGGCCCGGATCTCCTAGCACCGACGTGCTCCGGGTGGTCGCGGGGCCCTGCCGCGACCGCCCGGAGCACGCTGCTGCTGCGCCGTGGCGCCATCGGCGCCGGCCCTCCACGGGCCGCCGGACGGGCTACCCCGCGGCCTTGATCACCGCGAAGACGGCGCCCTGCGGGTCCTGGACGATGGCGATCCGGCCCGCGGCGTGGTCGAACGGCGGGACGAGCACGGTGCCCTTCGCCTTCACCAGCGCGTCCACCGTGCTGTCGGTGTCGTCCACCGCGAAGTAGGTGAGCCAGTGCGAGGGCACCCCGGGCGGAGCGCCCTCCAGGGTGGTCATGCCGCCGACCGGGCGGTCGCCGACGCTGAGCACGTAGTAGTCGTCCATGCCCTCCATCGGGGCGGAGCCGAGGCCCAGGGCCGGCTGGTAGAAGCGAGCGGCCCCGGGGATGTCCGAGGTGTGCAGTTCGTTCCAGGTCAGCGCGCCGGGCTCGTTGACCACCTGGGCGCCGTAGAAGTCGACGGGCTGCCAGACGCCGAAGACCGCGCCGGTCGGGTCCGCCGCCACCAGCATCCGGCCGACGGTCAGCACGTCCATCACCGGGAACATCACCGTGCCCCCGGCCGCCGTGATCGCGGCCTGGGTGGCGTCCGCGTCGGCACTGGCCAGGTAGGTGGTCCACACCGTGGGCGGGGTCGGGTCCCCCTCCTTCATCGGCTGGGCCGCCATGATCCCGGCCACCGCCTTGCCGTTCAGGGTGCACATCGCGTACCCGCCGGTCTCGGGCGGGCCGATCTCGCCCTGCCAGCCGAACAGGTCCTTGTAGAAGTCGATGGCGGCCTGCTGGTCAGGGGCCATCAGATCGACCCAGCACGGCGTACCGGGCTGGTAGTGCTCAGCGGTCACATCAGGCATCTGCGGTCTCTCCCGTGCGGTGCCGCCCCGGCTGCCCGGGGCGTGCGGTGGCCCCCAAGGACTCACCATCACCGCCCCGGGCGGAGCCCGCCACCCGAACGGTCCCCGGGCCGCGCACGGGCACCGCGAGGTCACGCAGCGTCACTCGCGTCGTGCTCTCCCCGGCTCCTCAGGGTCCGGCCGGTCCGGGGGGCGCCGACAGGTCCAGGACGTCCTCCAGCGGCCGGCGCGGAGTGGCGGCACCGGGCGGGCCGTAGCCCACCCGCAGCACCAACTGGACGTGACCGGGCCCCTCGGCGGGGTCACGCAGGCGCCAGCGCAGATCGGGCCACTCGACCGCCTGGTGCAGCACCGTCAGCCGCAGCCCGTGCACGGTCACCAGCAGCCAGACCCGCTCCAGCGCCTGACCGGTGCGCAGCCAGTCGGCCGGGCCGTCGCCGGTGGTCAGGAGCGTGCACAGCTGGGGCAGCGCCTCGAAGCGCTGGGACGGCTGCGGCGGGCCCTCGTGGAACGGCGGGCGCCCGGCGAACTCGCGCATCGGCACCCGGGCGTCGTGGTCCTGCGGCCCGAGCACGGCGTACGGCAGACCGTCGGAGGCCTCGCCCCCGTCCGGCCGCAGCCAGGAGCGGGTCTCGACCTGCCGGGCGGGGTCGTGGGCGATCCGGTCCTCGGCCTCGGTGGTCACCTCCAGGACCCGGCGCACACCCTCCTCCTCCAGCACCGCGAGCGCCACGCCCTCGTCCCGCGCGGCCGCGATCAGCTCCGCGGCGACCGCCTCGGGGACGTCGCGATTGGTGAACGGCCGGCGGCTGGAACGGCGCGCGGCGATCGCCGGGTAGAGGTCCCGTCCGAACGGGCCGGGCGCCGGGGGCAGGGGCGCGGCGGCGGGGCCCGCGAGGTCGAGGACGGCGAGCAGGTGCGGGTCGGCCGGGTCGGGGAGCAGCCGGACGGAGCCCTCCCGCCCCAACCGGGCCGCCGCGACCCGGAGGTTGAACAGGGCGGCGCCCGCCGCGATGTGCAGCGCGGCACCGTTGGCGTCCGCCAGCGGCACGGACCGGTCCGGGTCGGCGAGCACCTCCACCCCGCCCCCGTCCTGGGTCGGGCGGAACCGCCAGGGCTGGCTGTTGTGCAGCGAGGGCGCCGCACCGCCGGCGGCGGCGAGCAGCCGCAGGTCGGCCGGTGTGAGGGCTGACTGGGACATGGTGATCCTCTCCTTGCCTCGACGCCCGGCGCCGGTCCCCGCCCGGCACGGCCGCGACTCCCGGTACTCCTGGTACTCCCGAGGGTGCGCCGGGCCCGCGGCCGGCGACAGGGTCCAACGGCCCGGATGCCACGGGCGATCGGTCCCGCCCCCGCCGGGCGGCCTGGGCCGCCCCCGGCCCGTGTTGTGCGGCACCTCGGCCAGGCGGCGCGGCCACCCTCGGTGAGAAGCCGGTCCACGGCCGGTCCACGGCCGGTCCACCCGGCGCAGCCGTACCAGCGTGCGCGGGAGCATCACGAGCACGCCCCCGGTACGGCGGATCCCGGCCACCCGCCAGCCGGGCGGGCGCAGCCGGGGACGAGCGGGCGCGAGGGCCCGGCCGGCCGTGCGGGACGACCGCCACCACCACTCCGGGAGGCGTCACCGCACCCCCGACGCGGCGGGACCCGGTCAGTCGTGCGGGACGACCGCCACCGGGGCCTGGGCGTGGTGGAGGACGGCGTGGGCGATGCGGCCCAGGCGGGGGCCGAGGTCGTGCGGGCGGCGACGGCGGCCGACCACGACCAGGGCGGCGCCGGCGGAGTCCTCGACCAGGGTGCGGGCGGCGCCGAGGCGGACGTGCTCGACGACCTCGGTGTCGGGGTGGCGCTCGCGGTGGGCGGCGAGGGCCGCGGCCAGCGACTTCTCCTCCGCCGCCTGGAGCTGGGCCATCTCCACACCGGACGGCAGGAAGCCGACGACCGCGAAGGCGGGCGGCAGGTCCCAGCCGTGGACGGCGCGGATCCGGGCGCCGCGCAGGGCGGCCTCGTGGAAGGCGAAGTCGAGCACCGCGTCGTCGGGCGCGGTGGCGTCGACGCCGACCAGCACCTCCGGAACCTCCCGCTCGTCCGCCGGCCCGGCGCCCGCTTCCGTCGGCCGGACGACCACCACGGGCACGGCCGCGCGCCCGGCGACCGCCATGCTCACCGAGCCGACCAGCAGCCCGGTGAAGCCGCCCAGGCCGCGCGAGCCAAGCACCAGCAGACCGGCGTCCTCAGCGGCGGCGACCATGCCGTCCACGGCGGCGTCCAGCACCACATCGGTCCGGACGGTCAGGTCGGGGTACCGGCTCTGGACGTCCTCGGCGGCGGCGGCCAGCATCCGCTGGGCGGCGACCGGCAGCTCCTCGGGACCGGCGAAGGCGGCGCGGCCGTCGGTGAGCCACGGCCAGGCGTGCAGCAGCCGCAGCGGGACCCCGCGCCGCAGTGCCTCCTCGGCGGCCCAGTGGGCGGCGGCGGTGCTCTCGGGCGATCCGTCGACTCCGGCCAGGACTGCGGGCGTCATGGGAGGTTTCCTTCCGCTGCGGGTCCGCCGGTACGGGGCGGGCCTCGGGTGGCTGCCGGTGGGGGCGGCCGGTGTGCGCTGACGCGCCGTCGGCCCCTGACACCACCCTGGTCCCACGGCGCTCGGGCGGCCAGAGGCCGCAGGGCCCCTCGGGTGGGGGCCGTAGGTCCCGCGAACCGCCGAGTCGTCCGCGGGGGTGGCGCATCCGGCGTGCGAAGGGCGCGCGAGTGGCCGATTGCACCCTGTCCGGCGCGTTCATGACCGACCCCGGCGTTCCGCGCACATGCCTGCGGCACTAACGTGAATCCGACAATCCGACCGGTCGGACGACCGAGCTCGGGCCGGACCAGCAGCACGGAACCACTAGGAGGACGCCGGTGGGCGGCGCGGAGAACACGCGGGCGGACACCGACGGAGACCAGCGCGGACAGGCGGACGGCACCCCGCCGCCCGGCTGCCCCGCCCACACCGGAGCGGCCCCGGCCACGCCGGCCCCGTCCGCGACGGCCCCGAGCACGGCGACCCCGAACACGGCGACCCCGGCCGCCGCCCCGCGCGCCCGGGTCGGGAACGCCGCCCCCGGCGGGCCACGGCTTCCGCAGCTGCGGCTGGACGAGCTGCTGGAGGAGCTCCAGTGGCGGATCGACGCGGCGCGCGGCACCCGTGACCGGGTGCACAGCCTGCTGGAGGCGGTGCTGGCGGTCGGCCGCGAGCTGGACCTCTCCCAGGCCCTGCACCGCATCGTCGAGGCCGCCGCCGACCTGGTCGACGCCCGCTACGCGGCGCTCGGCGTGATCGGCGCGGACGGCTACTCGCTCTCGCAGTTCCTGACCGTCGGGCTCGGCCAGGAGGAGATCGACGCGATCGGCCCGCCGCCGACCGGCCAGGGCATCCTCGGCGAGCTGATCCGCGACCCGCAGCCGCTGCGCTGCCCGGTGCTCTCCGAGCACCCGGCCTCGGTGGGCTTCCCGCCGAACCACCCCCCGATGCACACCTTCCTGGGAGTGCCGGTGCGGGTGCGCGGCGAGGTGTTCGGCAACCTCTACCTGACCGACAAGCGCGGTGGCCTGGACTTCGACGCGGACGACGAGGCGGTCATCTCGACGCTGGCGGTCGCCGCGGGGGTCGCGATCGACAACGCCCGGCTGTACGAGGAGGCACAGCGCCAGCACCGGTGGCTGCGGGCGAGCGCCGAGATCACCCGCAGCCTGCTGTCGGGCGCGCCGCGGCTGGAGGTCGTGGAGCTGATCGCGCGCCGGGCGCGGGAGATCGCCGGTGCCGAGCTGGCCGATGTGTCCGTGGTGCTGTCCGATCCGGGCGAGCGGGCCGCCGAGCTGACCGTGGAGGTGGCGCTCGGCGGGCGGTCGGAGGCCCGGCTCGGGGTGACGGTGCCGGTGGACGGCACGCTCTCCGGCGCCGCGTACGCCTCGGGCTCGCCGGTGACCAGTGACGAGCTGGAGGGCGACGAGCGGTTCCCGGCCGGTCCGCCCGGGCGGTTCACGGGGCTGGGACCGGCGGTCGCGGTGCCGCTGGCCACCGGCGAGGGGTTCGGGCGCGGTGTGCTGCTGCTGGCCCGGGAGAGCGGTCGCCCGCCGTTCACGGCCGAGGAGACGGGCCCGCTGCTGGGCTTCGCCGACCAGGCCGCGCTGGCCCTGGAGCTGGCCGAGCGGCGGCGGGACGCCGAGCAGCTGACCCTCCTGGAGGACCGCGACCGGATCGCCCGCGATCTGCACGACCTGGCCATCCAGCGGCTGTTCGCCACCGGTATGACGCTGCAGAGCGCGGGCCGGCTGATCGAGAGCCAGAGCGCGGCCGACCGGGTGAGCCGGGCGGTCGCCGACCTGGACGAGACCATCAAGATCATCCGCTCGACCATCTTCGGCCTGCGCGCCCACAGCGAGCCGGACCGCGGCCTGCGCGCCCGCGCCACCCGGGTCGTCGGCGAGGCGCAGGCCACCCTCGGCTTCGCGCCCCGGCTCAGCATGGAGGGCCTGCTGGACACCGACGTGCCGCAGGAGCTGGCCGAGCACGTGATGGCCGTACTCGGCGAGGCGCTCAGCAACGCGGCGCGGCACGCCAGGGCGAGCCGCGTCGAGGTGGCGCTGCGCGCGGCCGGCGGGAACGTGACGCTCACCGTGACCGACGACGGCGTGGGCGTGCCCTCCGGCGGGCGCCGCAGCGGCCTGCGCAACCTCGCCGAACGCGCCGACCGGGCGGGCGGGAGCTTCGAGCTGCTCCCGGCCGACGGCGGCGGCACCCGGCTGGTCTGGCAGGCCCCGCTCGGCGTGTGACCCGCGCGGCAGCCGGGCCGTCGTACGCCCGGCTGCCGCGAAGGGGGGCTCAGCAGGCGTCGGGTGCCAGGTGGCGTCCGACGACCAGTTCGGGGGCTATCCGGATCTCCACCCGGCTACCGGGTGCCTGGGACGGGTGGCGCAGTTCGGCGCGGCCGAGGACGGTGACGCACCAGCCGGTGCCGTCGGTGTCGTCGACCTCGTCGGCCTCGAAGGCGATCACCGCGCCGGCCACGGCCCGCGCCAGTTCGGATTCGGCCGCCGTGGAGAGCAGGACGCCACCGAGCGCGTCCAGCCGGAAGCGGATGGGGAGGACGGCGGGCAGGGCGCCCACGGTGTAGACCACGCGGCCCACCCCGGTGCGGCCCAGCAGCTCCAGCGCCCGGGTCTCGTCGAGTTCCCGCGTGTGGCGGTGCTGCGGCCGGACCCGTGGCTCGACCTGCACGGACGCGGCTTCAGGATCGGCGTTCATACCAGCGATGGTCGCCCCTGGGGCCGGGACGGGACGAGGGCCGATGGTCCCGCCGAGAGTCCCGCCCGGCCCATGGCGGACCCCGGCGAACGTCCCGGGCCCGGCGCCCGGCCGAGTCGGCGCACGACCGCACCGGGAGACGGCGGGAAGGGGGCCGTCCGGGCCCGGACGGCCGACGGCCCCGGTCACCGCAGGCGGGCGGGCGACCGGGGCCGGGTACGGGGGCCTGCGGCGTCAGCCGCGCGGGCCGTGGCCGAGGACGCGCGGGTGGTGGGCCGAGCGGTCGGCGGCGGCCGACTGGCGCAGCTCGGTGGCGATCAGCGCCGCCTGCACCCGCCGCTCGACACCGAGCTTGGCGAGCAGCCGGGAGACGTGGTTCTTCACCGTCTTCTCGGCGAGGAAGAGCCGCTCGCCGATCTGCCGGTTGGTCAGCCCCTCGCCGATCAGCGCGAGCACCTCCTGCTCGCGCGCGGTCAGCTCCGGGCCGCCGCCGGCCGGCTGCGCCGGCTCGGCCTCGCTGCGCAGCCGGTTGAGCAGGCGGGTCGCGGCGCCGGGGTCGAGCATCGAACGCCCGGAGGCGACGGTGCGCACGGCGGCGATCAGGTCGGTGCCGCTGATCTGCTTGAGCACGTAGCCGGCGGCGCCCGCCATCACGGCGTCCAGCAGCGCCTCCTCGTCGTCGAAGGAGGTGAGCATCAGGCAGGCCAGGTCGGGCATCCGGGAGCGCAGTTCGCGGCAGACGGCCACGCCGTCGCCGTCACCGAGGCGCACGTCCAGGACGGCGACGTCCGGGCGCAGCGCGGGGATGCGCACCAGCGCCTGCTCGGCGGTGCCGGCCTCGCCGACCACCTCCAGGTCGGGCTCGCCGTCCAGCAGGTCGTGCACGCCGCGGCGCACCACCTCGTGGTCGTCCAGCAGGAACACCCGGACCGGTGCCGGTGCTCCGGTCCCGGTCGTCTCGCTCGCCATGTCGTGGCTCCACCTTCTCCTCGCCCGGCACACCACACACCGGGTCCATCGCATCATGCCGTACCGACGGGGCCGCGCCCAGGGTCGAACGGCCCCATTCCGGCCAGATCCGGGTCACGCCGGAGGCTTCCTACGCCTGCGCGTTCTCCGTGAGGGAGGAGAGCACCCGCTCGACGGCGCCGAAGGCGACCGCGCTGTCCAGCGGGTTGGAGTAGGTGCGCGACCAGGTGATCAGCCCGCCGCTCACGCGCGCGAACACCACCATGTCGAGGCTGAAGCGCTTGCCGGTGGCCAGCACCTCGCCGTGCAGCCGGTACTCGGCGACGGCGAGTTCGGGGTCGCTGGTGCCGTGCACGCTGACCCGGTCCACCGCGTCGAAGCGCTGCATCACCGCGCCGCGCCGCAGGTGTTCCACGAAGGCCTCCCGGCCGGGCCGCTGCGGGGGCACTCCGGGGAGCAGGTAGGGCAGTTCGAAGGCGGCGTCGGCGGTGACCAGGTCGGCCACCGCCTCGTCGGGGCCCTCGCCCATCAGCTGGACGAACTGCCGGAGCACATCGCTCGGCGTGGCGGTGGCGGTCATCGGACGCTCCTCTCGGCGGGCCGGGGCGGCGCCCCGGGTCGCCTGATTGATATCCGGCCCGGCCTCGGCTCAGCAAGGGTCCTGCGGAAGAACGGTGACGGTCGGTCAGATGCGGTGCCGGCGGGCGTTGCCGAGACCGATGAGCAGGAAGGCGGTGGAGACCGCGACGGCGCTGCCGGCGGCGGCGGCCAGGCGCGGGGCGAGCGGGCCGCCGCCGGAGAGCAGGATGGAGGCGGCGCCGAGCGAGGCGACGGCCAGGCCGACGAGCAGCCAGCCGAGCAGGGCCCGCGGCGAGGGGCGCACCGGGAGGGGCGCGGGGTTCGGGTCGAGCAGGGCCCAGCGCACGGTGTCCTCGCGCTGTTCGGTCCGGCTCTGGAGGTGGGCGCGGATCCGCAGCAGGACGCCGGCGACCAGGCCGGCGAGCGCGATCTGGGCGGCGGGCTGCCAGGCGGGGACGGCCAGCAGCAGGCCGCCGGCCAGGGCCAGGCAGGCCCACCAGGTCACGCAGGCGGCCGCGGCCGTGCGGGCCGAGCGGGGGCGGTCCTCGCCGGCCTGGAGGTCGGCGATGGCGGGCAGGTACCAGACGCAGCCGGACGCGGTGATCGCGGCGGTGCCGATGGCCAGGACGATGTGGGACACGGTGCCGTGCACTCCTCAGGTCTCGGGCGGTTCGGAGGGGGGCCGCTCCCGCCCGCCCGGGGCGACGCGCGGGCGGGAGCGGCGTTGGTGGGGCCGGGCCGTCAGGGCCCGTGACCGGCGGTCGTCAGCCGGCGGTCGTCAACGGGCGTCGTCAGCCGGCATCGTCAGCCGGCGTCGTCCGGCCGGCCGGAGGCGGCGCCGCCGTCGAGCGCGCGGGCGCGGCGCGGCCTGGGCACGTCGTACTCGGCCGGGATGACCCCGGCCAGGTGCTTGGCGCGCTCGCCGCTGTGCTCCAGGTAGTCGCGGGCGGCGATCTCGGGGTGGTGCAGGTCGAACGCCGGGGACTCGGTGCGGATCCGCGGCAGCTTGGTGAAGTTGTGCCGCGGCGGCGGGCAGGAGGTGGCCCACTCCAGGGAGCGGCCCCAGCCCCACGGGTCGTCGGAGGTGACCTTCTCGCCGTACTTGGCGGTCTTCCAGACGTTGTAGAGGAACGGCAGGATCGACAGGCCGAGCAGGAAGGAGCCGATGGTGGACACCGTGTTGAGCGTGGTGAAGCCGTCGGAGGCCAGGTAGTCGGCGTAGCGGCGGGGCATGCCCTCGGCGCCGAGCCAGTGCTGCACCAGGAAGGTGGTGTGGAAGCCGATGGTGAGCGTCCAGAAGCAGATCCGGCCGAGCCGCTCGTCGAGCATCTTGCCGGTCATCTTGGGCCACCAGAAGTGGAAGCCGGCGAACATCGCGTACACCACGGTGCCGAACAGCGTGTAGTGGAAGTGCGCGACGACGAAGTAGGAGTCGGAGACGTGGAAGTCCAGCGGCGGGGCGGCCAGCAGCACGCCGGTCAGGCCGCCGAAGAGGAAGGTGACCAGGAAGCCGACCGTCCACAGCATCGGTGTCTCGAAACTCAGTGAGCCCTTCCACATGGTGCCGACCCAGTTGAAGAACTTCACGCCGGTGGGCACCGCGATCAGGAAGGTCATGAACGAGAAGAACGGCAGCAGCACTTGTCCGGTGACGTACATGTGGTGCGCCCACACCGTGACCGAGAGGCCGGCGATGGCGACGGTCGCCGCGATCAGGCCGCCGTAGCCGAACATCGGCTTGCGGCTGAACACGGGGATGACCTCGGAGACGATGCCGAAGAACGGTAGCGCCAGGATGTACACCTCGGGATGGCCGAAGAACCAGAACAGGTGTTGCCAGAGCATCGCCCCGCCGTTGGCCGGGTCGAAGACGTGCGAGCCGAACTTGCGGTCGCACTCCAGGGCCAGCAGCGCGGCGGCCAGCACCGGGAAGACCAGCAGCACCAGGACCGAGGTGAGCAGCACGTTCCAGCAGAAGATGGACATCCGGAACATGGTCAGGCCGGGGGCCCGCATGCAGATGATCGTGGTGATGAAGTTGACCGCGCCGAGGATGGAGCCGAAACCGGAGAGCGTCACGCCCATGATCCACATGTCGGCGCCGACGCCGGGCGAGTGGATCGCGTCGGACAGCGGCGCGTAGAGGAACCAGCCGAAGTCGGCGGCGCCCTGCGGCGTCGCGAAGCCGGCGGCGGCGATCAGCGAGCCGAACATGAACAGCCAGTAGGCCAGCATGTTCAGGCGCGGGAAGGCGACGTCGGGGGCGCCGATCTGGAGCGGCATGATCCAGTTGGCGAAGCCGGTGAACAGGGGCATGGCGAAGAGCAGCAGCATCACCGAACCGTGCATGGTGAACGCCTGGTTGAACTGCTCGTTGGAGAGGATCTGCGTCCCCGGCCGGGCGAGTTCGGCGCGCATGACCAGGGCGAGGATGCCCCCGATCAGGAAGAACCCGAACGACGACACCAGGTACATGGTGCCGATCGTCTTGTGGTCTGTGGTCGTCAGCAGCCTGACCACGGACGAGCCGGGTCGTTTGACCCGTGCCTGTCCCGGTCGGGCGGCGGACGGCGGCGGCGCGCTGTCGCCCTGTGCCTCGATGGCGCTCAAGGACGCACTCCTTCGAAACTTCTGCGGATGGATGGCGATCCATGATCGGAACGCGCCACCCGTGCGCCCTAGGGCCGTTGGACCCAGCGGCCCGGGGCCGGTGGGCCTCTGATCAGGGCCCCCGGGCGGGACCACTGTCCGCCCGGCCGCCCGGCACGGCCGGCCCGTCCCCGGGTACGACGAAGGACCGGCGCGGCCGGGAGAGTTGACGTTCTCCCGGCCGCGCCGGACGGGCGCGGAGCCGTTCCTCCGCGCCGGGGTCCCGGTGGACCGCACGCCCCCTCCGGGAAGGGGGGCGTACGGGCGCCGGGACCCCCGGTAGGGGCCCGCGTCGGGGCGGATCGCGGGCCCGGGGCCTCAGTTGTCCAGTTGTCCGTGGGGCGGGCCCTACGAGGCGGCGGCGCCCGCGATGAGCCGGTAGCCGGCCACCAGGTCGGGCTGGATGGCCACCGTGTGGTCCATCGAGGCGTTCACCCAGGGGCTCAACAGGGCGCGGTAGCGCGCCAGTCGGGCGGGGTCGGTGACCGGCCGGGCGAAGCCGGTGACCACCACGCTCCAGCCGAGCCGGGTCACCGGGTCGATCGCGTCCGCCTCGTAGGCGACCACCACACCGGTGTCCTCGCTGCCCGCCGCGGCGGCGGTCAGCGCGGCGCCGTCGTGCGTGCGGATCACGATGGTGTCGTCGACCAGCAGGTGGTTGACCGGGCGGATCGCGGGCAGCGCCCGTACCGTGAACACGATCCGGCCGAACGGCGCGCCGCCCAGCAGCCGCAGGGCCTCGGCCCGTTCGAGCGGCACCAGCTCGCGCGGCGGCGCCTCGGCGGGCGGTCGGGGCCGCACCACCGAACCGGCTCGGCGGGCCGGCTGCTGCGGCACGGCGGAACGGCGCCGCTCGCGCAGCCGGCGGCGGAAGTCCTCGCTCACGAGGCGGCCGCGATCAGGCCGAGGCCGCCGTCGAAGCGCCGGTAGAGCACCCGGCCGCGTCCCGAACCGGGGTGGGCGAAGAACAGGTAGGGCAGTTCGGCGGCGGTCAGCCGCTCGACGGCCTGCTCCTCCGTCAGCTCCGGTGCACCGCAGGGGCTGAGGGTCAGCGGCACGGCCGGGTGGCTGGGTGGTCCGGCGGCCACCGTCCGGGCCAGCCGGTAGCCGGTCGGGCCGACCCGGTAGACCACCGCGTCGGTCTCGGTGGCCGGGTCGGTGAACAGGTGGATGTCGAAGTCCATCGCGTCCATGGTGCGGGCGGCGGCGTCCGGCGAGCACCACACCAGCTGGGCCCGCTTGCGCCGGACGATGGGCTGCGGCCCGACCGGGTACGGGAGCGCGACGCGCGCGACACCGGCGTCCGGGTCCGCGGCCCGCGGGACGGCGACGGCGGCCGGGGCCGCGGACGCGGCGGCGGTCAGCGGCATCCGCGAGCGGGTCCGGCGCGGCCACGGCCTGGGCGCCCAGCCCGAGGTGACGGCGGCCATCCGGACGCGCAGCCCCTCGGTGATCCGGTCCAGCGCCTCGCCGAGGTCGGCGGCGGCCTCCTGGACGCGGATCCGCCGGCCGTCCACCTCGGCGTTGACCTGGGTCAGCACACCCGCCGGGCCCGCCCCGCCCGGGGAGGCCGCCGTGCCGATCGTCCCGACCCGCACCCGCAGCGACTCCACCAGGGCGTCCGCCCCGCCCACCACGGCCGCGATCCGGGCCCTCGCATCGGCCGCGAAGCCCCGCGAAATCCCCTCGCACAACCGCACCGTGACCAACTCGCCCACCTCAGGCCTCTTCCCGTTCCGCCACACTCTGGTCCTGCCGCGCCGACCCGCCCCCGGCGGCCCCGCACTGCGGCGCGGCGATCACCATCCCTCCCCGGCACCCCGCTCGCAAGGGCCGAACGGCCCCATCGGCCCGCGCCCACCGGCCCCGCCGCCGCCCGGTGCACCCCGGGCGCACCGCGCCCGTCCACCCGTGGCATCATCGGCCCATGTCGGCCTCTGACGACCAGTCCGCGTACTGGAACTCGACCGGAACCACCAAGACCTTCGGCCATCCCCCGCACCCGGGCTGGACGGCCCGCCTCGACCGCGGCGCCGTCCTGCTCGACTACGGCTGCGGCTACGGCCGACTCGCGGGCGAGCTGGCCGCGCTGGGCTTCAGCGACGTCGAGGGTGTGGACGTGGCGCCCGAACTCGTCGCCCGGGCCCGTGCCGAGCAGCCCGCCGCCCGCTTCTCGGTGCTGACCGACCCGCCGCGGATCGAGCGCCCGGACGGCGCCTACGACGCGGCCTTCCTGTTCGCCGTGCTCACCTGCGTCCCGGACGACGCGGCGCAGGAGGCACTGGTCGCCGAACTGCACCGGGTGCTGCGCCCCGGCGGCCTGCTCCTGGTCAGCGACTACCTGCTCCAGCCGGACGAGCGCAACCAGGAGCGCTACCGCCGGTCCGAGGCGGGCTACGGCCGCTACGGGGTGTTCCGGACGAGCGACGGCGCGGTCTGCCGCCACCACACCCGGGAGTGGCTGAGCGGGCTGTTCGCGGCGTTCGAGACCGTCGAGGAGCGCGAGGTCCCGGTGCTCACCATGAACGGCCGGCCGGCGGTGGCCGTCCAGTTGCTGCTCGCCCGCCCCTGACCCCGTCCACAAGTCGGGGGCCCGCCCCCTCCGAAAGTAGGGGGTGCGGAGGATCGTGCGGGCGCCCCGTCACAAAGATGGGGGCCGGTCCCCCATGCCCCGACGGCCACCGCAACGACAGGATCAGCAACGAGGGCAGCGCCTTCGACGGCAGCGCGGCCCTCTCCCGGCATCGGAGGTGCGGTGGTGGCAGAGGTGGACGCCGTGCGCAGCACGCGCCTCGACGGGGGCGCCGGACCGGTTCAGGGCCCGGTCGCACCGGCGGTCCCCTCGGCCACACCGTTCCCGCACACTCCGATGCCCGGCGACTTCCCCGCACCACCGACCGCAGCACCGACCGCACCGACCCCCGCACCGCCCGCGGGATCCGCCCGCCCCGGACCGCCCGGTCCGCCGCCGGACCCGCACCCGATCCGCCCCGCCCTCCCCCAGACTCCCCGTTCCCACCCCGGTCGGCTCCGGTCCCCCCGTGCCGGCGGCCCCTCGTGGTGGGAGCGGGGCTTGACGCCGGGCCGGCCGGTCCCCGCCGCCCGCCCGGACTGGGCCGCCTTCACCGAGGCCGCCGTGGCCGCCGCACCGGTGCGCCCGGTGGTGCCGCGCGCCGCCTACCCGGGCCTGAGCGGCTTCGCGCTCGTCCTGCAGCCCTTCGCCGACCGCGCGCAGGTACGGCTGCTGACCGCGCTCTCCCCTGCGGTGCGCGCCGCCGACCAGCAGGGCCGGATCGACCTGCCCGCGCTGCGCGCCGAGTTCACCGCGCGGCTGACCGAGCGGCTGGCCCGGACCGCCGCGCGCACCCTGGTCCTGGAGCTGCACACCGCGCGCGCCGCCGGGCGGCTGGCCGGCGGCACCCCGCAGGAGCGGTTCCGCTCGTTCCTCGCGCTCACCGCCCGCCGGGAGGGCCTGGCCGCGCTGCTGCGCGACTACCCCGTGCTGGCCCGGCTGCTCGCCCGCGCCTGCCTGGACGCCGCCGACGCGCACGCCGAACTGCTCGACCGGTTCGTGGCCGACCGGGCCCTGCTGGTCACCGGCCTGCTGCGCGGACGCGACCCGGGCGCGCTGGTCGCCGTCGAGGCCGACGCGGGCGACCGCCACCGGCACGGCCGGGCCGTCGCCGTGCTGCACTTCGCCAACGGCGGCGCCGTCGTCCACCGGCCCCGTCCGCCCGCCGCGCACCGGCACTTCAACACGCTGCTCGGCTGGTACGGCGGACGGCCCGGCGTCCCCCGGCTGCGCGCGCTGGGCCTGCTCGACCGGGGGTCCCACGGCTGGACCGAGTACGCCGAGGCCCGCCCGTGCCTGACCCGCTACGACGTCGAGCGCTTCTACCGCCGCCAGGGCGCGCTGCTCGCCCTGCTGCACGTGCTCGACGGCACCGACCTGCACTTCGAGAACCTGATCGCCTGCGGGGACCAGCCGGTGCTGGTGGACGTCGAGACGCTGTTCCACCCACCGGCGGGCGGCCCGGCCACCGAACCCGGCCTGGCCGGGGACCCGGCGGCCCGCGCCCTCGCCGAGTCCGTCCACCGGGTCGGCCTGCTGCCGCAGCTGCTGATCGGCGACGACGGCGCCGTGGACGTCTCCGGCATCGGCGGCGGCTGCGCCGGGCGGCAGCTGTCCCCGGTCGACGGCGTGGACTGGGCGGGCGCCGGCACCGACGAGATGCGTCTGGTGCGCCGCCCCCGGCCGTTCGGCGAGGCCCACAACCGGCCCCGGCTGGGCGGCGCGCCCGTCGAACCCGCCGAGCACACCGAGGCGCTGCTGGCCGGCTTCCGCGCCGGTTACACCGCGCTCGCCGACGGCCGGGACGAACTCACCGGCCCGCGCGGGCTGCTGCGCTGCTTCGCGGACGCCGAGGTGCGGGTGGTGCCCCGGGCCACCCGGGTCTACGCCCGGCTGCTCGACGAGTCCACCCACCCGGACGTGCTGCGCGAGGCCGGCGCCCGGCAGGCCGTGCTCGACCTGCTGCGCACCGACGCGGTCGACGACCCGGGCCGCCCCGGGCTGGCCGACCACGAGATCGCCGACCTGTGGACCGGCGACGTCCCGTTCTTCACCACCCGGCCCGGCTCGCGCGACCTGTGGACCAGCGACGGGCGCCGACTGGCCGGCGAGCTGGCCGAGTCGGGGCTGGCCCGGGCCGAGGTCAAGCTCGCCACGCTCGGCGCCGTCGACCGCAAGGACCAGGAGTGGATCGTCCGCGCGGCCATGGCGGGGGCCGCCGACACCCCCGCGCACCGGCCCGGCCCGCCGGGGCCGGAGAACGTCTGGGCGACCGCCCCCGAGCCCGAACGGCTGCTGGCCGCCGCGCGGGGCCTCGGCGACCAGCTCGTCGCCGCCGCCTACCAGGGCCGCTCGCGCACCAACTGGCTGGGGCTGGAACTGCTCGCCGACCGCTACTGGCGGGTGCGCCCGCTCGGCGCCGACCTGGCCGGCGGCTACACCGGCACGGCGCTGTTCCTCGCCCAGCTCGCGGCGCTCACCGGGACCGACCGCTACGCCGAGGTCGCCCGCCGGGCCCTCGCGCCCGTCGCCGGGCTGCTCGACTCGCTCGCCGCCCACCCCGACCACCCGGCCGCCGTCGGCTCCGGCGCCTTCGCCGGCCTCGGCGGCATCGCCTACGCGCTCACCGAACTCGCCCGGCTGCTGGGCGATCCGCTGGTCGCGGCGTGGAGCGGCCCGGCGGTGGCGCTCACGGCGGCCGCCGCCGAGCGCGAGGACGACCCCGGTGTGCACAGCGGCACCGCCGGCGGGCTCGCCGCCCTGCTCGCCGTGCACGCCGCGGGCCGCGGCGGATCGGCCGGGACCGGGACCGCGGGCGCCGGACCGGCCGGCGCCGTCGATCCGGTCGCCTCCGCCGCGCTGGCCGCCGCAGGCCGCTGCGCCGAGCGGCTGGCGGGCCGTCCCCTCCCGGCCGGCACCGGCTTCGCCCACGGCTCGGCCGGCATCGGCTGGGCCCTGCTGCGCTACGCCGAGGCGGTCGGCGAACCCCCCGACGGCCCGCACCACCGGGCCGGGCTGGCCGCCCTGCACGCCGCCACCGCCGTCCGCTCGCGCGAGGGCTCCTGGTGCCGGGGCCGCCCCGGTGTCGCGCTCGCCGTCGTGGACAGCCCGCTCGCGCTCGCCGACCGCCGGCTCGCCGACTGGGCCCAGCGCGCCGTGCGGAACACCGCCCGCGCCGCGCCGCTCGGCGACCACAGCCTCTGCCACGGCGAGTTGGGCGTGCTGGAACTGCTCGGCCGGCACGGTCCCACCGCCGGGCGCACCCCGTGGGTCCGGCGGGCCGGGGCGCTGCTGGCCGCCGTCGACCAGGACGGCGCGCGCCCGGGCACCCCCGACCAGGTCGCGCACCCCGGGCTGCTCACCGGCCTGGCCGGGATCGGGCACGGACTGCTGCGGCTCGGTTTCCCGGACCAGGTGCCGCCCGCCCTGCTGCTGCGTCCCCGGGTCCCGGCGGTCGAGGCCGGGAAGCGCGCGAACACCGGTCCGCGCGCCGCTGTTCGCGCCTAGCGCCCCCATGCGCGCGCGTCACGCGCGTTCTGCACCACCGGTACCACCGGCCCCTGCCGTCCGACCGAACCGGCGCCACCCGAACGACGTCCTCTCCACCGGGCGTCGTCCCGACCGGACGTCCGTACCATCCACACCATCAGAACCATCCATCCGCGACCACGAACGGAGCTCCGGACCATGAACGACCACGACGAGCATCTGACCCCGACTCAGTCCGGCGTCCGCCCCGGCGAGACGGCCCAGCACCCGGCCGGCGAGATCCGGCTGCGCCCGGGCCACGGCCTGGGCCTGCGCTCCCGGCTGCTCGCCGGCACCGGCGGGGCCATCCCGCCGATCGTCGAGTTCCCGACCATGACCACGCCCTTCTGAGAACCGCCCGTGCCACCGCACCACCCCCGGCCCTGAGCGGCCGGACCGTCCGCCGCCGGGGAACGGGCAGCCCCCCGGCGGCGGACCCATACGGACCCATACGGACCCATGCGGACCCTCGCGGACTCACGCGCACTCACGCCGACCCGCGCGAGTCCGCGGCACCGGCCGCGCGGGCGCCGCGCTCCGCATGTGGTCGTACGGTAACCACCCGGTGGTAACGCCGTGCCCGCTCCGTGACCGACCCACCACTCTTCAGAACCGATACCCTGTCAAGTAGCCTGCGGCCATGCGGACCACGTCGTCGATCACCGTCGGCCGCGCGACCGAGCTGGCGATGCTCGGCGACGCGCTGGCCACCGCCCGCCAGCAGGGCGGCGGAGCGGTCTTCCTGCTCGGTGAGGCCGGCATCGGCAAATCCCGGCTGGCCGGCGAATGCGCCTACCAGGCGTACGGGCTGGGCCTGCCGGTGCTGCGCGGGCGGGGCAGTTCGACCGGCACGGTGACACCGTTCCGACCGCTGATCGAGGCGCTCTCCTCCCGCTTCCGGGCCGCCGGACCGCCCAGCGACCCCGAACTCGCGCCCTACCGGCCCGCGCTGGCCCGGCTGGTCCCCGAATGGCGGGACCCGGCGGCGGCCGGCGCGGGCGTCTACCCGGAGAGCGTGGTCGAGTTGGCCGAGGCGCTGCTGCGGCTGCTCGCGGTGCTCGGCCGCGACCAGGGCTGCGTGCTGCTGCTGGAGGACCTGCACGACACCGACGCGGAGACCGTCGCCGTCCTGGAGTACCTGGTCGACAACCTGGCCGGCCTGCCGGTCCTGCTGCTCGCCACGCTGCGCGCCGAACCCGGCCCCGCCCTGGAGCTGGTGCGCGCCGCCGAGCGCCGCCGCGCCGCCACCGTCACCGAGCTGCGGCCGCTGCCGCCCACCGAGGTGGCCGCCCTGGCCGCCACGATCCTGGAGGGCGAGAGCGCCGACCTGCCGGCCGCGCTGATCGGGCACCTCACCGCGCGCGCCGACGGCTGCCCCTACCTGGTCGAGGAGTTGCTCGCCGACCTGCTGGACTCCGGCACGCTGCGCCGGGCCGAGAACGGCCGCTGGGCCTTCGCCGACGGCTCGCGCCCCGGTGTGCCCAGCACCATCGTCCGCAGCTGGGGCCACCGGATCGACCAACTCGACCCGCAGGTGCGGGACCTGCTGCTGACCGCGGCCACCCTCGGCAGCCGCTTCTCGGTGACCACCGTGCAGCTGATCACCGGGTACGACGACCGCACCCTGTTCAGCCATCTGCGCTCGGCCTGCGAGGCCAATGTGATCGTGCCGGACGGTGCCGCCCCGGACCGCTACGCCTTCCGGCACGCGCTGACCGCCGACGCGGTGACGGCCGCCCTGGCTCCCGCCGAACGCGCCGCACTGGCCCGTCGGGCGGCCCGCGCGATCCTCCGCGCCGACCCCGAACTCGCCGAGGAGCGACGCCAGTTGGTCGCCGCACTGCTGCTCGTCGGCGGGGACCGGGCCGGCGCGGCGGTGCACTTCGCGGAGGCCGGCCGACGGGTGCTGGAGGCGGGCGCGGCCGGGTCCGCGGTGGTCCTGCTGGAGCGCGCGCACGAACTCGCCGGGGATGCCGAACGGGCCGGCGTCACCGAGCGGCTGCTGCCCGCGCTGGCCGAAGCCGGGCAGCTGGACCGGGCCTTCGAGCTGGTCCGGACCCTGCCGCCGGTCCCGCCCGCGCCGCCCGCCGGCACCGTCCCGGCGGTCGAGCGCCGGATCGACCTGCACACCCGGCTCGCCTGGGCGGCCGTGATGGCCGAACGCGGCACCGATGCCCGGGACCAGGTGGCCGCCGCGCGCGCCCTCACCGCGGGGCGGCCCCGTCCCGAGCAGGACGCCGCGCTGGCCGTCGTCGAGGGCCACCTCGCGCTGCTGCCGGACCACGGGTCGCCGGGCCCGGACGGCGCCCCCGGTGGCGCCCCTCACGAGCCGTCAACCGCCCCGGCCCCGGCCCCGGACGCGGCGGCCCGCCTCGCCGAGGCCGAGTTGCGCGCCCGCCGCGCCGCCGAGGTGGCCGAGCGCTCCGGCCTGCCGGTGGTCGCCTGCCAGGCCTGGCAGCTGCTCGCCCTGCTCGCCCGCGAACGCGGCTTCGACGCCGCCGACGCCTGCCTGGAGCGGATGCTGACCGTCGCCGAGGCGCACACCCTGCCCGTCTGGCGGGTCGAGGCGATGCTGCGGCTGGGCGCCAACGCCTTCATGCGCACCGGCGACGGCACCCGGCTGGAGCGGGCCCGGGAGGCCGCCGCCGGGCTCGGCGCGATCGTGCTGACCCAGACCCTGGACGGCCTGCTCGCGATGAACGCCGTGATGCGCGGCGAGTGGCGGACCGCCCGTGCCACCGTCGACCGCTGCCTGGACGCCACCGCCCGCCTGCACAACCTCGCCGCCCACCGCTACCTGCTGCTCTCCTCCGCCACCCTGGCCGCCCACCTCGGCCGGACCCGGGAGATGGAGGGCGAACTGGCCCGGTTCCGCCAGGCCGGCGGCGACGAGTCCTTCCTGACGCCGCTGCGCTTCGGGCTCTGCCGCGCGGTCGGCGCGCTGCTCGCCGAGGACCGCGCCGGGGCGCGCGCCGAACTCGACGCCGGGCTGGCCTGGGAGGAGCGCCACCCCAGCGTCTTCTACCTGGCCGGACGGCACGGCCTGCACCCGCTGCTGGAGGTGGTCGAGGGCCGCTGGGACCGCGCCGAACTGGACCTGGCCGCCGCCGCGCCCGCCGCCGAACTCGCCTGGAACCGTCAGTTCCTGCGCTTCGCCGACGCGGTGCTGCTGGGCCGCGAGGGCCGCCCCGAGCAGGCCGCCCGCGCCCTCGCCGGGGCCCGGCCGACCGCCGCGGCCTTCCCGCTCGCGCACCACCTCGCACTGCGGCTCGCCGCCGAGGCCGCGCTCACCGACGGCTGGGGCGAGCCGGTGGCCTGGCTGCGCACCGCCGAGGAGTACTTCCACCAGCTGGAGATCCAGCCGGTGGCCGCCGCCTGCCGCACCCTGCTGCGGCGGGCGGGGGCGAGCGTCGCCCAGCACCGCGGCGGCCGCGACGCGGTGCCCGCGGACCTGCGCACCTGCGGGGTGACGGTCCGCGAGTACGAGGTGCTGCTGCTGCTCGCCGACCGGCCCGGCAACCAGGAGCTGGCCCGCCAACTGTCCATCTCCCCGCGCACGGTGGAGAAGCACCTGGCCAACCTGATCGCCAAGACCGGCCGCCGCGACCGCGCCGCGCTCTGCGCGCTCGCCACCGAGCTGCGCACCTCGTCCTGAGCGCACCCCGTCCCGAGGGCACCCCGTCCTCGGCACACCCCGTCCTCGGCGCACCGCGGGTCAGGGCCGCCCCGCCCGCCCGACGTTCCCGGCCTCCTGCCACGGCACGGCCTTCGGCGGCTCCGGCGCGGCCGGCTCGCGCGGGTCCCCGGCCGGCTCGGGCAGACGGCGGGCGAGCGCCCAGGCCAGCGCGCACAGCACGGCCAGCGGCGCGAGCGCGGTGCGCAGCCCGGTGTGGTCGGCGAGCAGGCCGATGGCCGGGCCGGCGAGGCCTCCGACGCTGACGGCGAGGCCGAGGGTCACCCCGCTGGCGGTGCCGATCCGGCTCGGCAGGTAGTCCTGGCCGAGCGTCACCTGGAGCGAGAACGGCACGTACAGGGCCAGCGAGATCAGCGCGGCGAAGCCGTACAGGGCGACCGGTCCGGGCACCAGCAGCAGTCCGGCGACGGCCGGGACGGCGGCCGCGTAGGAGAGCCGGACCGTCCGCACCCGGCCCCAGCGGGCGGCGCACCAGCCGCCGAGCACCGTGCCGACCGCGCCGCCGGCGAACAGCGTGAAGAGCGCCACGGTCCCCGTCCCGGAGTCGCCCCGGCCGAGCCGCTGCTGGGCGTAGAGGGCCACGAAGGAACTCAGCCCGACGAAGACCACCGAGCGGCAGCCGATCACCCCCGAGAGCCACAGGAACGCGGGCCAGTCGTCACGCCGGGCGTCGCCCGTTCCGCCGGCAGCGGTCCCGGCGGCACGGGCGGCCAGGGTGCGGACCACCGGTGCGGTGAGCAGCGCCGCGGCGAGCGCGGGCACCGCCAGCCAGGGGGTCGCGCCGAGGCCGCCGGCCGCCAGCACCGGGCCGACCATCAGCGGGGCGAGTGCGAAGCCGATGTTGCCGCCGAGCGAGAACCAGCCCATCCGGGTGTGGCTGTCGCCGCTCGCGGCGCGCGCCAGCCGCGCGGACTCGGGGTGGTAGGCGGCGACCCCGACGCCGGAGAGCGCGACCGCCGCACAGAGCAGCGCGTAGGGGCCGAAGAGCCCGGCCAGGCCGACGCCGATCCCGGCGGCCGCGGTGGCGGCCGGGATCAGCCAGGGCATCGCCCAGCGGTCGGTGAGCGCGCCGAACAGCGGCTGCACGATCGAGGAGAGCAGGGTCGCCGCCAGCACGACCCCGGCGGCGGAACCGTAGTCGAGGCCGCGCTCGGCGACCAGGAAGGGGACGAGCGCGGGCACCACGCCCTGGTAGAGGTCGACGGCGGCATGGCCCGCCGCCAGTACCGCGATCGGAGCGGCGCCGGAGGGGACACGGGATCGAAGAGTGGTCACGGAGCGATCCTCGGCCCGGCAGACGGTGGCGGACTTCCGATAAAATGCCGGACGATGCCGACTTCCCGCCAATCTGACGGTTCACCCGATCTGACGGTCACCCGACCACTGGCCGCCGGTTCGACCGTCTCCGAGCACCGGCACGAGGTGCACCAGATCGTCTACGCGGGCCGGGGCGTGCTCGCGGTGACCACCGCCGCGGGCACCTGGGTCGCCCCGGCGACCCGGGCGCTGTGGATCCCCGCCGGGACCGGCCACCGGCACCGCGCCTACGGACCCACCGTGCTCCACACCGTGGGCCTGCCGCTGGGGCACAATCCACTGCGGCTGACCCGCCCGGCGGTACTGGCGGTGGGCCCGCTGCTGCGCGAACTGCTGATCGCCTACAGCAGTCCGGGCACCGAGGGCACGCCCGAGGGACGGCGGATGCTGGCCGTCCTGCTGGACCGGCTGCGCCGCGCCCCCGAGCAGCCGCTGCACCTCCCGGTGCCGCGCGACCCGCGGCTCGCGGCGGTCGCCGCCCTGCTCGACGCCGACCCGGCCGACGGCCGCGCCCTCGGCGAGCTCGGCCGGGCGGCCGGGGCCGGTGAGCGCACGCTGAGCCGGCTCTGCCGCGAGGAGCTGGGCATGACCTTCCCCCAGTGGCGCACCCAGCTGCGGCTGCACCACGCCCTGCGCCTGCTGGCCGAGGACGTCCCGGTCACCGCGGTGGCGCACCGCTGCGGCTGGGCCTCGGCCAGTGCGTTCATCGACGTCTTCCGCCGCACCTTCGGCCACACCCCGGCCGCCCACCACCGCTGACGTACGCCCTACGGTGCCAGCCGGACGATCTCCCCGATCTCCAGCGCCGCGTGGACGGCGCCGTCCGGGGTGACGGTTATGCCGTGCGGCTCGGTGCCCTCGACCGGCAGCGGGTGGCCGGTGTAGCGGCCGTCGGGGGTGAGGGAGCCGATCCGGCCGGCTCCCCACTCGGTGAACCAGAGCCGGCCGTCCGGGGCCGCGGCGATGGCGTGCGGGCGGGCCGCGCGGTCGGGCAGCGGATGCTCCGTCACCTCGCCCGCGACGGTGATCCGGCCGACCTGGCCGGCCCCGATGTCGACGAACCAGAGCGCGTCGCCGCCCCGGGCGATGCCGACCGGGGCCGCGCCCTCGGTGGGCAGCGGGTGCAGGGCGACCTCCCCGTCCGCGGTGATCCGGCCGACGGCTCCGCCCTGGTTGAGGGTGAACCAGAGGGCCCCGTCCGGTCCGGCCGTGATCATCGACGGGTAGCCGCCGGAGACCGGCAGCGGATGCTCCGTCACCTCGCCGTCCACGGTGATCCGCCCGATCCGGTCGGCGTTCAGCTCGGTGAACCAGAGCGCCCCGTCGGGCCCGGCCGCGATCCCGTACGGACCGCCCGCGGTGGGCAGCTCGTAGCAGCGGGCCTCGCCGTCGACGGTGATCCGGCCGATCCGGTGGTCGCCCGTCCGGGTGAACCAGAGTGCCCCGTCGGGACCCGCCGTGATCACCGAGGGCGCGCACCCGGGCGCGTCGAGCCCGTACCGGGTGACGCTCCCGTCGGCCGCCAGCCGCCCGACCTCCCCGGCGTGCACCAGGGTGAACCACAGGGCGCCGTCCGGCCCGACGGCGAGCCCGTACGGGCCGGCCGCCCCGTCCGACACCACGAACCGTTCCACCGTCGTCCTCCCCACCGTCATCCTCCGACCAGCGCCTCTCCTCGGCCCTCCGGCGATCCTCCGCCCTGCGGCGATCCTCCGCCCCGGCCAGGGCACTCTGCCCCACCCGTCCGGCACCGGCAACCGGAATTTCGCGGCGGCGGGCCTCCGGTCCGACCGGCAGACGCAGGCCGCGGCCGTCCGCCTACTCCTGATACCCCTCAGCCGGCTCCGCGAGGGGTTCGGTCCCGTCACCGTCCCGGTCCCCGCGCCGCCCGCGGCCGGGGGCGCCGCGCAGGACGGAGACGACGCCGAGCCCGGCGGCGCAGACCGGGACGGCCAGCAGGGCTCCGATGATGCCGGCGATCCCGGAGCCGGCCACCACGGCGACCATGATGGTGGCCGGGTGCAGCTCCACCGTCCGGCTCTGGATCAGCGGCTGGAGGACGTTGCCCTCGACGACCTGGACGGCGACCACCACGCCGAGCGCCCAGAGCGCCGTTCCCACGCCGCCGTCGGCGAGGGCGACCAGCACCGCGACCGTGCCGGAGAGGAAGGCGCCGACAAACGGGATGTAGGCGCCCATGAAGACCAGCGCGCCGAGGCCGGGTGCGCCGGGGACTCCGAGGACGAGCAGTCCGACGGTGATGAAGAAGGCGTCGATGAGGGCGATCAGGGTGGTGCCGCGCATGAAGCCGGCCATCGCCTCGAAGGCCCGCTCACCGCAGGCCACCACCGTCTCGGCGGTGCGCTCGGGCAGGTAGGAGCGGATGGTCTCGCCGGTGCGGTGGCCGTCGCGGAGGAAGAAGAAGACCAGGGCGAGCGCGAGCACACCACCGGTGGCCACCTGGGTGGCGAGGCCGAGGCCGGTGAGCACGCTGTCGGTCAGGGTCGTGACGAGGGTGCTGGTCTCGCCCTTGGCGTTGTCCAGCACGTGCCGGATCTTCTCGCCGAAGGGGCCGAGCCATTCGGCGAGCCGGTCGCCGGCCTCCTGGAGGGCGGTGGCGATCTGCGGGGCGCTGTGCACCAGGGAGTTCACCAGCAGGGCGATGACCGTGCCGACGGCGGCCACCAGCACGGCGCAGGTGAGTCCGGCGGCGAGGGAGCGGCTGACGCCGCGTCGGACCATCCACGGCATCACGGGCTGGAGCAGCGAGGTGCCGAGCAGCGCCAGGATCACCGGCACGGTGGCGGCCCGCAGTTCGACGAGGGCGAAGACGACGAGCGAGGCGACGGTGATCAGCAGCACCAGCGCCGCGGACCAGGCGGCGGCCGCCCGGACCGGGGCCGGCAGCATCAGATAGGGGCGTCGGTGGTCGGCGGGTGGCCGTTCGGACGGAGTCTGCCCCGGCATCCGTTCCTCCGTCCGGTCGATCGGTCCAGGTCTGCCCCATCTCAGCAGATGATCCGATCATGCGCCTGTTTTATCCCTTGGGGACGGCGCCCGCCCCGGCGGTCACGGCACGTCCGGGGCGGGCGGGCCGGCGCTCAGTCGCGGCGCTCGAACAGCCAGGCCTGCCGCTGGTCCTGGACCTCCAGCGGCCGCAGCGCGGTGCGCGGCGGGAAGATGTCCAGCACGCTCAGGTCCAGCGCCAGCTCCTGGCCGTCGACCGGCCCCCCGGGGACGACGACATGGAAGGAGGACCGCTCGGCGGCCTGGTGGAGCGCCCATTCGAACGCCTCCTCGGTGCCCCGGACCTGCTGGTTCACCTCCGGCGGGCCGTCCAGGCCGACGTGGTCGCCGTGCCGGAGGTTCCTGATGACGACGTTTCCGTTGTCGCGGGCGGTCACCTCCCACTCCTGCTCCCCGGGCTCACCGGTCGGGTTCAGGACGACCACGAACTCCTTGGAGGCCTGGAGGGTGAGCAACTGCTCGGTGGGCTTGGCGATCGCGTAGACGCCATTGTGCACAGGGGCCACGGCCGACTCCACTTCGGTAGGGGTGGGTCGATTCAAGCCAGTCGAGCCGGTACGGACACGGAGCACCGCCGCCGGCCCACTCCAATGAGTCACCGCGCCCGCACCTCCGTCCGGCCGTCGAACGCGCTATCCGGCCTCCTCGAAGCGCACCGGACCGTCGCCGCCCGCGAAGGCGAGCACCCGTTCGGCCTCGGCCAGTGCCGCGTCCCGGTCGGCCCGGCCGAGCGGCGTGAACGGGCGGACCGTCACCGACCGGGCCCCGGCGCCCTGCTCCGACAGCTGCCAGCTCCCGGCGACCAGGCCGTCCACCAGCAGGGTGCCGAGCACGATGCCGTTCTGGGTCATCACCCGCGGCCGATACGCCTCGGGCAGCACCCGGGTGCGGTCGGCGTGCGAGAGCAGCAGGTTGTCGAACGGGGCGACCAGCCGGACCGGGGCAGGCGTGTCCGGACCGGGCCGGGGCGCCTCTGGCAGGTCGTACAGCAGCCGGCCCTGCTCGTCGCGGAAGGTGACCAGGCCCGGGGCGAGCCGCTTCAGCACCGGCGCGAGCCGGCTGAGGCCGCACCACTTCTGCAGGTCGGCGACGGTGGCCGGGCCGAAGGCGGCGAGGTAGCGCAGCGCGAGGGCGTCCGGCGCGGGCACCGGGTCGAGCGGCCGGCCGAGCCAGGCCTCGGCGGTGGTGTGCGCGGCGGGACCGCCGCGACCCCACAGGCCGCGCGGCGGGACCTGCACCAGCGGCAGCAGGCAGCGCGCGGCCTGGGCGAGCGCGGCCGGATCGCGGTCGGGACGGGTGGCGGCCAGTTCGGTGCCCAGCCGCAGGAAGGTGCGCGGCTCCGCCTCGACGAGGGCGCGCGCCTCGACAGCCAGCGCGTCGAGGTCGAGGCCGGCCAGCCGCTTGCCGTAGGTGGTGCGCAACTGCTGCTCCAGCAACGGCTGCAGCAGGGGCCGCAGGGTCAGGCAGTCCTCGGCGGTGACCAGGTGGATGGTGCCGCGCTGGAGGGCGATCCGCACGGCCCGCCGGGTCTCGATCAGCCCGGTCAGCGCCTCGGGGGTGAAGCCGTCGAGCCGGGCGAGCAGACCGAGGTAGGGCGGCTGTGGGGCGGCCTGGGCCTGGAGGCCGCCGAGGTGTTCGATCATGTCCGCCGGGGTGGCGGCGCTGCGCTCCAGCAGGTGCTGACGGGCCAGCAGCGCGCGGCCGAGCGCCCGTCGGCCCAGCACCCCGCCGTCGTCCCCCCGCGGGCCCCCGGTCACCGGCGGCCGTCCAGGACGGAGCGCAGCAGGGCGATCCGGTTGCTGGTGATCGAGTCGACGCCGGCCTCGTTCAGCTTGCGCATGGTGCGGCGCAGGTCGGCGGTCCAGGTGGAGACGGCCAGGCCGGCCTGGTGGGCGGCGGCGGTGAAGGCGGGGGTGGCCAGGCCGAACGGCGGGTTGATGTACCGCGGGCGCAGGTCGTCGAGCAGGGCGCGCACGGGCAGCCGGGGCTGCTTCCAGGTGAGCGCGATCTCGGCGTCGGGCGCCAGCGCCCGGACGGCCAGCATCGCGGTGGTGGGACCGCAGAAGCCGACCCGCTGCTCGGCGCCGAGATCGGCGACGACCTCCCAGGTGGCGGCGGCCGGGCCCGCGTCGTCGAGGTCGATGAGCAGCTTGGCGCCGGGCGCGGCGGCGGCGGTGGCCTTGAGCGCCTCGGCGAGGGTGGGCACGCGGTACCGGCCGTCGTCGAAGGCGTCGAGCTGTTCGGCGGTGAGCCGGGCGAGCGGGCGCGGGTCGCCCCAGAGGCGTTCGAGGGTGGCGTCGTGCAGCAGGACCGGGACCCGGTCGCGGGTCAGTTGGACGTCGACTTCGACGGCGTCGGCTCCGGCGGCGAACGCGGACTCCACGGAGGGCAGGGTGTTCTCGCGGTGGCGGTACGGGTCGCCGCGGTGGGCGACGGCGAGGACGGGGCGGCGGCGGGCGGCGGAGGCGGTCATCGGTCCGTTCATCGATCCGTTCTTCGGTCCGTTCAGCGGTCGAGCAGCGGTCTCGGCGGGCGGCGGTCCTGGCGGGCGGCGGTCTCGGCAGGCGGCGCCTCGGTGCGTGGGCCGGGCGGCCGGGCGGCCGGGGTCAGCGGAGCTTGCGCGCCAGCCACGGGGTCAGGGTGTACAGGGTGACGGCCTCACGGTAGCTCCGCTCGCCCGGCACGGTGACGATCATGGTGCAGGAGGGCGGGAAGACCCGTTGCTTGAGGTGGACCAGGCCGGTCCAGACCGAGTTCAGGAAGGCCGGGACGCTGTCCCGCGGCACGTCGAAGGCGATGGTGTCGACGGTGACCACGGCCTTGTCGTGGACGAAGAGGCGAACGGTCACCTCGGGCGGTCCGGTGATCTCGACCAGCGCCTCGTGCGGGATCCCGGCCGGTTCGTCGGCGCCGACCAGGCCGGCGAAGGTCTGGTCGCGGCCGATGTCATGGCTGGTCCGCACCGAGCGGCCGTGCCGGGTGGCCATCGCCTCGATGGCGAAGACCGCGCTCTGGGTGGACGGCAGCGCTTCGTGGGGCATCGGTGGTCCCTTCCTCGGGGCGCTCAGCGTCGTTCGATCATCACATTGGTGGACTTGATGACTGCCGTGGCCGCCGCTCCCGGCACCAGCTCCAGCTCCTCCGCCGACTCCCGGCTGATCAGCGACACCACCCGGAACGGTCCGGCCTGGATCTCCACCTGGGCGGCGACATCGCCGAGCACCACGTCGGTGACGATGCCCGGGAAGCGGTTGCGGGCCGAGGAGGGCCGGCCCTCCGCGGCGGCCGTCTCGGGGCGGGCCAGTTCCCGCGCGAAGGCGGCCAGCTCGGCGCCGGCGATGATCCGGTGGCCGTGCTCGTCGCGCTCGGCGGTGATCCGGCCGGCGTCCACCCAGCGCCGCATGGTGTCGGCGCTCACGCCGAGCAGCGCGGCGGCCTCGCCGATGCGGTACGGGTTGGCCGGTGCCCCGGGCTGGCCCATGGTTGCGACTCCTGACGGTGGTGCGGACGGTCGGCCGGCAAGCGGGAGTCCCTGGTCCACCCCCGCCCGGTCGCGGCCCGCGGCCCATCCTGCCGTACCGGCCGACCGCCGGCGCACACCCCCGTAGGGGCTGCCCTCGGACTCCCGCCCGCCGAGCCGCGTCCAGGCACGCACGCCCCCGGGCGGACGACGGGAGTTCGGCGACGGGAGATCGAGGACGGCGCCTAGGGTTCGCCGAAGAGGTCCCGGCGGACGGCGTCGCCGGCGGTGAGCACGGCGCCGCCGAGCACCGCGCCGCCGCCCGCCTCGCCGGGGCGGACCTCGGTGCGCAGCGGGGAGAGCCCGGCGAGCCGCCGCTCCACCCGGGCGGCGAGCTCGGCGCCGCCGGCCCGGCCGATCTCGCCGCCGAGTACGACGCAGCCGGGGTCGAGCACCACGCAGACCGCGGAGACGCCGAGGGCGATCCGCTCGGCGAGCTCGTCCAGGAACGGCCCGCCCGGCAGCCCGTCTCCGAGGGTGTCGAGGGCCGCGCGGACGGCGGTCTCGGCGGCCGCGGCGTCGTCGGCCGCCCCGGCGGGCAGCCCGTGGGCGCGGGCCAGCGCGCAGACGGCGGCGCTGCCGGCGAGGCTGTGGAAGCCGCCCTCGCAGCTGGTCGCGGAGGGCAGGGAGACGGTGCCGGGGACGGGCAGGAAGCAGATCTCACCGGTGCCGCCGCCGGCGCCGCGGCGCAGCTTGCCGTCGAGGACGACGGCGGCGCCGACGCTGTGGCCGAGCCAGACGAGCACGAAGTCGTCCCGGCCGCGGGCGGCGCCGATCCGGTACTCGGCGCGGCCGGCGAGGTTGACCTCGTTCTCCAGGATCACATCGGTGCCGGGCAGGTCGCGCAGGGCGGCGAGGAGCTCGACGTGCCAGGCGGGCAGCACGCCCGTGGACTGCAGCCGGCCGGTGGCCGGGTCGACCAGGCCGGGGGCGCCGACGGCGACGGTGTGCAGGTGCTCGACGCCGGCCCGGCGGGCGGCGTCGAGCAGGGCGGCGACGATCCGGTCGGCCGCGGCGCGGTGGGCGGCGGCGTCGGGCCCCGGCTCGGCGACGGCGATCTCGGCGGCGGCCAGCGTCTGCCCGGCCAGGTCGGCGACCACCAGGGTGACGCCGCCGGAGCGCACGTCGACGGCCCCGAGGTGGGCGCGGGAGGCGACCAGCGCGTAGAGCCGGGCGTTGGGGCCGCGGCGCTGCTCGCCGCGTTCGCCGACGACGGCGACCAGTCCGGTCCGCCGGAGCCGGTCGAGCAGGTCGGCGACCGTCGGCCGGGAGAGCCCTGTGAGGTCGCGCAGCTCGGTCGCGGTGAGGGGTCCCTGCTCGAGCAGCAGGTTGAGCGCCAAGCGGTCGTTGATCGCCCGGGCGGTGCTCGGCGTGGCCGTACGCGCGGTGGTCATGGCCGGACATCCTTCCAGAGTGTTTCTATCAGGGTCCCTTCCTGATAATTTATCGAACCGTCGCCGCTGCCACGTCGACGGGCACCACCGCACCCCCACACCACCCCCAGGGCACCGCCGCGCCGCGCGCGGCCGGGAGGGAAGAACCGGATGACCACCAGCCCGACCACAGGACCATCATTCGACGACCCGGGCGCCGCACGCCGGGCCCGCATCGCCGTCGCCCTCGCCTTCGCCGTGCACGGCGCCGTCGGCGGCACCTTCGCGAGCCGGATCCCTTGGCTCAAGGACCACCTCGGCCTCTCCCCCGGCCAGCTCGGCCTGGCCCTGGTGATGCCGGCCATCGGCTCGTCCCTCGCGATGCCGCTGGCCGGCCGGATCGTGCACCGCTACGGCGGACGGGCGGCGGTGGGCGGACTGCTGGCGCTCTGCTGCCTGGGTCTCCCGCTGCCCTCACTGGCCCCCTCGCTGCCGGTGCTCTGCCTGTTCCTGCTGGCTTACGGCGCGGCGGCGGGCATGTCGGACGTCGCGATGAACGCGCAGGGCGTGGAGATCGAGCAGCGGATCGGCCGCTCCATCATGTCCGGGCTGCACGGCATGTGGAGCGCGGGCTGTCTGGTGGCGGCGGGCGTCGGCATCCTGGCCGCCCATCAGGACTTCGACCCCCGGGTGCAGATCGCCGTCACCGCCGTCGTCCTGCTCGCCCTCACCCGAGCCGCCTGCCGCGCGCTGCCGGATCTGCGGGCGCCCGAACAGGCCGAGGCGCCACCGCGGTTCGCGCTGCCGCCGCGCAGTTCGCTGGCGATCGGACTGGTCGGCTTCTGTGCGGTGTTCGCCGAGGGCGCCTCGATGGACTGGAGCGGCGTCTACCTGCGTGAGGTCACCGGCGCCTCGCCCGCCGTGGCGGCGGCCGCCTACACCGCGTTCTCGCTCACCATGGCGGTCAGCCGGCTGGCCGGCGACGCGGTGATCCGCCGGCTGGGCGCCGTCCGGGCCACCCGGCTGAGCGGTGCGATCGCCACCGCCGGCGGGCTGCTGGTGGTCGCGGCCGACCGGCCCGCGCTCGCCGTCCCCGGTTTCGCCCTGATCGGGATCGGCGTCGCCGTGGTGGTCCCGCTGGCCTTCGCCGCGGCCGGCCGCAGCGGCGGCAACCCCAGCCAGGCCATCGCCGGCGTCGCCACCGTCACCTACACCTCGAGCCTGATCGCCCCGGCGATCGTGGGCGGGCTCGCCCAGGCCACCTCGCTGACCGTCTCCTTCGGTGTGGTCACCGCGCTCTCCGTGGCCCTGCTGCTGAGCGCGGGCGCACTGCGCCGGGCCGAGGGGCGGGCCACGTACGACCCCGGCCCGGAAAGCGTGATCACTCCGGAATCGAAAAACGCTTTCGGAAAAAATACCCCTGCGATATGATGAGAAATTCCTCGGAGAATTCTCGCTAGCATCTCGAACCGCCGGGCGCGCACACCGCGTGCCCGGCGGTTCCGCTGTTGCGAAGGATTTCCCATGTGCTACGAGGCCGAAGCCGCCCCGCCCGTCTTCACCCCCGCGACCCACACCCTCGCCGAGACCGCCGACCTCACCCTGACCTCGGCCGACGGCACCGCGTTCGGCGCCTTCCTGGCCCGCCCGGAGCACCCGGCCGGGCCGGGCGTGCTCGTGCTGCCGGACAACAAGGGCCTTTCCGCTTTCTACCGGCGAACCGCCGTCCAGCTCGCCGAACAGGGATTCCCGGCACTCGCCGTCGACTATTACGGCCGCACCGCCGGAGCCGACCCGAAGGACCGCGCGCCGGAATTCGGCGAGCTGCCGAACCTGCTGCCGCACCTGCTCGCCCTCACGCCCGAGGGCCTCGACGCCGATCTCACCGCGGGCATCGGCCGGCTGCGCGCGCTGGGCGCCGCCGAGGTCGTCGCGCTCGGCTTCTGCTTCGGTGGCCGCCAGGCCTTCCGCGCCGCCGCGCCGCGCTTCGGCCTGGCCGGCGCGGTCGGCTTCTACGGCTACCCCGACACCGTCAACGGCGCCCCGGGGCCGACCCAGCTCGCCGCCGGACTGAGCGCGCCGATCCTCGCCTTCTGGGGCGGCGCCGACGAGCACATCCCGCCGAGCGCGGTCGCCGCCTTCGACGCCGCGCTCACCGAAGCCGGGCGTGAACACGAGTTCATGATTTTTCCTCAGGCTCCGCACAACTATTTCGAACTGACGGCTGTCCAACACCGCGACGCCGCAAGGGAGTCCTGGTTCCGACTCCTCGGCTTCCTGTCCGAGCCCACCATCCGTCGCACCTCAGGAGGACATCCGTGACCGAAGACGCCCCCGCGCGAAGACGCCGCCTCGGCGCGGCCCTCGGCGCACTCGCCACCGCCGCCGCGGCCGTCGTGGTCTCACCCGGCGCCGCCCATGCCGAGCAGATCCCCCGCTACACCCTGTACTTCGAGCTCCGCAACGCGGCGACCGGCAAGTGCCTGGAGGTCGCCGACTGGCGCAAGGACGACGGCGCCCCCGTCCGCCAGTGGACCTGCCACGGCGGCGCCAACCAGCTGTGGACCGCCAACAGCAACGGCCAGCTCCTCAACGCGGGAAGCAGCTCGTGCCTGGACGTGCCCGGCTCCAGCACCGTGCTGGGTACCCAGCTGGTCATCTGGGGATGCCACTTCCGGCCCTCGGCCGACAACCAGCTCTGGTCCGTCCCCCACGTCAACCGGCCCTCGCCCGACTACGTGGGCAGCGCCTTCGGGGTCCTCGACGTCTACGGCTTCGACCCCTCCGACGGTGCCCCGGTCGTCACCTGGGGGCCCAACGGCGGCGCCAACCAGATCTGGACGGGCCTGGAGACCCGGGTCAACTTCTGACGCCGGACCGCCCCCGATCCCGGTTGCGGCACGTACGCCGACGACCGGCGACCCCACCAGCAGAGGAGAACCGCACCGTGTCCACCCGCACCGCCTCCCCCACCCGCCGTCTCGGCGCCGCGCTCGGCGCGTTCGTCGCCGCGGCGGCGGCCGTCCTGGTCTCACCCGGTGCCGCCCACGCCGGGCGGGTCCACAAATTCTCGCCCTACTTCGAGATCCGCAACGTGGCCACGGGCAAGTGCCTGGAGGTCGCCGACTGGAGCACCGCCGACCGCGCGCCCGTCCGCCAGTGGACCTGCACCGGCGGTGCCAACCAGCAGTGGAGCAACAGCAACTACGGCCTCCTGAAGAACCTGCACAGCGGCGAGTGCCTGGACGTCCCGTGGGACTCCACCGCGTGGGGCACCCAGCTGATGCAGTGGCCCTGCATCGAGCCCGCGAACCCCCCCGGCCAGAACTGGCGGGCCCCCGGCGTCGGCCGGCCCTCGCCCAACACCGTGCCCACCAGCCTCGGGCTGGTCCTCGACGTGTACGGCTACGACACCTCCGACGGTGCCCCGGTGGTCACCTGGGGGGCCAACGGCGGCGACAACCAGCTCTGGATCGGGATCGACCCGCAGATCACCCTGCCTTCCTTCTGACAGCGCCCCCGGTGCCGGGACGCGTCGCCGTCCCGGCACCGGGACCGATCACCCCTGAGGAGTCCCATGTCCATCCGCCCCGCCGCCGTCCTGCTCGCCCTCACCGCGGCACTCGCCCTCGCCGCCCCCGCGGCCCAGGCCGACACCTCCAACCCCACCCCGCCCACCGAGCCCTTCGCCATCACGAACCTCTACTCCGGCAAGTGCCTGGAGGTGGCCGACTGGCGCACCGACGACGGCGCCCCCGTCCGCCAGTGGACCTGCCACGGCGGCGCCAACCAGAAGTGGTTCCGGGCCGCCGGCGGCGTCCTGGTCAACGTGAACAGCGGAACGTGCCTGGACGTCCCCGGTTACAGCACCGAGCCCGGCACCCAGCCCGTGGTGTGGCGCTGCAACGGCGGCACCAACCAGCAGTGGGCCGAGAACCTGATGCACTCCGGGACGCGCCGCTACGCCAACGTGAACAGCGCGCTCGTGCTCGACGTCGCCTTCGGCAGCAAGGAGGACGGCGCGCCCGTCATCCAGTGGAACCCGATCGACGTGCCCGTCGCCTACAACCAGATCTGGATCCCCTCGAACTTCACCTCGGGCCCGACCTCCTGACCACCCGCACCCGGCCAGGACCCGCCCACCGCGCACCACCCGACCCGCAGGAGGAACCGTGAGCACGCCCCTCCGCACCCGCGCGGCCCGTCTCGGCGCCGCCACCGCCCTCGCCGCCGCCGGAACGCTCGGCCTCGTCACCCCCACCGCCGCGCAGGCCGGGCCCGACGAGCCGTTCGCGCTCATCACCGCCAACCACTCGCCCGTCGAGCAGTGCCTGGATGTCACCGGTCAACGGACCGACGACGGCGCGCCCGTCGAGCAGTGGCCCTGCAACGGCGGCGCCAACCAGAAGTGGTACTGGACCGCCGACCACGAGCTGATCGGCGTGGGAAGCGGCAAGTGCCTGGACATCCCCTTCAGCAGCACCGAGGAGGGCGTGCAGGCGATCATCTGGCCGTGCAACGGCGGCGACAACCAGAAGTGGACGACCAACCTGGTCCACCACGTCGGCCTGTACACCCTGACCAACGTCAACAGCGGGCTGCTGCTGGACATCCGCGCCGAGGACCCGACGCCCGGCACACCGGTGATCCAGTGGCACGGGAACTACGGGCTCAACCAGAAGTGGTTCTACTCGCCCAGGCCGGCCGGCTTCTAGTCACCCGGGAGACCACCGTGCGCACCCACGCACCACCCCGCACCGCTTGAGCGCGGCCGCCGCCGTGCTCACCGCCGCCGGCGCGTTCGTGCTCGCCGCGCCCACCGGAGCCCACGCCGAATCGGGGCTCCACCTCGACCTCTTCGAGGGCAGCACCGCCGACGGCACGCCTGTCGGCCAGTGGAGGATGAACGCCGACCCCAACCAGCGCTGGTACTTCTGACCGGCCCCTCCCCGCGCCCGGTCCGCCCCGCACCCGTGTGCCGGACGGGCCGGGCGCCCGGTTAGGCTCGGGCCGTGCCCGAACCCGTGACCTCCCCGCCTCCGCCCGGTCCCGCCCCGGCCGACCCGCCGGAGCGTTCGCCGTGGCCGCGGTTCGCCCTGCTGGTGGCGATCCTCGGCGCGGCGACGGCCTCGCTGCTGCTGTGGAGCCCGACCGCCCTGCTCGACGGCAGTCTGTTCACCGGGACGCCCTGGTACTGGCGCGTTCCGCTGTTCACCGCGGTGTACGCGGTCGGCACGGTGGCCTTCTTCCCCCGGCCGGCCCTGAACGCGGCCGCCGGGCTGCTGCTCGGTGTGCAGCAGGGACTGCTGCTGGCCGTGCTGGGCACCACGCTCGGGGCCGCGGTCGCCTTCGGCCTGGCCCGCTGGCTGGGGCAGGACGCGCTCCGGCGCTTCCTGCGCGGGCGGATGCTGCTGGCGATCGACCGGCGCTTCACCGACCAGGGGTTCCGCAGCGTCCTGCTGCTCCGGCTCCTCCCCGGCCTGCCGTTCCAGGCGGCCACCTACGGTGCGGCCGTCTCCGGGGTCCGCTTCCCGGCGTTCATCCTCGCGACCGCGCTCGGGGTGGTCCCGGTCACGGCGGTCTACGTCGCCGCGGCGGCCACCGCGCGCGAGCCGGGGTCGACCGGTTTCCTGCTCTCGGCCGGGCTGATCGGGCTGATCGGCGTCGCGGGCCTGGTCCCGGTGGTCCGGGCGGCTGTCCGACGGCGGCGCGCGGTCCAGGCCTGAGCGCGGGGCGCCCGGGGCGGCACGCCGGGCGCAGGACACGCCGATGCGCTCGGCCGGACGGGGTCGTTGTCGGTCCCGTGTGAAATCGTTCCCGCATTGTTGACAGAAGGTCAATTGCTCGGTGGACCCGACCGATATCTTCTACGCGCGCAACCGTACGTCCTTCTCCCGCGTCGCTTCTGATGCCCGGGTCCGCCCGGACCGTCGGCGCGGCGCGACTCGTACGGACGGCGCGAGCGGGCACGACACCGGTGATCAGTGCGATACTCGGACAGTTCCGACGAGTGGATGACGTGTCAAAAGGGCACGCGCACCGGGGGACCTGTATCGGAACAGAGGCAGGGAGGCGCGGCATGGGAGCACTTCGCGACGAGCACCACAACGGGTGGCTGATGCCCTCCGGGAGCTACCCGGCCGCGGTGTACGAGGACGAGTGGGTCGAGCAGGAGACGGTACCGTCCTCCCCCGCCCCCACGAAGATCGTCTCCCTGCGGCCGACCGGATTCGAGGCGGCCCGCACGGTCGGCGAGCACATCCGGGCGAGCACCCCGGTGGTCATGGACCTCACCGAGATGGAGGAGGCCGAGGCCAAGCGCATGGTCGACTTCGCCTCCGGTCTGATCTTCGGCACCCGTGGCGGCATCGAGCGGATCGCCCGCCGGGTGTTCCTGCTCACCCCGGCGGACGTCGAGGTGATGGTGATCGACCGCCCGCTCGACGAAACCGGCTTCTACAACCAGAGCTGACCGGCCGGGACGGGCCGGACGACAGAGAACCGGGGACGGCGGTTGCC